>DATHPO010000338.1:0-6840 GCA_035483835.1 Terriglobales bacterium
CGCATTCGAAAACCGTTATCGCCAACGCCGCATCCACCGCTTGGAGGCCACAGCCAAAGAACTCGGATACCAACTGACTCCCGTGCCCGCGTGATACCACGTTAACGGGACAAGTCACAGAGCAGGCGGGGTGGGTATTCAGCTCCGTAAACTGTCAATCCGGACGCTAGCGTTTATGGGGTACAGTCCAGCGGTGATCTTACTTCTCGAAGTTGATTCATGGCGACCTCAGTTTCTTCAATCTCTATCATCACTCAGAGACCGCTCCACAAAGATTCAAAATCCGATCCGCCCTGCCCGAATCAGCGCGGAGAAATCAGGAGAGCCGTCTGCCGCTTGGGCCGCAGCGTTGATATGCTCACGTTGCTTCAACTCTGGGAATGGAAGCCCACCAGTAACCAATCGTCCCCGGTCATACAGCAACTCATCCAGCTTGCCGTTTAGTAGAAATTGGTAGCTCCAGGGCTGCGGGTTGTTAACGTCAGCAGCAAGCGGTTTTTCGAGAGTGGTCGTGCAGTTTCTTGTCACTTCGTTGTACCACTCGGGATGATCTCTCAAGTTGTTCAGGTAGGTGACATAGGTGAGGAACATAGCCCGCGCCACGTCTGGTTCTACCTTGACGCGGTACAGATACACTTCTTCATTATCTTTGCGGTAGTTGGTGCGCAATCGGATAACGTCGCTCTCATCCGCCGCAACAAAAATGAGACCGTACTGACGAAAACATCCAAGAATTGTCGAGTACGCTTGCCCAGCTTTGTAGCGTGCCTCAATGGAAAATGCGACATGCTGGTTGTCTCCAAATTGAAAGCTGACAATCGGGTGGCTGGCAAAGGGTATCCCCCAATTCGTTAGGAAGAAGTCGGCAGCCCGGATCTGTGAAAGATAGACTGTCCGATCGCTCCAGCAATTCGTGTAGTCGGTTTCGGTGCGATAGTTGCAGATGCGCAAATTGTGAATTGTGACGCGATCTCCGTCTATTTCAGCCCAGGCTGTTCGATCACTGTCGGGTTGCCAATTGCCCTCATTCGAAGGCTTTAAGGTGAACCACCAGGCGAGCACGCAACAAAAGCCCGCGATACACAGGACGGCAGCCCAACGGGATCCTTTGAACTTGAATAAAATCGCGATAATCCCGAGAACGTAAATCAAAGTCACCGGAATGCGTAACGCCGGAATCCGAAAATCGACGTAAAGAGCTGCCACTGCCCAAAGAGTTAGCAGCGCGAGAATGAACCACATAATTGTGATTCCAATCGAGCGCAGCACTCTCAACCAAGTCGGCGACGGAAATGGGCGACGGGCGGCAGGAGTCGCAGCAAAGAGCGATCGAAAAGCTCAGCAGCCTATCAAAACGTGTGCAGTAAACGGACGGAATTGGACCCATAACGGACCCAAATGCGGGAAGGCGAGAGGGTAAGTTGCTGAAAACATGGTGGCCAGGGACGGAGTTGAACCGCCGACGCCAGCCTTTTCAGGGCTGTAGTCACCCAAAGCTATCTGTTGATTCTGCAACGTATAGCTCAACATTCCTGCCTGTTTCGTCCTCTCTTATTGGAACCATAATGGAACCACAATCGGAACCAACTGAAATTCACAATCAGCCCGCCGAAGTTTGCCTCTACAAATTCAAAGGCTGCTCAAAACAAACACGCTACAACTCGCGCACCAAAGGCTGACTATGACTCCTGAAAAGCAAGCCCAGCTGCGTAGGCAGAAAAAAGGTCGCAACATGGCGAAACAGAACCAAGGGAAACAAGAGTGTGGGCCCTATGAGCTCGTCGTTGAGACGGCCACGGCACGAATTTCCTTTGGTAGGTTTGCTGTACACGAAGCTCGGCTGGCAGCAGCAATCAAAGCCGCTCCGCTTGTTGTTCTGGAGATCGAACGCTCGCTTGATCAATCGGGGACTTCGGAGCTTCATTTGGCGAAGACTCCGAACGGCTACGAATGAGACAAAATGGCACCAAAAAACGAGAAAAAGCTGCACAACTGGTCGCGGAAGACTGTCTTTCCGACGAAAAAATAGCTGCGGAGGTGGGAATCGGCAGGAGTACCTTGGCACGCTGGAAGATTGATCGGCGCTTCCTCACGCGTGTAGAGACGATCGCCGCCGCTTACGCAAAGCGTGCGTTGAAACATGGGCTTGCTCGAAAAGAGTACCGTCTCGCAGTTCTGAATGATCTGCATCAGAGAATGCTTCAGGTCATTGAAGAACGCGCTCTAAGTCCCGACCTGGCGAGCGTTCCCGGCGGGAGAACCGGTCTTGTCACCAAAACGCTGAAAGGCATCGGGAAAGGCGACGATTTCCAGGTGGTTGAGGTTTATGAAGTTGACACCAGCATAATTGGCAAGCTCTGCGACGTGCAGAAACAGGTGGCTGAGGAGCTCGGGCAGTTCGTGCGGCGAAGCGAAGTCACAGAAATGAATCGCTTGTTTGAACGCATGAGTCGCGAAGAACTGGACGTCTATGCTCGCACGGGGACGCTACCTGACTGGTTCCCGGCTAAACCGCAGGTGATGGAAAATGCCTCCTAGCTCAATGAGAGAAACAGACCGAGTGTCCCCTCAGAAGCCGCAACGAATTTCGGGCCCCAAGCCTGGCGACTACGAACTGGGTTCGCTCGAATCGCGGGCAGCGGCGAGAGCAATGCACGATGCCCAAGCTATCGACGAACCCTATGATCGAATCTTCTTTGGCGAACGTGCCGACGGTGAGCAGGTCCGTTTGTTCATGGGGAAAAATCGGCAAGTCTTGAGAACCGAGGCGAAAAGAGGGGATGAGTGGGTACGCGTCAACGATGAGCCAAAGCCTGTCCGTATCACCTCGCAGATGGTCCAGTCTGGCAACGTGCTGCTTATTTTTGGTCCGCCTCCGGACATGGCAATGCTGGGCGATGACCCTTGATGAGGGTGTGCCAAAAACCACGAAAATTCGACCTTGCTAAGTCTAGTGGTTGCAGCATGGCGAGACGCGATTTTTGGCAAGAGCAGTGGGGGACAAGGAGCAAGCTTATGAGTGATGTGGCCATTCCAATTCAGACAGAGCAGGATGAAGACGATTCCTCGACTCGGCGTTCGCAAGCCGCTCCCGGAATTCCCGAGACGGGTGCTGCCGGTCGCGGCCAACTCAATATCTCCGCGTATCAATCCGGTCTCTCGGCTGTGGCCGCTCTACTGGAGTGCTCGAATCGACCAGGGTGTGTCGTGGTTTTCGATCCCGGCCACGGCGAATTATTTCGGGAATTTCGGGACTACAACCTTCACTGGCGATACGGCGACCATCGCCGGCAACCGCTACGATGTCTCGGGCCTGTGGGGTTCGCAGATGCGATTCGGTTTCACGGCGGCGACGGGATTAACTAGCTGCCCTGTGTACGCCTTGGTCGGGTAACCATGTCCACATGGCCGCGTTCTGGGTACCGGACAGTCCGGGCGCACCTGAGTGTAATCGCGATGTTTGTGCGCCGGGATAAACCGGCATGAAGCAGAGGATGAAAGAGCCTTACGAGTAAAGACTAGCGATCTGCTCGGCCCCGAGTCTTGCACTGATACCGCGAGGGACCCAGTGAAGCGTGGACAGGGGCTAGGCGGGGTGGGTATCCAGCTCCGGCATGTCCAGAAAAGAAAGAGAAAGGCTGATGTGTTCAGTGGGAGGTAAGCCCACCGAGGCAAAAGTCAGAACCTCGTAGCTTGGATAGAGGGGAGGAGGGAAACCGAATCTCTTAAGTCTATTGACAAAGCCATCTTTCAGGATGGTGAGCAAGTCATCGGGCCGTAACGAAAGTAAACGCAAAGTAGCCTCGAAAGATAGTCGCCCCAAAGGCCGAAATCTTCGGAGCTGGATGAAGGCAGCATGGCGCGTCGCAAACTGACTGAAACGGCGAACCACTTTGGCGGGGTATTAGCGACAGCACGATGGCAAGGACACATTAAGCAACTGGAGAAGCCCTCCTCGTCCCAGGGAGAAATCACTGGAGCAGATCTGACCTATAACCGGCAACACCGGGAAAAGGAAGGATGGCGAGAGGGTGGCGGAGGGGCCAGTAGTAGCGGGGAAACGGCGTAATGGCCGTGGAGCGAAGAGGCCCTGCTGTGGGTAGTGACTCCAACAAAAAGGAAGGCAAGGGTGAAATGACAAAGACACCCAGCAGTTTGCAAGACCTGAGAAGGAGTCTATACGTCAAGGCGAAGGCTGAACCGACTTGGCGATTCTGGGGACTGTACGTTCATGTCTGCAAGATGGAAACGCTCCAGGAAGCCTACTGGATGGCGAAAAGCAATGACGGAGCTCCGGGAATCGACGGGGTCACGTTTGCAGCCATTGAGGAAAGCGGAAGGGAAAATTTTCTGAAACAGATTCAGGACGAACTGGTCCAGCACACGTATCAACCCATGCGGGTACGAAAAAAGGAGATCCCGAAGGACGGGGGCAATAAGGTCCGCGTGCTTTCGATTCCCACCATTCGTGACCGTGTGGTCCAGGGTGCGCTCAAGCTCATCCTGGAGCCGATCTTCGAAGCCGATTTCCAATCGGGGTCGTACGGATACCGACCGAAGCGGACAGCTCAAGAAGCGGTGCTCCGAGTGGACCAAGCGATCATGGAAGAGAAGACACGCATCATCGATCTTGATTTGCGAGCCTACTTCGACGATGTTCAGCATTATCTGCTGCTGGCGAAGGTGGCTCGACGGGTACAGGACGCGATGGTGATGAAACTACTCAATCGGATCCTGAAGTCGACTGGGAAGAAAGGAGTTCCACAAGGCGGAGTGGTTTCACCCTTGCTCAGCAATCTCTATCTCAACGAGGTAGACAGAATGCTGGAGAGGGCGATAGCCACCACGCGGCGCGGAAAATATACCCATGTGCAATACGCGCGGTTTGCGGATGACATGGTGATTTTAATCGACTCCCATCCGCGGAATGACTGGCTCATGAGGGCAGTGGACAAGCGATTGCGAGAGGAGCTGGCGAGACTACGAGTCGAGGTCAACGAAGACAAGAGTCGGACAATCGATCTGAGAAAAGGCGAAAGCTTCGGGTTCCTGGGATTTGAATATCGCCTGGTTCTGGGCCGTAACCAGAAGTGGCGACCGCAATTCGTGCCGAAGATGAAGAAACGAACGGCGCTCTTTGCCAAGCTCAGGGAAGTCTTTCGGCAACACGTCAGCCAACCCGTGGGAGAAGTGATTGAGGAGATCAATCCCATCCTTCGAGGTTGGATGAACTATTTTCGGATCGGTCATTCGAGTCGCTGTTTTTCGAAGATCAGAGACTGGGTCGAAATGAAGATCCGGCGGCATCTGATGCGATCCAGACTGCGCAAAGGCCAGGGATGGAAACGGTGGAGTAGCGAGTGGATCTATCGCAGGCTCGGACTATACAACGACTATAGGCTGAGACGGCCAGCACTCGCGAAAGCGGCTCCTGTCCCAGAGGGCGTATAAACCTTGACTTGAAGCCAACAGGAGAGCGTAGTGCGGGAAATCCGCACGCTACGTTCGAAGTGGCGGGGTCTGGAAACCGGTTTACGGTTCCGCTAGTGAGTCCACTCCCAGAGGAAACGGGGAGCCCCAGGTAGGCGGGACCTAAGAGGCATGGCGCCAGACCTCGACCCTACAAAAGATACAATCCGGACGCCGCCGTCTTAAATATGCGCGGTAGGCAACATGAGCAGGAGCGCTAGCGCGAGTTCCTGCTCAGTCCGGCGTAGTCGAAGACCCCAGGCACGCCTAGAAACTTCATGCACGAGAACCGGGAGACCTCGGAGACACCTGCGGCAAAACCAGGCAGCAGGACGGTGGGCGAAGGCAATAGCCGCACGGCCCACATGTACGTCCCCGAGGAGTCACACGACGGTGTAGTACCGATGAATCATTCGAACAAAGACAGAAGATCGTTGGCGGAGAGTGAGGAGGGAAGGGGAGCGGTCGACAATGCTGCGGATCTAGCAAGGTGCAAGTCCTTGTGCCGTCAATTGCCTGTTTCGGACGGCTAGCATATCCGGTGCGTGCGGAGGCAACGAAGCACGTTCTGCCCGGATGTAGAAGCCTCGGCCGCCCTTTGGCATTGCCATAGCGGTGGGAGCGATCTGGGAGGCAAACAAACTTGGGGGCCTGAACATAACGAAATGTCTGCAGTCTCGAAAACTCACCCACGAAAAGTCGCGTTCGTGGAATGAAGCGGGAAGCCAACCCATCCTTCCTAGGGGGAAGGCCGATGACATCGGGGAAGTCAACAGGTGCATGCACCCGATGGGACCGCCGTGGCAGGGGACCAGGCAACCAAGGAAAGATACGCAGAATAACGTCGAGAAGGTTCCGCTGGCAGCAGGGGCTGGTAGCAACCTGCGTAGACTCCTCGCACGAGGCTATTGCCGAAGGAGAGGAGAGGCGGCGGGATTGGCGCATGAGCCCGTATGAGCTAAGACGGAGGAGTAATGTCCTCTCAGGGGGCAGTTCATGTCTCCCCAATTCTCGGCAACACCGGGAGTGGGCAAAGGGGCTCTGGACACTTGGCGGTTCCATCGGCAGCGTGGTGGCCGGACTCAGAGCCGGTGTTTAAGCCGTACGCTTGCGGTGGAACGAGACTGCGGGTAAACCAACGAAGGCGGGGCGTATTGCGAACCAGCGCTTCAACCACGCTACGCTTGGGAAGATCCGCAGAGGAAAAGCCAGGGTTTCAAGCTGGACTCGGGAGATCCGACCGTCCAGGATTATAGGGGGGCCTCCGGAAACGTGGCCATGGTGGAATTGGGAACCCGCCTTGCAATCGAAAGAGCGAGGACGGTAACCCTCCACCTAAAGCTGGCGCGCTGGAGCTCTATCCCAACCCGT
>DATHPO010000339.1:0-13168 GCA_035483835.1 Terriglobales bacterium
CGAAGTGCGGTGTCCCAACTTTGTCCAGGTCTTTGGTTGTGCCGTGTCCCCGCGCACGCAGGATCAGTTGAACCTCGATGTAAGCCAGTTTCGACTTGATGGGCAGGATCACCAGGAATGGGAGCTGTTTAGTGGCGCCAGCGATGCCAGCCGCGGCCGCCATAGCCTTAATCTCCTTGACCGTCACGCCTTCGTACGCGGTGTATAGGTTCACTGCATGGACAAGGTGCTCCGCCGCCCATTCGACGAAAGCATCTACATTGTTCGCCACCGGAGTGGGCGGCGGGTTGTCGACATGCTGGAAGATTGCGTCGAAGACCGGCCCGGCATGTTTGGCGAGATCAGCCATCAGTTGTGTGAACTCGCCATCGAAGTCGCCAAGGAACAGTAGAGTCTTTTCGCTCAGCACTGTAAAACGCGAGTAGTGAATTGTGCCGATTGCATCCTCCGCTTGAAACAACTCCGACATCAGTGGCGGAAGTTCTTCCCCCACCGCCTTCGAGTCCGCGGGCGACTTCAAGGCGAAGCCCAGAGTAAAGTGGTTGTGGCTCATCTCATCTTCTCCTTAAGTTTCTGCGTTTCCCAAGTCAATCGTCGTGATTCGCGGAAATCCATTTCTTCACGCCTAGTCCTTGGCTCTGGCGAGCATTTCCGCCGCTTTCTGTTTATCTTCTGCCGACAACTGCTCCGGCCCGAGCTTATAGTTCAGCTTGTCGATGGTCCCCGTGAAGCGGAACGGCACGTCATAGCTGAAATCCACGGGAGTGCGGGTATCGAGCCCGATGTCAAAGGTCTCGTCTATGGACATGAGCAACGGAATCGTGTGCTCAATTGTCTTGCGTGCGACCTCTTTGCCGTCGACCGAGAGCACGCCCGTACCACCCTTAGCAGGACCAGGTCCATCGTATTTGAAATCGAACACGATGGTGTGCTTGCCCGCATCAAGTGAGGACAACCCTATCCAGCGGAAACGCTCCAGATCAAGAAAGTTGTAAACGAATACGGGTCTGCCTCGACCGATTCCAAACACGTCAGTCGCAAACACGGCAACTAGTCCAAGCACGGCGACCAGCAAGCAGGCGTATCCGAAACGTTTCCTCCACCTTCCGTTTCTACCTACCCAAACGAGAAGCAGTCCCAGAATCAGCAGCCCCAGTCCTATTTTTTTAAACAGATCGGATTTGAGCCACCAATTGAAGCTGTGACTCAGCAGGAGACCGTAGCCACCGAAGCGGCCACCCATGGTCGCAATCACTCCTTCGGCGCCGCCGTCAAGGACCGTAATGTTCGCTGTGATTGTGTAGTCTCGGTCCAAAATGCTGGGAGCATTGCCGACGGGAATGCCGACATTTTCACCCGTGTAGGTGAAATCGGTTCGTCCGGCGACCGCGCTTGGTTTCGGCGCCAGCAAACGCACAAAGCCCGAGTTATCCAGCGGTAAGACCTGGTATTTCGCCGCCTCGGTCAGGAACAGAGCCTGCAACTCTTTCAGCTTGTCGGGATTGCTGGCTGCCAGGTCGTTGTATTCCGAGTAGTCTTCGCCGATGTTATAGAGTTCCCAGTGGTAGTCGTTGAGGGCCGGCATCGTGCCCGTTCCCAACTCCCAGGATGGAGATGGTGGTGTGGTGGCGGCAATCCAACTGTTGTGATAGATGGCGCGGTTGCCGACCATCTCGAAATACTGCGTGTCGCGCTTCGACGGCGCATTCGCGTTTGCCTGATCAAAGGTGTAAGCCATGCTCACGCCTTCGATCGGTTTCTGCTTGATCCCGTTGACCGTATCCGGCGCCGGGATGCCAGCCGCTTCAAGGATGGTCGGGACGATGTCAATCATGTGATGGAACTGGGTGCGAATCGCGCCCACATCTCTAATATGGCCGGGCCACGAAATGGCCAGGCCCTGCCGGGTCCCGCCGAAATGCGACGCTACCTGCTTCGTCCACTTGAAAGGCGTATCAAATGCCCATGACCAGGCCACTGACATGTGTGGGTAGGTCTTGTCCGAGCCCCAGTCTTCATAGTGCAATGCATTCATCACCTGGACGGCCTTGACGGCTGGCGGGTTAAGGATGCCATTGTAGGCGGTCAGCTGGTTGAACGTGCCGTACACGCTACCTTCCGCGCTGGTGCCGTTGTCGCCAACGATGTAGATAATGAGCGTGTTGTCGAGCTTGCCCATCTCCTCGACGTTCTGTATAACGCGGCCAATCTCATTGTCGGTATAGGCGGTGTAGCCGGCAAATACCTCCGCCTCGCGGGCATACATCTTTTTTTCCAGATCGGTAAGCAAGTCCCACCTGGGCAGCTTGGCTCCCCCATACGCCGCCTGTCCGTCGGGCCAGGGTGTCAGCGTGGTGTTCGGGGGAATAACGCCGAGCCGCTTCTGGTTGGCGAAGATTTCATCGCGCATCTTTTCCCAGCCCATATCGAACTTGCCGTGAAACTTGTCGATCCACTCCTGCTTCGGCTGGTGGGGCGAGTGGCTGCCTCCGGGCACGTAATAGACGAAGAATGGCTTATCGGGAGCAGCTGCGTTCAGATCGCGCATGTACTTGATGGCTTCGTCCGCCATGTCGGTGATGAGGTTGTATCCAGGTTTTCCGACCCACGGAAAAATCTGAGTATGGTCACGGAACAGGTAGGGTTCCCACTGGTCGGTCTCGCCGCCCATGAACCCGTAGAAATACTGGAAGCCCATGCCCGAAGGCCATTGTTCGAAAGGACCCGCTGCGCTGCTGTACTGGAAGCTTGGCGTGTTGTGATTCTTGCCGAACCACGACGTGGCGTAGCCGTTCTCTTTCAGGATCTCGCCGATCGTGGCACTTTCCGGACCGATGATGGAATCGTAGCCCGGGTAGCCGGTGGACAATTCTCCAATGACGCCGAAGCCGACCGAGTGGTGGTTGCGGCCGGTGATCAAAGCCGCTCGCGTCGGCGAGCACAGAGCCGTGGAGTGGAACTGTGTGTAGCGCAATCCGGCCTTGGCAATCCGGTCGAGCGCCGGCGTCGGGATGACGCCACCAAAAGTACCCGAGACACCATAGCCCTGGTCGTCGGTCATGATGAGGAGCACGTTAGGCGCGCCCTTTGGCGGCACGATTCGCGGTGGCCACCAAGGAGTGGACTCTTTGGCGCTTTCCTTGATGACTCCGCCGAATTTCGGGGGCGGTGGCGGGAGTTGTTTTCCGTCGATGGAGGTCGTAGCGGTGGGCGAGCCCAACTGGCCTGTGACCTGCTGTGCCGCGACCGATGGCACCATCAGCATGGCAACGAGAAGAAATGCCGCGACTCCCAGGATGACGCCTATCTCCCTGTGCCCCCGTTTCATGCTCTGTGCTCCTTTGCTGATACGACCTTCCTCGTACTTGAACTAAGCATTCGGCGAGGTCGTCGCCCGGGCAGCATCACGGGATCATCCCGCATTCGATCATCTTGTTGACGACGGGAGCCGCAACGATGTTGACGAATGAGGCGCGCATCTTTGCATCGTTACGTAACATCTGCGCGGCTTCCTGCTCTTGTTGAGTCGGCGGCTTCTTCTGGGATCTCTGCTGCCACAACTGCTCACAGCTCGACTGCTGATACTTCTGGGCCACCTTGTTGGCTATGGCGTCCACCACCGGGTATTGAGCATTCGCGACGCTGACGTAAAGCACACCAATCACCAGGTAGAAATAAGAACGTCTGATCATGGTTTTTCTCCTCGTCTCGGGTTTGGCAGGGTCTCGGGTTTGGCAGGCAGAGCCTTGGCCTTTTTTCTGTTCGAGTCGGCCCAGCTTGCTACCGTCGTTTACTGGGGCCACTGCTTGAACATCATCCGGACTGCTTTCTCCACCATCTGCTGATTCTTATTGCCGTTCTTGTTCAGCGTGTTTTGAGCAATCCCGCGCCAGACCAAAGACTGCGTCTTCGCGTCATAGAGGTCCACGACCATGGTTCCCTCGACGTTTTGCTCCGGGGTAATGCCGCCCATGCCGCCGCCGATCCCGCGCATGCCCCAGGCACTGTAGGAGGTCTGCTGCCTCAACCCGCCGTTGCCGGTCACGATCAAGTCAGGATTCTGGCTCTCCTGTACCTTCTGCAGCCCCTTGCCCTGAAGAGCCGAATCGATATCCTGTTGCGCCACCTGCGCCAGTATCGAATTCTGGATCTGGTTGGCGTTGTTCGAGCCCCAGGCGTAGGTGTGGTAGTTTGCGAAACTCTGGCTGTGGTTGTAGTTCACCGAGACCTGCTGCCCGGTGGCGATCGTTGCAATCAAGCAAATGGGCAATGCAAACAATATGACTCGGGTTTTCATGAAGAACTCCTAATCTTCTCTGCGATTTGCTAGCTCGGTGCAGTCGGACCTACGCCTGGGTTTCTAAACGTCTCTGCAACGCCGACCGAAAACAGGTTTAATTCGGAGTTGCTCCTTACTGGCCGGTCGGCTCAATTTTGGTGACTCCCTCACCTCAAAGAGCTTTTTCCTCCGTCGACCGGGGAGGTGACACACACAGGCATGCGGAGACGCTAAGCCGCCGGGTGCCGAAGAGGAACTGGCGAAAATACCAGCCCCCAGACAAAAGAGTGTCAGCTGAAATTTCGCGGTTCCTGTGACGGCCCGACTAAGAGGAACCTCCGGCCGGAAAGTGGGAAGGCAAACACTGCGTTTCGCCTCCGCTTTTCCAAGCTGATGGATTGCTTCATGAGCGCTAACGCGTCAAGCAGAACGTGAGGCCAACTCCTGCTTTGCCTCGGACGGGGCGTCGTTCGTTGCGTCCGTTGGTCGCCCGCTTGCTGCCTCCGCAGCCGTCGTCTCCGGGCCTGGGTGTATATCATCCCCGGGCTCGGTTGCACGCGTTCGACAAGTTGCGGGAGAGGCCAATTCTTTGTTGACATGTTTATAACATGAAAGTATGCTTATAGCATGACTAAGATGATTCAGCTTCGAAATGTACCCGATGCCCTGCACCGCGGCCTGAAAGCTCGCGCTGCTATGGCAGGTATGTCGCTTTCGGACTATTTGTTAGCTGAGATCAAAGAAATTGCGGAGCGGCCAACGCTCGCAGAATTGCGGGAGCGGCTGCACCAGCGTAAGCCGGTTTCAGCGCAGATCGATACCGCTCGCCTGGTGCGAGAAGAGCGCGAGGCGCGATGATTGTCCTCGATGCGTCTGCCGCAGTTGACTGGCTTCTTCAGACATCTGCGGGCCAGAGCATTGAGAGGCGAATTTATTCGCGTAACGAAACCCTGCACGCGCCTCACCTCCTTGATCTTGAGGTAACCCAGGTACTCAGGCGTCTAGCATTGCAAAGAGCGGTCTCTACACGTCGTGCTGACGAGGCGGTCCGCGACCTGCTGGATCTCCGTGTTACGCGATATCCCCACCTCGTGCTCCTGCCCCGCATCTGGCAACTCCGTCACAACTTTTCTGCCTATGATGCTGCCTACATCGTCCTTGCTGAGAAACTCGGAGCCGCGTTAGTTACAAGGGATGCTCGACTCGGCGCTGCTTCGGGCCATGCGGCACCTGTCGAGGTGTTTTGATTCAACGGATGGCTGTAGACACTCCTGCGTTACTCAAACATCTTTTCTGCGAGATACTGCTGGCTGCAGTCCGATCTGAAGTACTCGGCTATAACGTCCAAAGACTCAAAGGGATCTTCGTAAATCAAACCTGCTAGCGTTTTGTTGCCTTTCATGCTGCGCTTCCTGTTGGTGGCATCCGACTCCAAGAACTACAGGTGTCATACAGACGATTGTTGGGCAACGCTGCACGCTCTTACGCGGCCTCCGTGCGCCCACGGGGGGACCAGTCTTCAGCACTATCGAAGGTTGCGCCTGCGCAACAACCGAACTCACGGAGCAACGAATTCTAAATAGAGTTACGAAGTTACCAACTACACTCGAAGAGTTGCGTTGTGAACCATGAGGAAGCGGAGGCCCCTTGTAAACGTCAGCAGTCCGCGTTCTCGTGGACGAGGATTACGAACCGTTTCGGACAGTCGTCCCAATTTGGACGGTGCGATCCGACACGTGACCGCGCGTCAGTAATTCCGCGGCGGCCTAAGAGCAGTCTCTCGCTGGTACAGAGAACTGATTGGATGGATGAGTCGAACTCCGAAGTGTATGTTTGCGAGTTGCCAGCACTCGGATTAAAAAGGTGAGGGCCAACAGAATTGCCAGAATTCCGCTTTCGCAATCGCTCCGAATCTAGTTAGCGTATTAGTCCGCAAAACTGCAGCTCAAATGATAAGTTGCCCCGAGCGAGAAAAGGCGCGTATAAAACCTGTGACGCGTTTATGCTCGCAGTAGGTGGTGTTTCTATCCCGATCCCTCGCGGATCGGCGAGAGAGCGAAGTGGCATTTGTTTCCACCTTTGATCGGCGGTTTTATCTTTAGCGGTCTTCGGGAATCATGAGAAAACCATTCTCGTCGGATCACGGAACGGGGCTAAGATTTTCTTCTTGGCCGACGGCGCTAATCGGAATCCTAGTTATCAAGGCCGTCCTTTCACTCGCCGTAAAGCCAGGTTCTGCATTATTTTCATACAGCGGGATCAGTTACTTCCTGCTCTTGTTTTTGGCGACTAGTTTTGCCATCCGCAACGGAATCCAGAACGTGCTGAGAGGTCGGCCATTCTGGATGTTCCTCGCAATTGCCTACTGCCTTTGGTCGCTACATCAAGGTCTTTATCTGTACTACGAGCTTGGACTGGGCATCGAGGTACCCGACAATTCGATTGCTGATCCGGTGTTGTTCCTGCACATCGTACCGCTCATGGCGGCTGTGGTAACCCTTCCACACTGGAACATATGCGACCGCAAGCCGTACCGCGCGATCCTAAACTCTCTGCTCTTGCTGTTTTTCTGGAGCTTTCTTTATGGGTACGCGGTCTTTCCCTATCAATATTTCCGGGACGCCACCAGCTACGCCTTGCGATTTGACGTTCTCTACCTGTCAGAGAACTTGGTGCTCGTCTTGGCTCTGGGTATTTTGGGACTTCGCGTGCAGGGTGCTTGGAAGTCAACCTATCTTCATCTGTTGGGCGCCTCCACCTTGTACGCCTTAAGTTCCGCAGTCGCCAACCTTGCAATTGACTCAGGAGGATACGTCAACGGCAAGCTGTATGGTCTTGGCCTTACCGCCTCTGTCTGCTGGTTTGTGTGGGTACCGCTACGCGCCCGCCAGGCACCGGGAGTGGAAGCGACAGCGACGCGATCCGACAGCAGCCAAAGCTCACAAGGGTCGGCGTGGGCGATGCTCGTGGTTGTGATGATCTCTGTCCCGATTGTGTGGGAGCTTTTCAAGCGGAATGAGAACGTTGGTCTGCGTACGCTTCGCATACTTGTCGCGATCGCCGCGATTGTGGGTCTGGCGAGTGCCGCCTACATAAAGGAGTACCTCGCCAGACGCGAACTGGCTTTCCATTTCGGTTTGGCCAATGATCGGCTCCGTTTGGCAATGCAAGCTAGCACATCGGTGTCGTGGGAATCGGATGTCAAGAGCGGACGGGATTTTTGGTTCGGCGACTTGCAGGCTATCTTCGGAATCCCGTCCGACACCTATGCCGCAAGTGTTGAGGAGTTCATTCGTCGCGTACATCCTGATGACCGACAGCAAGTCTCAGAAGCGATCGCAGATGCAAGGCGAAACCGAAAATTGTACGCGGCAGAATTTCGCATCGTGCGGCCCGACGGGATGGTTCGATGGCTGGCAGCGCGAGGCAAGTTCTACTACGCTACGAACGGTAACCCCGAGCGGATGCTCGGCGTGTCGCTGGATATCACAGAACGTAAGTTTGCGGAGGACAAGCTACGAGAATACGAGAAGGCTGTGGAAGGTTCGGAGGAGATGATTGCGGTTGTCGACCGAGAATATCGCTACCTAATCGCGAATCGTAAGTTCCTCAGCCAACGGAGCATGACGAAGGACCAAGTCGTGGGGCGTTTAGTCCCAGAAGTTTTGAACAAGGGGATCTTTGAGACGGTCGTCAAGGAAAAGTTGGATGAGTGTTTTCGAGGTAAAGTCGTCAGGTACGAGATGCGATACACGTATCCTGTGCTCGGCGAAAGGGACTTACTGATCTCGAACTTCCCCATCGAAGGTCCCGGCGGCGTTGATCGCGTGGCTTGCATTTTGCAGGACATCACTGAGCGCAAGCGGGCGGAAGAGGCTCTTTCCCGCATGAGCCGCAGAGTGATTGAGGCAGAAGAACGGGAACGTAACCGGATCGCGAGAGACCTTCACGAAGACATTGGTCAGCGCCTCGCTCTATTGGCAATTGGGATCGAACAACTCAAGAACAACCTCCCCGATCAGACCGTTGAACTTCTTGACCGCATGAACACAGTATGGACGCAAACCTTGGAAATACTGACCGATGTCAAAGCTTCGGCACACGAATTGTACTCTCCGAGACTGGAATATCTCGGCATCGCTGCGGTTATGAGCAGCTTCTGCGCAGAGTTCGGGGAGCGGAAGAAAGTAGAGATTGATTTCAGGAACCACGGTCTCCCCACCCTCGTGCCGCCGGACATTTCTATTTGCCTGTTCCGGGTTCTACAGGAAGCGTTGCACAACGGGGTGGAGCACAGCGGGGTCCATAAGTTCGAGGTGCGCTTGTTGGGTGAGGCGGATGAGATTCATCTGACGGTTAGCGACTCGGGCACTGGCTTTGACCTTGAAGCAGCCAGGAAAGGCCGAGGGCTCGGTCTGACCAGAATGGAGCAGCGAGTAAAACTGGTGGAGGGAACGTTTTCGATCGATTCGCGCCCCCGGCCTGGGACCACAATCCACGCTCGTGTGCCCGTCGGTTCGAGAAGCGATGTTATGCGTGTAGCCGGGTAAATAGTACCGGAATCGCGGAGTCACACAGTTGTGGGCGGAACTGGTTCCGGAAGCTAATTGTTTGCTTGGATTGCGGATTTACGCAGTTTACGATTCCAGAAACCGAGTTGCGTCTATTAGGGGAAGGCGGCGCGGGCGCAAGCGTCTACGGCTGCTTAGTAACCTGTTCACTGCCGAGCAGTCACGGTTGTTCGTTGAGACCGCACTAAAAAATTCATGCGTTGTCGTATTTGCGACTGCACTGACTACGGCCATGCGGCCAGCGAGTATCTGGGATTGCAAATAACGAGACATCGACTGGGAACGCGGTACCGTAAGCGTCGCGCGGACGCTCGAGAAAGTTTTTGTATGATGCGGCGTTCTGATAGGTTCAAGCCTTATGGGAGCGACGCCACGCGGCGTGCGGCAATCTCCTCGCACTTCCCGCTATTCTAGATAGAGCCGTAATATATGCAGAGACACGCCTCTCGTCGGATCGGATCCGCCGAATGGCAAGACTGGCAGTTTTTCTTCGGTGATCATGGCACCGATCGGCACTGTCAGGTGACTGCCCCGCTAACTGCCAGGGGGGGAAGGCTTGTGGCCGACACGCTTGAGGTCGATGAATTCCCTGCTCGCCTTGCCGCCCCCCTCGAAGAGGAAAGCTAGGGTAATGTGATCGGCATTGAGCAATCGCATCTCAAGTCCGTAGACGTGAGGGGCGTCCGGTGAACGGAGATTGGTCGCATCCAAGAACTCGAAATCCAAGATACCCTTCGCGATGTCGATCTGGCGAGCTTTTAACCGCGGTTGATTCTGTGCAGCACAATAATGAGTCATCCGCAGGTCCCCGCTATCCAGGTGATACACACTCGTCATCGAGGGCACTCCATTCACAGCAAGATTCTCGATGACCGCTGAGCCATTACCGGTCTCGGAATAGGTGGCGCTTATTCTTCCAGTAGCAGAGCGGGCCCCAGTCCATTCGAACGATCCTTCCCATTCACCGGCCAGCCCACGAAGCTGTGCGAGTGCTGCGGCGCTACCGCCTTCCTGGGCCTCCGACGTGCCCATGGCTCTTATACCCGCTTCACTTGTATTTGCCGCCTGCCCGATCTGCGCAAAGACGAACACCAAGATGAGGAGACCTGTGAGTTTCATAATATGGGCCCTCCACATTCGAAGAGACTGCAGAATCCTAGTTTAGTTAGCAGACTGCGAAAACGGCTCTCCGTCGTCAATCCAAACGTGCGTATCCGAAGTCGCAAACGAACGCGGCGAGAGCGCAAACGCCGAAAACCCAGACGGTTTGCATTTGAATCAGTACGCAGCCAGCCTACTCGAGGAAATCGAACATAGAATTGACGCGGAGATTAACGGAGACCGATCCCATGGTGATGTGCAGTTAGATACCTGCTCTGCAGCGCGCAGTCTTTTGAGCGGCGCCGAAACTGTATCGCGCCAAGCCGGAGGACGTACCACCGTGGGCGGAGTATGCAACAAGCGATTCGGGACGAACGGAGACCGGCACCCCGGTTTTCGAAAAATAGCAAGCCCTTTGCCTTCCCGGTCTCCTGACTACGATGAATGTGGCTTCGGGCGTTAGAAAGGAACCGCCCGGCACGGGCTAAAGCAGCCTCTGCGACTGGCCCGGCGGAGACTGTTCCATTGAGTTTTGAACTGACTCCCTGCTTCTCCAAATTGCTGCGTCCTGAAGCAATCCGTCACTCAGACATATGTAACCCAGAGTTTTCGGGCGCCATTCTTCAACAAGGTGATCGCTGATCGATGTTTTCGCGCCCATGATTGAAGCAGTGAGTGCCCGTATTTGGGCGCGGGAGTCAGCGTCATTCCATCTAAGTTGTTGTGCGTGAAGGCGTGCAGAGTGGCCCACATATTGCCTTTTGAAGACGCAGGACCACAAACGCTGGTGACGCGGTCGTACTTCAGCCCGCAGGAAATCAGGCCGGCCTCTAAACAGGCGGGCCCGACACCGAGGAAACCAGAAAGAACGATGAGCAAAAAATCCAAGAACAAAAAGAAACGAAGATTAAGGCTGGACAGCAACACACAACCATCCGGCGTCAACGGCCAACAGAAGATCGGCAAAAAAGACTATGAGGCCGAGATTTTCAAGCTACAAGTTGAGCTGGTCAAGCTCCAGGACTGGGTCAAGGCCACCAACGCTTCATCGGTATTCTGGAAGCGACCCCAACGGCTGACATCGTAAATGAGGATGGCCTTGTAATCGGTATTTCCTAGATCAACATCTTCGAGCAATTTTCGCAGTGCCTCGCGGCGGTTCAGAACAACTCCACTCTTTCCCGCGTCTGCATAAGTCCTGACGATCACGAAACCATGCCGGTTCGCATACTCCTGAATCGCAGCTTTCTGGTTGTCAATCGAATATTGTTGACCATCATCAGACATGCGTACATATTGTGCAGCGGGGATCGGGTCGCACACGAGCGTTGGAACACTCCTTAGCATGTGGCTCCTGTCCGTGGTCTTGCCCGAAATGAGGCAGAACTGCTCTCGGAATCATACTCTCGAGCCGGAAAACTCCCACATTCAGATTGCCGTTTCGGTTATAAGAAATCGGGGAGTGCCGAAATGCCGTCAGCATTGCCGACCAGTCGGCACTCCATGCTAAGCACTGCCTCCAAAGCGTTCTTCTGGTTAGCCCACGATTGGCGATGAAATTGAACCTATCAGTGCATGGCTCGCTTAGAAAATCTGAAGGCTGAGCTGACTGACATTGATTGGATGGATCGCTTCTACTGGCAGACCAAGAACCCTGAGCAACACGAGAAACTCGGGTATCTGGCTCGACAGGTTAGACGGCGAGACCTCATCGCCGAATTGTTGAAGATGCAACAGGTTGTAAAGAGAGAAAGCGCCCCAAACTCCTCCAAGTCCAAGACGCTTTCTCAGCAGCCCTCCCCCAAGAACTGCTCGCCGCCAAAATAATCCTTCGTATTGAAACTTGTAAATGGCACCGGTGAGGTAAAGTCTCTGGCACGAGCGGGGTAAGGGACAGTGATTGGTGATGTTGAGTAGCGACAACATGCCGCTCGCGAAGGTAGATGCTCGCGAAGGTAGATAAAAGAGAAGAGGCCGGGACGACTCCGGCCTATATTGCGGATTGGTGGCGGGATGGTACTGCGGCGATTGAAAGAGGCATTGCTAAATTATTCCGCCGATCAGGAGCGAGCAATACACACGATGCTGTAGGTGGGTGGAGAAAGGGCCGGAGAATGCATCTGGCACAAACCAGATCCTCTCCGGCCCTGTTCTTCGTTACATCTCACCACGAGAAAGAAAAGGCCGAACGCTGCACGGAGGGTGCGAGCAATACTGTGGGTACTGTAGTCAGACTTGCGCACACATCAGCGGGCGCAATTTTACGCCCGACCAACCTGCGCCAAATCTCCACCATCTCAACTTTGTGCCGTTCGTCCAGGAGCGTGCGTATGTACCGTGATCCCGAACAACTCCGCCGCGAACTCGCTGATCTTGTAAATGACCAAGCTGATACGGCGGACATAGAGACGTTGACGGACGAAGAACGTCGCGGATACGAGGAGAGACAGGAGCTGATTAACGAATTGTGTGACGAGTTACATCGCATCGCAACCACCATTCACGCTGATGACAAAGCCACGGTACAGCGAACGCTAAGCAACCGATGAATACAGTGCACGTGGTATGGAACTGTCCTAGAACTCGTGGTATCTGTAGACAACTTTCTGTCTCGTTACACCGTCAAAGCAGAGTGCGCTATGGACCGCGATCCGACACAACTCCGGAGCGAAATCAGTCGGCTCATCAAAAAGCAGATCGACGCGCTAGGAAAGGAAACTTTCGGTGGGGCGACAGATGCTGAACATCGGGAATACGAGCAGAGGCAGACGCGCATTGATGAATTGTACGGCGAACTCCAGCGCCTAAACTCTGCCGCGTAGACTCACGGACGCGCGTCAGAGCCCGCGCCGACAAGCCTGCTTGTTAACGAGTTCCGGGTCATCTTTCGAGACGGCAATTCTCTTGACGTAACACATCTCATGTACGGCTTGGCCCTCCTCATCGACAGCAATATCGAATGTAAGTTCTACTGGCTGACCGCAGATGCGGCAGAGCACTTGTGACTTGTCATTCACGATTCACCCCCAACACGGATCTTTAAGCTGCACGTACCTCATGTGACTGGTTATCTATGCCGGATCGTTGATCGGGGAACGTGCTTAACTTGCCTTCTTTAAGCGGAGCGGCGGTACGGCTACATAGCCAGTAGAGGAAGAACACCGTTACGATCCCGGCTGAAAACCATCCCATCAGCAACAATCGTAGGAGATACATC
>DATHPO010000340.1:0-9556 GCA_035483835.1 Terriglobales bacterium
GGTGAGGATTAACGTCTTGCGTCCGGCGCGGTCGACCAGCCATAGGGCGAATAGGGTAAACAAAAGATTGATAAGGCTGACCAGCACGGACTGAAAAAATGCGTCGCTGGTCGCGGTTCCAGCGGCACGAAAAATCTCCGGTAAAAAGGAAAAGAGCGGCGTGATTCCGCTGATCTGTTGTAGTCCCGCGAGCATGATGCCCAGCAGCAGCGGGCGGCGGAAGGTGGTGAAGAGTTCCGAGATGTGACCCTCTTCAATGGCCAGCGAGTTCTCAATCTCCGCAGCTTCGCTCCTTGCAACGTCAGCGCCGTTGATCTTGGAAAGGACTTCGATGGCCTGATCCCGCCGGCCCATTTTCATCAGCCAGCGCGGACTTTCGACCGCAGGCAAAATCATCAGTCCGAACAGAATCGCTGGTACGACACCGGCGAGAAACATCCAGCGCCAGCCGGTGGAGATATTCCAGGCTTCATCGCCCATGCGTTGAATGAGCATGTTGACGAAGACGGCCGCGAGAATGCCGACCACGATGCCAAGCTGGTAGAGAGTCACGCAGCGGCCGCGAACCCGGGTGGGAGCAATCTCGGCGATGTAGTTCGGGGAAATCACCGACGCCGCGCCGATCCCCACTCCGCCGATCAGCCGCCAAAGAACAAACTGATGGAGATCGGCGGCAAAAATCATGCCCACCGAGGAAAGAGCGAAACAAAGGGCACACAACGCGAGACCCTTTTTCTTGCCCAGATAGTCGGCAACGGTTCCTGCCGCGATGCATCCGGCGATGCATCCGATCAACGCGCATCCCGCGGCCCAGCCGATGCCCGCTGCATCCAAATGAAACAGCTGGCTCAAGAATCCAATTGCGCCGCTGATGACAATGTTGTCGTAGCCAAACAGAAAACCGCCAAGCGTGGCGACGCTGGCTGCAATCACTAGAGGAGCGCGAGAATGCGATGGACTGGATGGGGAGTTCAGGTTACGCGCCCCTCATTGACGGTGCGCGTTAGTTCCGCGCCTTGGGAAGATTCGACGACCGCTTTTGCCGCCAACATGAAGCCCAGAGTGTGCGCCATTCCAGCATGCCAGGGTGCTGAGCAGGTCATTTGCGGAGTGTGGTCGGGAATGAGCACACCGTCGAAGTGATTGCGATGCAGAATTGCAAGAATACGAATCATGTCCACATCGCCCTCGTCGATGAAGGTCTCGCGATAGTGCGGCACCTTCCCCACGACATTGCGGAGGTGAATATAAGCGATCTTGCCTTGTTTGCTGTATTGGTCGACCGCGTCGTAAATATTGCCTTCGGTCATTTCGGCTAGAGTTCCCACGCAAAGCTCGAGGGCGTTGCTGCGGCTTGGAGCCAGATCAATCAGCGTTTGGTACATGTGAGGCTGGTAGACAAGGCGCGGCTGCTGTCGCATGGTTGGCATGGGAGGATCGTCAGGATGGGCGGCTAGCTGGACCCCCGACTGCTCGGCCACGGGAATCACTTCTTCCAGAAATCTTTGCAGGCGCCGCCACAGTTCTTCATGTGAAATCGACCGCAGAGTGCCGGCTGGTGCGTTGCGGTCGTAGACCATGTTCCACACCGTGCCATTCGGAATGGGCACGTCCTCGGCGGGACCGTCCATGCCCAGAGTGATTGCATGGCCGCGTCCCAGCGGTGCAGTTACGCGGCCGCACACGCCGGCCAGACTGAAGTTGTACCCGAGTACCGGAATACCAGCTTCGCCGAGACGGCGAATAATGGTCTTCACGTTTTCGATCTGTTGCGGACGTTGCGGGCCATCGAGCAGAATATCGTGCCAGTGCGCGGGATCGAGGTTCTCGATCGCGGCTAACACCAGGCCAGAGTTTTCAATCTCGCCGCGAAGGGCCTTTAGTTCATTCGCACTCCAAAGTTGATTGGGATCGCCTGCGACACCCCACGGTTCGTATTTTGCGCCCGTGGGTTGGTTGTTACGCGGGTTTGAAGGGCCCTGATTGAAGTAATCGACCAGATGAACAACGACGTGCGTGCAGCCGGCCTGGCGCGCGAAGTCGTAATAGTCGCGGGTCAACATGTGACGGTAGAGGCCGAGGCCAATTTTCATAGCCGATTTCCGATGCCTCCGCCATAATCGGGGCTGAGGATTTGTCCGTTGATCTCGCTGGCCAGCGGTGAGCAAAGAAAAACAAATGCGTCAGCAACCGACTCTGGGCTGTTTCTTCTGCCGAGCGACACTCGCAGCACAAATTCGCGGTATGCCGGATCTTCCTCGAAGACTTTCAGCGAGCTGCCGGCTGCGACATTTCCCGGCGAAACCACATTTACGCGGATGCCGGTGAGCGCATATTCAAGGGCCAGGCTGCGCGCGAAGTTTTCCAGCGCCGCTTTGGCCGGTGCATATGAAGAGATTTGCGAGTGCGGCATCCGAGCTACGTAGGAGGACGTAAAGATGAGATGGCCGGCAATGTTGCGCTGGGTCCATCGCGCGAGCACGGACCGCGCGAGATAAGTTTGTGCGAAGTAGTTGAAGCGAAAGATGCGCTCATAATCAGCTTCCGAGGTGCTGGCGAACGGATGCAATCCACAGCCGCCCGCATGGCCGATAGCCGTATCCATGCCCGGAAACTTTTCGAACGCGGCGCTCACTATGAGGTCAACCTGGCCGGAGTCGGTAATGTCGGCGGCAAAATATAAATAAGACGAAGGTGGAACCCGCCAATCGTTAAGCGTACGCCGTGCCTCGCCTTCCGGCTTTATGTCCGTGAGCACCAGCGTTGCGCCGCTTGCAGCGAGCCTGCGCACCATGTGCTCGGCAATCGCGCCCAATGCTCCCGTGATCAGAATCGTTTTGCCGGAGAGATCAATGCTGATCACTGCAGTTCGTTCCCCTCAAATCTCGAAAGCACTTCGTGGCCTGATTCAGTTACCAGAACGTTGTCCTCGATGCGCGCGCCGCAGCCGCGCTCGGGAACGTACACTCCCGGCTCGATCGTAATCACCATGCCGGGCTCAAGCTTGGCGGATTCTCCGGGAAGGATCAAGAACCCGGGATCGTGATAGCGGAAGCCAACATGATGACCCGTGTGATGGGTGAAGAAAGACGAGAGACCTTGCGCTGCGATCTTATCCCTCGCCAATGAGTCAATGTGGCCGGCGGTGACACCGGAACGTACGCCGTCGACAGCGGCCTGCTGCGCGTCGGTAGCTATGGCGAGAATTCGTTCAACTTCAGGCTTGGGAGAACCTACGGCTGCGGTACGCGTAAGGTCGCTCCAATAGCCGTTGACGCAAGTTGCCAATTCGATCAGGGCCAGATCGCCGTCCTCTAAGCGCCGTCCGGTCGAGCGGTTAAATCGCCCTGCATCGGCGCTGTTGGGGCCGGATTGAACCATGGCCCACCCTCGCGAATGAAATATGCCATCGCGGCCAATTTGACGATGAATCGCTGACTCTACCTCGGCAGCGACCTCCGCCTCCGCCATCCCTGGTCGCAGATTCTCGAAGAAAGCTTGCAGGCCAACATTCGCAACGCGGTTTGCCTGACGGATTGCGGCGATTTCTTCTGGAGTTTTTCTTAGGTAAAGATCCGCGAAAGCTGCCTGGCACTTACGGTCTAGTCTTGTCGTGAGCCCAGATAGCTGTCCTGAGAAGGCTTCCGGGATAGGAATTTGCTCAGCGGCTTGAATCGGGAGAGAAATTCTCGAGGAGCTGAGATTCATTCCAACTTGTTCGCCTTTTACTCTTGCTTTGACTAGTTCACTGCCAACCGCCGCTACCAGAACTGAATACGGGTCGCTGCACTTGAGATCGCCCCAGGGATATTCTTGAACCCGCAACCCGGCGGGAATATGGTCCCTTGGCTCAAGCAGCGGAACGAAAAGGATGGGCTCCGCGTCCGCGAAGCAAATTAGCAACGAAGCGCCCCAGTACGGAAAATACCCCGACAGCATGAGGAGTTCGTCGGGCCTCCACGCGATCCAGGCACGCAAATCATGCTGCTGGAGAAAGGTGCGTATCTGTTGTGCACGAGGGATCGTGCTTGCAGTCACGAGGCTTGTACTCACAATCGGGTTCCCCATTTTTCCTTACATGATTCCATACTTTTCAAACGCTTCGACCGCACTGCTTCCGTTTTCAATGGCTTTTCTCACCAGCTTCTCGCCGCGAGCCTTTTCGAGAGCCCGCGTGAAAACCTCAGCTTCGGCTTCAGCGGGAACGACCAGGACACCATCAATGTCGCCAAAAAGAATATCTCCGGGACGAACACGCACCGATCCGATCTCTACCGGAATGCGGAAGTCGACCACTTTGTAGCGCGGGGCTGCGTCTTGTCCATAGGAGCCGAAACCGAAAGTCGGGAAGCTCATATTCAGAATGGCTTTGGTATCTCTCACGTAGCCGTTCAACACCGCGCCCCGGCTGCCCAGCTTGCGGGCTCGTGTGCTCATGAGTTCTCCCCACAGTGCATTTCGTGGCGAGGATCCAGTATTGACATAGACTTCGTTACTGCGAAGATCATCGAGCGCTTCCAGCATGAGGCCGAACGATTTCTCCATTAACTTGTTGGCGCTGCCGGAGATTTGTTCGGCAAACACATCCACCGAGAGAACCGGCATCGCGCGGCCGATCACGACCATATCCGGCCGGAGAGGCTGAATTTGCGGTGGAAGGAACTGATGCTGAAGATCGAGCTTATCCATTACATCGCCCACGACGCAGGTGAAGAGTTCACGCTGCACGATAGCGAAGAGTTCATCGTCGGATTTCCATAAACTGGTCTTGCTCATTGGACGATTACTGTCTCAAGCGAAAGCAACGTATGCGAAGTACTGACTACGGTCTTAGCATAACCCGCCACTGCTACAGGTCGCACACGCGCTATTCAAAAAACGGCTCTCCCTTCCGCGCATAGCGCCGGGCTACCTCCTCGTTCAACTTCACCCCGAGGCCGGCCTTCTCCGGGATGGCAATGAATCCATTCTGAATAATCGGATCGGGCAAACCTTCGACCAATTCATTCCAGAAGGGAACCTCAGAGGCATGAAACTCAAGCGCAAGAAAGTTCGGGATCGCCGCACAGAAGTGGGCCGCAGCTAAAGTGCCGACTGGACTGCTGATGTTGTGCGGAGCAACCGGCATGGTATGCACATCGGCAAACTGTGCAATGCTCTGTGCGACGGACAAGCCCCCCACCTTCTGAAGGTCGGGGGTAACAATGCTCAGCGCGTGTTGCGCAACGATTTCCTGAAAGCCCTCAAAGAGAAAAAGATTCTCCCCGGTCGCGATCGGTACACGAACTTTCGAGCTGACTTCCTTTAGCGCGGCGGCGTTGTTGGGAGGGACCGGATCTTCGAGCCACAACAGGCGAAAGGGCTCCAGCTCGCGCGCCACTTTCACAACGTCGCTGGCGTTGTAGCGCCAATGGCAATCGACCGCGATGTCCGTATCCCCACCCACTGCTTCGTAAACCGCGCCGATCAAGCTCACCATGTGGTCGATCGCGCGATTGCTGAGCACTCGATTGTGCGGATCGGAGCCTTCCGTGCCCGGCACATCCAGGTCGAACTTGAGGGCGGTGAAGCCCTCCGCTCTCTTTGCCAGCGCTTGGCGGCGATAGTCGTCGGGCGACGCAGGAGGATCCTCGCCCGCCTCGCCGAAATAATCTCTCGCAGTGTGCGCTGGGCTTTTCGACCCCCATGACGCGGGGCGGGAACGCAACACCTCGTCCAGACTCTCGAGCGCTTCTCCCCCGTGACAATCCGCATATACGCGGACCCGGTCCCGAAACTTTCCTCCCAACAGGCGATAAATGGGTACATCGAGCCATTGGCCAAGCAAGTCCCAAAGGGCCGCTTCGATGCCGCTGATCGCGTTGTACACGATCCCCGCCACTGAACCCGCGCCCGAAGTCGCGAGTTGCAGTTTGCGGAACAGACGATGAATATCGCGCGGGTCTTCTCCCAGTAGGAGAGGCTCGAGCGAGCGCAGAATCGAGGTGAGGCCAGGGGCAAAAAAGCACTCACTAAGGCCAGTGACGGTTTCGTCGGTCTCGATGCGGACAAAGGTCCAATCGAAATTTCCTTCCACGACTGCTGTCTTGAGTCGAGTGATTTTCAACGGCGCTCTCTCTATCTCCTGACCTGCCGCAGCTGCGCCATCCCGCCCTTAGCGCCAGGAACCCCTTCGTGACTACAAAAGCGGGGCTAGTGTACACCCATCCGGCTGGGTGTGCCGCAAGGTGGACCTCTTCCAATTTTTCATCGGAGAAGCAGAACGCAGGCTGAAGCTACGATCGTGAATGAGCCTATCGCCGCATTCGCGTCGCGACCGAGGGCGTTATTTAGGTCATGACTCGGGTCGACAAGCCTCAGGAGCCTTGTCGAAGATCCGTCGCGAACGATCCCACTGCATCGGACACGCTTCGATTCGGTCGACGGGGCGATGCAACCGGCGGGCGTTGTTCCAAGGTCCCGAGCAGCGGAGTATCCACTAAGCCATTCGGCTCGAGCACGGACACAAATCCGTGGCGAGCGCACATAGCCTCGATACGTCTTTGTTGTCCCGGGCTGAGTACCTTCACCGGTAAAGTTTCAAAGTTGCGAAAAATCCACAGCAGGTAGAGGCGCTGGGCGAATGAGGGATTGAGATACCGCGGTCCCAGCGGTGTGAGTACGCGCAATACTCCTTGGGCGAGCTTTTCCATCCACATAACCGGATCACCTGACATTTACAATCTTTAATCTCGACATCTTGGACCAGAGCAATCCAAGGGCCAGAATTATTGCACCAAATGTCATGCAAAGGGAAGTGGATTCCTAAATTTTTGATAATTTTCTTTACAGGCCGCCGTCGGAGCCACCAATCCGTCGCCTCTCAGTGCAGGCGCGGTTCGCCCGTAGAGCTAAGGGCAGCCCGGAATCTCCGGCAAGGTCGCGATACTCCGAATACTGGCCGCTACGCCGAAACGGCCGTCTTCTCCTCCAGGCTCCACGCGGACCACCGAGGCTTGACAACATACCCAACGCTTTTCTCCATCGGTGAGCTGAGTTGGGAGCATCAACACCATCTCCAATTCACTTCCCACGAGAATCTCGGAATCCGCATAGAGGAAGATCCCGCTCGTACTCAGGTCCCGGGTATATCCTGTAGCCGGTTGACCCTGCTGGGATCGGATAGAGACACCCAGACGCATGGGTACCCGTTTGCGGGAGCGGCGGTCAGAGCTAGGGTCGGACATCGAACGCCGAGGTTATCACACGCCGCCACTGGGGAGAAACCAGCCAGTGCAGCGTTGAAAAATCGGCACGTCTTCCGGCGGCCTTTTAGTGCCCAATCAACTGCCACGTGTCCCGGAAGAGAGTGTTGCCGCCAATCCCGCCGAAAACCAGGAACTGGCTGCTGGCTGCGTCGTAGGCCATGCCCATGGATTCACGCGCAGCGGGGAACTTCGGAGTTGTCAGTTGAGTCCAGTCCGATCCCGTCCATGCCCAGGTCTGGTTCTGATCCACTCCGCCGACCCCGCCACCGAAGATGACTACCATGTGCAATTTCGGATCGAACGCGCTGCCCGCCCCATAACGAGTCGGTGGTTGGACAGAGGGAGATTGCTGGGTCCAGTCGGTGCCGTCCCATGTCCATGTGTTGTCGGTCCTCACATCGCCCAGTCCGCCAAAGAGGACAACATTCTTTCTCGCGCTGTCGAGCGCAGCCACGGCGATCGAGCGCGCTCCGGGCGTGTTGGTCGGATGCAACTGCACCCAGGTGCTGCCGTTCCAGCGCCACGTTGTAAGTTGGTAGAATTTGCCGTCGTAACCGCCAAACTGGTCGGCATGACCGTTTTTCGGATCCGTGAACAGCATGGGGCCGGTCACTGCAGTCGGCGACGACTTGGGATGCGCTTGTGTCCAACTGGAAGTGGCGCCGTCCCAAAGCCAAGTGTCGCCGAGGTAGTGCGTGCCGTCGAATCCTCCAAACAACACCAGCTTGCGAGTCACCCGGTCAAGAGCCATCGAAGCCCCAGCGCGCCCGGAAGGCGCCACCGTCGTCTTCTGCTTGCTCCATGTGGTTCCATCGAACGTCCACGTTTCCTGCGGATAGGTAGTCCCGTTGAATCCGCTAAAGAGCACGATTTTCTTGCTGACCGGGTCGTAGGCCATCGCCGAATAGGCTCGCGCGGACGCGGAGTTTTTTGCAGAAAGCTTCTTCCATGTCACTGATTGCGCCTCTGCGGCGGGCGCGAAAGTAAAGAGGGCAGTCACGAGTGCGAGCAGGGCCACAGCAGCGAGCAGACGGGAGATTGCGCCAATGCGATAGAACATGGAAATTCCTCTCTGGAGAAATGCAATTTTCGAACTAGAGAACGAACGGAGCACTTTATCAGATCACGTGCGATACCGCATAGAGCCCGAAGTTGGTCACCGTTGTGAGAAGAAAATCTCAGGCACAAAACATAAGCGTTCTGTAATAGTTGATTCTTTCACCTCGCGGCTGCGACGGAATCGGGGTTCATCATTCAGCGTAGAACGTGGTTTAGCATGAAGTTGTGACCCTCACGGAATCATCTCCGCGAATCGGTGTGGCCCGTGCGCTGTCCAAGCGCGGCTATTGCTCTCGGTCAAAAGCGTTGGATCTCATCCGTGCGGGGCGTGTCACCTTGAACGACCGAATCTGTCGTGATCCCGAAGCTCCCGTCCACTCTGAGCGCGATCGGATCAAAGTGGACGGCGAGGAACTCGCGGCCGCGGCCAAGCTTTACCTGATGCTCAATAAGCCTCGTGGCGTGGTGACGACGGCTTCCGACGAAAAGGGACGCGAGACTGTGTACGCGTGCCTAGACGACCACTTACCGTGGGTTGCACCCGTCGGACGTTTGGATAAAGCTAGCGAAGGACTGCTGCTTCTAACCAACGATTCCGAGTGGGCGGCTCGCGTGCTCGCCCCAGAGACGCACCTCGACAAGATTTATCACGTACAAATTGGTGCGCTCGCGGACGCCGCGCTGATCGAATCCATCACAAAAGGAGTCAGAATCGGCGGTGGCAGTTTACTACGCGCAAAGAGTGTGCAAATTCTGCGTGGTGGGGCAAAAAATACCTGGCTCGAGATTGTGCTCGATGAAGGCAAGAATCGCCAGATCCGCCGGATGCTGTCGCAGCTTGGGATCAACGTGCTGCGCCTGCTCCGTGTCGCCGTTGGTCCGGTTGTGCTGGGCGATCTCCCGAAAGGTGCTTCCCGAACACTAAAGGATACGGAGAAACTGGCTCTGGATCGAGCCATGCGACAGGCGTCCGCGGGTCGAGGCACGAGATGACGGTCACGGGACGACGCTAACGTGTAGGTGGACCCTGCAGGACTTTCTACTTTACAAACGGAAGCGCGGATAAGACTTTCGCAGCTAGTTCCAGTTGCTGCAGGTCTTCTTGTGAGAAATCCGGTCCTGCAGTTGCCGTGTCGAATCCCTTACGGCAAACTTGCACCACGCCCAGAACCTTGCGGTTAGGATCAAGAATTGGCGCGGACATCAGCTTTTGAATCGCGTTTTGGCCCGATCGGTCTTCATCCTCGGAT
>DATHPO010000341.1:0-2826 GCA_035483835.1 Terriglobales bacterium
GCTGGTCACGAACACGGCCCTCGGCGATGGGGTGGCGCCCGATATGCGGCTGATGCGCCCGGATTTTCCCTATTTCGGCGAGCCGCACCCTACGGCGGCGAGTTCCGCTAAGCAGTGAGGGCGAAGGAGTGAGCGCGCGGATGACACAGCGGCGATCTGCGATCGGGAAGTCTCACCAGATAGGTAACGAGAAACGCGCTTGTGTCCACCGACCTAGCGACTTTCTATTGGCCAGAAACGGCGTTCTAGGCAGCATGCATGAGCGATCGTCCTGAATTTCGGTGACCCAAGCGTGCCCCAATAATTTGTGCCAGGTTAGGGTTCGCCCCAATTCCAGGGTCCAACTGGGGTCCAAAACTTGCCTATTTTGCGGGTCTTTCGGGTGTCTCATTGCTATAAGGGCAACCGAATCAATGGGACTTAGAGTGTGATCGTCGAGCTCATAACCCGCTGAGCGGGATCGGTGGTTCAAATCCCGCTTCGGCAAAATGGGCGTCCGCACAGCAATGTGCGGGAAGATCACTCGTCAAAGTCGGTGGAACCTAAGGCCCGCTGTACGGCCACGGCAATACCGAACCAAGCCTCGGAAGATCGAGGAAGGCGTAGAGACTGGATGGCGAGCATCCCCTTACACGGGATGAAGGTACAGTCCGACTCTCAGCGAAAGCTGAGTCAGATCGCATAACCCGAAGGTCGTCAGTTCAAATCTGACCCCCGCAACCATTTCGTGATCGACGAGGCCGGAATCCTGGATTCCGGCCTTTTTCGTTCGAGAACGGCTGCCTGTCGCGCAGGAGGTCGCTCAAGGTTTTTGCAATGTGTTTGAACCGACCTGGGCAGTCGAGACGTAATCTTGCAATCAACATGCAAGAATTAGTCCTTATTTGAACACTTCTCGCAAGAACTCGATCGTCGCTTGCCACGACCTTGCGTCCGTTTGTGGATGAAATCCAGCTTCGGGTGTTCTGTCGCCAACAGCTCCTTCGCCCGTAAAGCTGTGCTTCGCTTCACCGTAGATATTGATTTGCCAGTTAGCCTGAGCCAGCCGCATTTCCTCGCGAAATGCGATTACACTTTCCAGTGGCACCACAGGGTCGCCATCACCGTGCAGCACGAGGATTTTGGGCACGACAGTTTTCGGTTGCGCAGCCATCGGCGTAGTGAGAATGCCGTGCAAAGAGACGACACCGCGTAACGGAGCGGCGGCACGCGCAAGTTCGAGAACGCCACAGCCTCCGATACAGTATCCAATGGCCGCGATGCGAGCCGCATTGCATTCGGGCCGCTCTTGAAATGCTCTTAAACCGACAGAAAGCCTGCGGCGAAATCGCAAGCGATCGTCGAGGAATGGCCCGACAACTGTCATCGGTGAATGTGGTGGAACTGGCCGAACACCGGCTCCGAACAGGTCCACGACGAAAGCGGCGTAACCGAGATCGGCTATTCGATCCGCGCGCCTACATATCGACTCGTTGACGTTCAGCCAGCTGGGCACAACTAGGACGCCCGGCAGGTCGCGCGCTGAATCAGGTGCAGCTAGGTAGCCATCGAGAGGCTGCTGCTCGTCAACGTACGAGGCTCGTGTTCGCAACATCAGATAAACTCTCCGCTCCTTCGTTCAGGACGGGTACCCTCAAGGAATTTGTGAACCGACGTTACGGCCGTGGCGCCGTCGCCGATCGCAAAGGCGACACGCTTGGGGCTGCCGCTACGACAATCACCGGCGGCGAACACACCGGGCAGGCTTGTTTCAACAGTGCATGGCGGCCGGGGTTCTTTCCAAACGGGGAGAAGGGCGACGTCCTGGCCGGTCAGCACGAAACCTTGGTCATTTCGCACGATGGACGAGGGGAGGAAGTCGGTTCTGGGCTTTGCTCCGATGAAAACGAAGAGGCCGGAAGTAAATTCCTCCTTTATCGCCCCGTTCGGGTCGCGCACGTGCACACCGCAGATGTGATCGACGCCCTCAATTCCGACGACTTCGGTGTTGCAGCGGATTCTGATTCTCTGGTTCGCCAAAACTCTTTCAGACAGATAGGAAGACATCTTTCGAAGATCCGGACCACGCACCAGTAGAGAGACTTCATCGGCAGTTTGGGAAAGAAACATGGCGGCTTGCCCGGCGGAGTTACCGCCTCCAACGACATGGGCTGCGGAACTTCGACAGAGTCGAGCCTCGATGTTGGTGGCGCTGTAATACACACCAGCGCCTTGAAACGTGTTAAGACCCTCGACGTTCAGGAGTCCGTAGGACACACCCGCAGCGATAATCACGGATTTGCCGAGCACATAATCCCCCTCGATGGTTCTCACTCGGTAGAGCCCGTTGCTGCGTCGCTCCAGGTTGGACACCCTGCTCGGGACGTGGAAGTCTGCTCCGAACTTCAGAAGATAGATGAGATGGGCGAGATCGCGACCATTGATGCCATCCGGAAAACCGGCGTAATTCTCAATCCGGGATGTCGAACCCGCCTGTCCCCCTGGCCCCAAACCGTCCATCACGAGCGAGGACAGGCCTTCCGAGGCCGCATAGACAGCCGCTCCGAGGCCCGCCGGGCCGGCACCCAGAATCAGAACGTCATAAACTGAATTCGGCAGCTGGCCGCGAAGACGAAGGTGGTCTGCCAGCTGTCCGCGAGTGGGCGCTTCAAAAAGGACGCGGGTGCCGTGCGCCACGACCGGATAGGACTGGACATCTTCGCGGATCTGTTCGAGTTTGCTTCTGTTGTCGTCGAGAGATGTATCCAGCCATTCGTGCGGCACGCTGTTGCGGAAGAGCATCTCCACGGCTTCGAGCGTTGCCTTGTCATCTTTCCGTCCGTAGAT
>DATHPO010000342.1:0-4863 GCA_035483835.1 Terriglobales bacterium
CGTCTGGGACGAATTGTTGACAATGTTTTTACAATCTCCAGACAATTGCAGCGTTCGAATCGCCGCTTTGACCTGCATTCACGCTCTCATTCGGGATTGGCTCTGTAGGACCATGAGACTTGCCCGTCCCCGGAGTTTGTCGCAGGCCGGGCGTCCTCAACCAAATGATGCGTGGGGGCAAGGGTACACACCGGATCCGTCGCGCTGGCATCGCCTGTCAGCAGAAAAGCCTGGCAGCGGCAGCCGCCGAAGTCCTCAGCCCGGCGGTCGCAGCTTCGACACGGTTCGGGCATCCATTGTTCTCCGCGAAAGCGCTGGAAGGCCGCGGACTCTCGCCATATCCATTCGAGAGAATGTTCGCGCACATTGTCAAAGCTCATGCCCGGAATCACTCCTGCAGCATGGCAGGGAAGCACCTGTCCTGACGGATCGATCAACACCAGACGCCGGCCCCATCCCCCCATACACGCCTTGGGATAGCGCGCGTAATAATCCGGAACTACACAATCAATTTTCATGCGGCCGGAAAGCCGCTTCTGCGCCGCTTCTACAATGCGCAAGCAGTTTTCCAGTTGCTCACGAGTAGGAATCAGCGTATCCCGATTCTTCAGGGCCCAACCGTAATATTGAGCGTGGGCAATCTCCAGGCGGTCTGGCTTCAGCTGTTCCGCAAATCCGATCATCTCCTCCAGGTGAGCGAGATTTTGACGATGCACCACCAGGTTCACAGTAAAAGCAACCGGGAATCGGCGAATGGCCTCCGACAGAACGATCTTGTGCGCGTGCGCCTTTGTGCCCGCTATCCAGTTCGCCGGCTGGTCTCGTGAATCCTGGAAACTCAGTTGAATGTGATCGAGCCCTGCCTCAACCAATGTCGCCAGCCGCGCTTCAGGCAAGCCGATCCCCGAGGTGATCAGGTTGGTATAGAGTCCAGCAGCGTGCGCGGCCTCAACCAACTCTCTCAGGTCAGCCCGCGCCACGGGCTCACCGCCAGTCAAGTGGAGATGAAGAATTCCCAGCTCTCGGGCTTCTTGAAACACGCGGACCCAATCGTCAGTTGGAAGTTCCGCCTTAGCTGCAATCATCTGCAAAGGATTCGAGCAATAGACGCAGTGCAGCGGGCAGCGATGCGTGATCTCCGCAATCAACGCGAGTGGGTTCGGGATCATTGAATAGTCCGTCGACGGCCTTGTTGAGTCGCCAACCCGGGAGGGGGCTTCGACGCGAGCAGCTCCGCAATGTCCTTTGTGTACCTTCGTGTCCTTTGTGGTTGATGAAGTGCAAATGCTGAAACCACGAAGGACCCGAAGGAACGCAAAAGATGTCATGCAACCTTACCCGCCGACGCTCGGGCGGCGTTCCGGTCGAAATTCATGCTCAGTCAGCGCTTCTAATAATCGACAATCCGCTTCTGTTGCAGAGCGTCCAGAAAGTTGCCAACGTCCTCGCGAATCTTCACTGGATCGCCTCCGCTGTACGTCGCCGAAAGCGCGGTCACGATCTCCTGAACCGTTCTTTGTCCGTCGCAAAGTTCCAGAATTTTCTGCCCGGTCCCTTGAACCCGAATCATGCCTTCGGGAAAAAGCACGACTCGTTCCTCGCCTTGGGTGCCCCATCGACAACCGGAGGCGAAACGCGGCTGGCTGGAATCAGACGGAGGAGCCACGCTCAAGACTCCTGAATCCGAAAAGCCCCGGGCGGAGGCCATCCAGGCTGCACGTACGCAAAGTAGAGCGCGTCCAACTGTGCCCAAAGAATGTCACATTTCGCCCGCAGCGCCGCGATTGCCATTTCCTGCTCCGATCGCGTACGAGCGTTCTCCGTTACCCATCGCAGAGCGAATCGCGCGTCTTCCGGCGCCTGGTCGAGACGCGCCGTAAAATAATCAAGCCCGCCGGCAAGCCAGGGATAGTGCTGACGCAGGCGATCCATTCGCAACGTAATCAGGTCGCGGGAAAACATTTCGGTCAGCGACGAAGCCACCGCCTCCAGAAAACTCCGACTACGGACCAGACTTAGATAAGCATCCACGGCGTATCGCGTCGCGGGTAAGACCTCTTCGCCACGCAGCACGCGGTCGCGTTCCAGCCCAGTCGCTTCCGCCAGTTTGATCCAGCGCTCGATTCCGCCAGCCTGCGTCGCATCCCCATCGTGATCGATCACCCGCTTCCGCCACGTCCGCCGAAAATCCGGATCATCGCTTCGCGAAAGAATGATCGAATCTTTTATCGGGATGATGCTCTGGTAGTAATAGCGGTTCAGCGCCCAAGCCTGCAACTGTCCCCTGCTCAACTGGCCTTCGTGCATCATGAGGTGGAAAGGATGCCGATGGTGATAACGCTCCGCGCCCACTTGCCGCAGCCGGGCCTTCAATTCCTCAGCGGTGAGCACCGAAGATTCGCACGACATTTCATTCGTCGATTCCGGTCTCATAGCTCGAGACTCCACCCGTCTTCCGCTACTTCCCAACCCGCCGCTCGAACCTGCGCATACTCGGGACCAGTTTCATCCAGCATGGGATTAGTATTGTTGATGTGCACAAAGACTTTTCGCGGACGCCGCAATCCCGCCAGCTTGCGCAAGCTTCCTTCTACACCAGACACAGGGATGTGCCCCATTTCGCGGGCCGTCGATCCGCTTCCCTGCACCCGGATCAATTCGTCATCGCTCCAAAAAGTCCCATCGAACAAAAGCAGATCGGTTTCCTCAAGCTGTTCCAGTAGCGAATCATCTACATCCGGAACCGCAGGCATGTAAGCCATGTGCCTGCCTGACGAGGATGTCGCGATCACGCCCAGCAAAGCCTCCCCCTGCTTGAGTGCGAGCGATCGATCGGGCGAAACGTAAGCTGGAAAGCGACTCCCCAGCGAGAACACGCGGCAGTTGATTCCCACCCCTCTCTCATCTTGTAAGCAGAAGCTGCCGTCGCAACTGATGTCCGTCCATGAAACTTGGCCAGGTACGCGATTCAACATCGCGAACATGCTGTTGTCCTCCTGCAGAATACGCCGGATCGAGGTCGTGCAATAAATGCGGAAAGGTTGCAATTCGCGGAGAGACAACAGTCCCGCAATCTGATCGATATCGGCGCTGGTCAGCAGTACGCCAGCAATGGGAGAGTCTCGCCCCGCACTCCGCGGATGAAGAGCTGGTGTGGCTTCGATCTGCAAACGCAAATCAGGGGAGGTATTTAACAAGAACCAGGCGTGATCGTCGTCGCTCACCGCCACCTGGGTTTGAGTCCGGTTCTTACCCTTGAAACTCCCGGCACGGAACGAGCCGCAGTTGCGGCAGTTGCAATTCCACTGCGGAAAGCCACCGCCGGCAGCCGAGCCCAGGATTTTTATGAGCATCCTTGCCGAGAATTACAACGCGGCGGAGGCGTAAGAGTTGATCTCACAATTCAACGCAACTTCCTCGAACTTCGGTGCTGTCCACTCCATGGTCTCAATCCCCTCAAAAACAGTGTTACCTGCCTGCATAGTATACAGCCCTTCACGGATTCTGATCGACGAAAAACTTGCGCGTGGAAAGCGCCACTTTTCAAAGACTTAGCGCAAGGTTACTTTAGGGCCTGTCCCTTATCTAGTTGGTGTCCTGTCCTTACGGCAGGCTTGCACCTGAACCAGCCTTAGTTTTAACTAGCCGTGGCCCTCCCCTAAATCCAAAGGGATTAGTGCGCTGGAGAGACTGACTGTGGTAGAGGATCCGAAGTGGGAGTTGGCTATTCTGGCAACTGTTCAGGGCTTCTATGAGAAGCTCTTGCAGGAGTCTGTCCGTGGAGAAGTTCCTGTCCCGGCCGGCCTTGAGGCGATCTCGCTGCAGAGCGATGACAGCGTGCTCGAAACTTTGTCTGCCATGCATCGCTGGTTGCGTCTGCTCGATCTGGCCATTACTCCGGCCATGCTGCGCCGGGCTTTTACGCCTGACACCGACCCCGAAATCGCCGAGGCGATGCTCCGTTACTTCACTCGCAACCGCGAGACCAGCGAGGTCCATCGCGACAAGACCGATCTGGTCACGACTTTCCTTTATCGCCATCCGCGTGTGCCGGGTCAGTGGGAGCGCCGCGGCTATGGCCTCGATGGCGCGCTTCCGCTGTCCCCATTCGAAATCGCGTTGCTCGAGATTCTCGCCGAGACTGACGTTCCCGAATTAACCGACGAACACATGCAAACCCTGCGCCTGTTCGATCACTTGCAGCAGGAGGCGGAAAACTTCCGCGATCTCAACGCGCTTCTCGAATCAGGAATCATTCCTCGAGTGCGAGAACTAAAGCAGTCCCTCGACACCTCCTTCTACCATCCCGGCGCCTTGGCCACGATCGCGCCGTACAACACGGCCTTCGGCAAGAAATTCGACGACCTGTTCCACCAGTCCACCGCGGAAATCAAGAACTTCGCCGAAGTGGTCGAGGAGCAGGGTGGCAGCATTCTGGGCAACGTCGACGGCGTGGATGTCACCGTGGAACACGTCGCTGCGCTCAAGGAGAGCGACCTGCTTCGCATTGACTACGGCGCGGCTTTGGATAAGTTCCGCCGCATCTCGAAACTGAAGAAGACTTTGGACCAGCGCCCGCCCATCCGCCGCAGCCCGCGCCTGGTTCGTCCGGCGGCGAAAGCGCCGGTCAATAAGCCAGCTAAAATAGCTTCGTTCCCAAGCCGGCGACCAGTGCTCGATGTGCCGGCCATGCGTTCGGCGGTTACTCCGCAACAGATTTCAACCGAAGAAAGCAAACTGCTCAGGATCGAGGAGTCGATTCGCATCTTCGTGCGCGTGGCCGACCCGAAATTCCGTCAAGTGGTTCCCATGCGCTTCTTCAATCTCCTGCTCACGGCCGCCGAAGCCGATGCCTATTGCGCC
>DATHPO010000343.1:0-104775 GCA_035483835.1 Terriglobales bacterium
TGGCTTTGGACAAGCGATACCGCTTTAGTTTACAGTCTTAGCTTGGGATTCCTGAAGATCAAGCCTTAATTGCCGAAGTCTGGTCGCCTTCGCCGGGTCAATTCCGGGCTGCAAATCGGTTTCTTCGAGGAAATAACGCCAGCCCGAGCCGCGGTCTTCCTGGCTCTGGCACCATTCGAAATCGTTGAGCGTTTTTTGAGCGCTCTCCGTTCCTTTGACGACGGCAACGACCCCGCCCGACATATAGGTTTTCTCGTTGAACCGAATGATCGCGAATGAATAATCAGAGTTGTGTGTCATTTCTTGATTTCCCCGTTGGAAGGTTCGCATGGGCCTGTCGCCGTTGGACGACGGCTCCGCAACTTCCGCGAGTCACGGACGCTTCATGAACGTTCTTGCCCAAAAAACTCTTCGTTGCCAAAATACTTTTCTTCCGAGGTTTCGTAAATGGCCTCTTGGTGGTAAGCGGTAGCACCATTGGGTGAGGGGCGGGACGGGCGATTCGCGACAGATTCACGACGTGGGAACTCAGCCAGCGCGGATTTTACGCTTTCGTCGGCGTCGCGGCCGTTGCTAGAAATTCCTGCTTTGGAACGGATAAACCTTGTGTTGACAAGAACGGTATACCGAGGTAGCCTCGGGCGGAAGTTCTGACGGGGTCGTCGAATCTCTCTCCGATAAGAGGCCGCATGAAGAATCATAAAGTATGTTTGACTGCGTTGTCAGCTTTCATTTGCATAGCAGGAACGAACGCGATCGCCGCTCCTCCCTATCCGGCGCAAACCACGGCAGCGACACAAGCGCCCGCCACGGCAGCGGCGCAAACGCCCGCCGCGCCACCGGCGCAAGGCCGCAAGAAACGCGTGGCTATTTTCGACTTCGACTACGCAACCGTGCATGCCGGAGTGTCGGGAATTTTTGGGCAGGACGTCGATATTGGCAAGGGCATCTCGGACCTCTTAGTGACCTACCTCGTCAAGGATGGCAGCTACTCCGTGATTGAACGCAAGGCACTCGACAAGATTCTGACGGAACAAAACTTCTCCAACAGTGACCGTGCCAATCCCAATTCGGCCGCCAAAATCGGGAAGTTGCTGGGTGTGGATGCAATCATCGTGGGCAGTATTACGCAATTCGGCAATGAGACCAAGAATACGAACGTCGGCGGTGCAGGCGGCGGCTGGCCGGGTATAGGCGTGGGAGGATTTGGCCACAAAAAGTCAAAAGCCATCGTGGCTCTAACTGCGCGTCTCGTCGACGTTGACACTGGCGAGATCCTGGGCGTGGCCGAGGGCAAAGGAGAATCGCAACGCGAAAGCACTTCGATGCTCGGGGGCGGCAGCAACTGGCACGGATTTGGCGGAGGCAATGCTGATTTTGGCAGCAGCGATTTCCAGAGCACCATTATCGGGGAAGCCGTGAAAGCCGCCGTGGAACAAACCAGCACGGAGGTGATCGCGGACAAAGATAAACTCGTGACTCGCACTGTCACGGTGCAGGGATTGGTCGCGGCAGTCGATGGCGGCCAGCTTATCCTTAATGTAGGTGCCAAGGCGGGCGTGAAGGTCGGCGATCAACTCAACGTGGAACGAATAACCAAGGAAATCAAGGACCCGGCGACCGGGCAGGTGCTCCGCCGCTTGAGTTCGCCGGTGGGAGTAGTAAAAGTCACGGATGTGGACGATGTTTCTTCGATCGCCACGCCCGTTTCCGGATCGGGATTCAAGACGGGTGACGCGGTCAAGACTGTAACGCAGTAGCGGGACGGTGAATTTTCCGAGATCAATCTCCCGAGATCAATGTCCGCAGTTAATGTCCGAGAAAGTGCTCGAGCGCTTCGGCGTCGCCCTCGGCCATATCCGCGCGCTTCTTGGCGGTCGCCAAGTCTCCGCGCTCCATTGCGCTTTCCGCCTTCGACAGGTTTGTATTCATGCTCGCCTGCCGGGCTGCCATATCGCCGCGAAGACCATATCCTGCCGCGCTCTGCTGCTGTTGCAGCCTGTCCAGACTACCGTTCACTGCGGCCGCGCGATTGGAAAGCTGATCGACCTGACGCTCCACGTCATCCCGGTTGATCGCGGGCGCTGGCTGCACCCCAGGCATCGGCTCCGGATTGACTTGATTCGGTTCACGGACCATAGCCTGACCGGCAATTGGAGCGTTCTGCGCCGCATTCGAGATTCCTTCCGCAGGCGCAGTCGCATGCGGAGCCGGTTGCGTCGTGTGAGGTGTCTGCGGCTTGGAGACGGCGGCCACCGGCGCAGTTGCCGGCTGCATGGCAGCGGGAACGGCATTAGGTAGAGCCGCGTTAGGCACGGCCGCGGCAGGCGCAGTCGCGGCAGGCGCAGTTGGCTGAGCTTCCCTTTTTTCCGTTTCTCCTTGTCGAGCTTCTGTCTTGCTGTGACGCGGCAAGTAGATTCCTCCAACCACCAACACGGCCAGCACGATCAACGCGCCGAGTGCCATATACAATCCCCGGTGACCGCCCGGTAAAGGTGCGGGCTGGGTAACAACGGGTGCCGGAACTGAAACGGCTGGCTTCGCGTCCGCCATCGGGCGGGCCGGTGTAACCGGTTGTTTCGGAGGGTTGGCCGGAATGCTTGGAAGAATAGTGCACTCCACCGTGGATGCCTCGGAAGCTTTCAGTGCGGCAGCGTTCGCGGCCGCAGCCTCCGTCCTCACGCTGCTGAGGGCATTCGCAAAAGCCTCGGCTGACTGGAAGCGTTGCGCCGGGTCTTTCGCAATGGACATAAGGATGATTTCATTCAACGCCAGGGGCAGGCCGGGGTGCAGCTCGACCGGTGGCTTCGGCAGCTCCCTGACGTGGGCCGTCATGAGAGAAAAATCACTATCTGCCCGGAAGGGTCGCTGCCCCGTGACCATTTCGTAGAGTGACACACCCACGGAATACAGGTCGGAGCGCGCGTCCGTAGCCTCCCCTTGAACTTGCTCCGGCGACATGTAGCCGAGCGACCCAAGTGTCGTACCCGTCATGGTCAGGCTGTGTCCGTCACCGGCGCGGGCTATCCCAAAATCCATGAGCTTCACCGCCCCCTCGGGCGTGACCATAATGTTGGCCGGCTTGATGTCGCGATGGATCACATGCTGGTGGTGCGCGTAACTTAATGCATCCAGCACCGCGCCAATATAATTCAACGCCTCGGGCAGCGGAATCGGGCCGTGTTCCAGTCGGTCGGCCAGAGTGCTGCCTTCGACATACTCCATGATCATGACTAACTGGTTATTCGCGGTGAACGCGGTGCGAAGCTGGGCGATATTGGGATGGTTGAGGCTGGCCATGAGCTTGATTTCTCGCAGGAAGCGAGTGGCTAACTCTTGCTGCCCAACAAGATCAGGCAACAGCACTTTCATGGCTTCGATGCGATCAGAGATGAGGTTTCGCACGCGGTAAACCCGGCCCATCCCTCCGCTACCCAACTCGTTAAGAATCTGGTAGTCGCCAACGCGCTGGTTGATTTCTTCGCTCATGGACAGAACTCCTTTTTGCCCGGAGACGCGCAAGCCGTGAATTCGATCATTGCCGCCCGGCTGATCACTGACGTGAGGAGCGTGGGATCGAACTTCAGGTCCGCAATTATCCTCCGCTACCCCCCGCGGGTCAAGGTTTTCGGCAGGGTTATCTGGAAGTCAGACGCCAATACGAACGCCGCATCGAGCCAGTCCAAAATTGCCCGATTGGCTTGCCTGGCGGCCAATTTGACGATTACGCGTTCGTCGATTCCCATCGGGTGCGAGCCACATTCAGCTTGTACTTCGCAATGTTCAAATTGTTCGTAGCTTTGTCTTGCATCTCTTTCCAGCTTTCGGGCTTGGCTGGATTCCCGCTCCGCAGAATTCGGATGTTGGTTTCCGCCTCTCCGGCGTAGAGCGCGGCCGCGCCCATGTTCTCCGCAACAATTGGATCAATCGCATTGGCTCGTTGGGTTGCGATGCCGAAGTCGGTGGGAAGAATCCTGATCTCGTCCGGCAGTTGCGGAAACGCCACCGAGCCGATTCGCTTAAGCCAGTCTTCGATGGTGTGAATCGCAACCTTCAACTGCAAGCCTACGGTTGCGAGGTCCGCGGTTCGCTGCTGCTCAATCTGTTTGCGCAGGATCGAGAGGGTTTCCGCCGCGATTTCTCTCTGCCGGTTGGATGAGTCCACTTGCGCGCTGCTCGCATCCGCCTGGCGCTTCGCAAGCCACGCATAATAGATGTTGATGGTGGTGAGGACTAGGACCAGCGTCACGTTGGCGATCGCCGCGTACGCCATCACTTGATTAACGCTGAGTCCGAAGACCTTGTCCGACATGGGAGCCACCATCTGCAAGAATATAGATGGTACGCGCTTTCACAAATCCTGGGGAAGAAGTGCGGTGGGAAACACGGGCCGGAAAAAAGGAAAAGGCCGTGATCTTGGTTATGCTCTAGCCGCCAGCTCCTGCGAGGGAGCTGACTGCGTGGAGTATGCACCATCACGGCCCTTGATGCGATCACTGCTTTCGCAGTTCCAAACCCCAACTACCCCTCGCAGAGCAGTCGGTTTTTTCGGGTCTGGTCGTTCGCCGAGTCACCCCGGCGAACTAATCACCCAGCTTACTTTGGACTGGCCACGGTTTATTTTAGCCAACCCTTTCAGCCGTCGACGGGGGCAAAGGTAAACACTTGTCAGATATTTGTCAATGCCGATTGTTGGTGCAAACGGCAGCCTCAAGAACTCCAAAGCTAAAGAACGCAGGTCGTTGAAGCAGCGACGTTTATGAAGCGTGAAAATCCTCTTTCCCGTTTTTCCACACTATTATGCACAACGGTGCCGACGGGGCGCGGCCGCACTAAGATTAAGATGCTGCCATAGATCAGAATCGCCAAATTAATTGGCGCGGAACAAGCCATCGGCGGGACGGCTTCTTGAGATCCTACCGCTCAAGGCATCTGAAGCTATGATTTGTTACTGTTTAAGCCATCCTCAAAGCCGGAAGCCTCGGCCGCTGCCCTGGGGCGCCACTTTTTACTCTGACCCATCATCGCTCAGCGCCCCCATCATCGCCAGTCGACGCGCCTGCATATCGGTGGTCAAGAGGTGACTCCTCTCCAGCGACTCGAACTCCCTAACTGCGTCAAGTGCGCGCAGTCTCAAATTTATGAGATCTGTCAGCACGGCAATAACTTTGGGTTCAACTTTGCCCGCATGGACATCGGCGATTAGCCGCGTCACAGTGTCCCGCACCGCAATCGCATCGTCCAGGAGAGGCAAGGGAGTAGTTTTGTAGGGACAAAGGCCGGGCGTTATTGGCAACGTTCCGCACCGACCTAAGTGTGCGTTCGAGAGAGGCAGGGGATCGGCCATTTCGGCGGCAGCCCGGTTCTTGCTGCGCCCACCGATTCGACCTAGCTCGGACGCTTTATTGGGATTGGCATGAAAGAAGCAGAGCCCACCTGCGGTGGCGGCGGCTCGGCAGGGCTCTCCTCGCTTGGTTACACCTTTACAGCGCTTATCTTCGGTACTGAAATTCATGGATTTGTTTCAGGGATTCCTTACTCAAGATTCAGCCGGTACTGCGGTAGTCGCCAGGGGTTGATCAGCTTCCCTTTTCAGGTCGTTTTCCCGAAGCTCGACTGGAGTTGGATTATGACCGACTTCGACGCTAAAAGCAATACAAAAATGTTATCTATACAGTTAACAGCATTCGTTCGCGGATTACCTTTTGGTACTTAGGTAACAGCGTTTCCGAGATTCCTCTATCCTGTAGAAAGCATTGAATGGCAAGACCGCCCCCATGAATCGGGCCGCCTCAGGCTTCACCATGCTCTCGTTTGCGGCCTCACTCGTTCGGTTGGCGCTTGGACGCTTCGGACCCTAATCTTGCACATTCGAACTAGCCCTGGTACTAGCCGCCGGAAAACAATATGACCAACATGGTCATGTCAGGGATAATGGAAATATGAGAATTGTGAATATCAGCGATCTGAAGGCGCACCTCAGCACCCATATTCAGCGCGTCCGGGACGGTGAAGAAGTATTGGTGTGCGACCGCAACAAGCCTGTAGCGCGGATCGTTCCCTGCCGTCTCGAAGGCCACTCCGAGCAGGAGCAGCGATTGGTCGCCCGTGGCGTTCTTACACCTCCGCTGAAGAAACGGTCCGCGTCAGTCTCGTGGCCAGAGCCCCCGGGAGATGTTTCCGATGAGGTCATGGAGCAAGTATGGCGAGAAGAACGGGAAAGCCGGTAACGCGGCTTTCGGCTTTTTGGGACGCGAGCGCACTGGTTCCTCTCTGCGTCCGTCAGGGCATTACGCCTCGGGCCATCGCACGGAACAAGAGCTACGACGTAATCGTCTGGTGGGCAACCCCTGTCGAGATTGCAAGCGCCTCGCCCGACTCGTAAGAATGAAGCAACTAGACTTCGGTGATTGGGCGAAGGCCCGCAAGCTCGCGAAAGACCTGGCTGATTCATGGTCTTTGATCCAGCCGTCGAACGTCTTGCGCTCTAAGGCGGTACAACTGGTGGAGCGCTACGACTTGCGAGGGGCCGACTCCCTACAATTGGCAGCGGCCCTCAGTTGGTGCGAAGACGTCCCGCAAGGAGGTGTCTTCCTGACTGCCGATCAAAAGCTGAGGGAAGCGGCCCTACTCAGCGGGTTCGATGCCAAGGAGATATGATTTCTGACCTCTCACGCGGCTGCCTGCATAGACGTCGGCGATTAACCGCGCCACCGCGTCCCGCACCGCATTTACGTTGTCCAATGTCGGCAGTGGACCGCCATTTTCGGCGGCGGTATTGCGCTCGCTCTTGCCGCCGATACTCCAGGCAGACCTGGACTTGGCCATGGTCACCTTTGCGGCGTCGTTCGTTCGACCGGCACTCGGACACAACCGAATAAAGTCAGTCTGCCGGCTTGGTGCCCACCCGTCCCAGCATTCGCTCGAGGAACTTAGAACCCTGTTTCTTATACGCGTCTGATCCAGCTAAGAGAAAGGCTTCACATATGCGGGCTACACTCTGACCTTCACGAGCCGCGATTGCTTCAACGTCTCTCTTCACGTGTGAGTTTACTCTGAAAGTGAGGCGAGTGTCTTTCTTCATCCGCGCAATCTTAGCACTTCGATATTTCGGAAATCCGCCAAAACTTGATTGACTTTAAGGGTTCGCGTGTGTCATCCTTCTATATTCCATATGTCCGACATATGGATGACATTTTTTATGGAGAATCAATGAACTTAACACGCAGCCTCGTCAGGGCGAACTCGTCAGCCGCCAAAAGCAAATGGCCTACCCGAACTAACAAATCTTGCATGGAAATCCTTAGGCTATTGACCCGCAGCTTCCGATTCTCCGTTGCCTGTGGAGACCTGCTTCTCCTCGAAAATGGCTGGTACGTAACTCATACCGGTCTCCTCCGACTGGCTCGCCGACGTCGATGCGTCGGAATGCATGTTGAGCCGGCGACAGAGTTCTCACAACCTTCGGCGGCACGATGGGCGTTCAAGGCCACCGTGTACAAATCTCCTAAGTGCAAGGGTTTTGTCGGCTACGGCGACGCCGATCCCTCTAATGTTTCTCTCCTTGTCCAGGGCGCCGAAATGCGCGTTGCCGAAACTCGGGCCGTCAATCGAGCCTTGCGAAAAGCCTACGGAATCGGCATCTGCTCGGTCGAGGAGATCGGGTCCCTCTCGGACCGGTCTGCATCCCCTCCCCAATCGAAGAGACTTACTCCACAACCTACCAACGGGAACTACGGTGGACGGACCGTCCGTGACCACCTCTGCCAGATTATTCGCCAGCATCAGCTCGACGCCACCCTGGTCAAGTCGTACGCCACCGATTTCTGCGGCGTGAAGTCCCTTCGCGAAGCCACTCGCGAGCAGGTCGAAAATTTCGTCGGCCATCTAGCCGATTGGGCTGAGAAAGACCATGATGCCCTACTGTGCCAGCTCAACAGCTATCTCGGCGCGAAAGAAGGTGCCGCGTGAGACGCCGGATCCAAGGTTTGCACGAGGCTGATCAATCTGCATCTCAACTTCACGATGGTTTGCTACTCGTTCGCGTCGAGCGAGCGCATCATCGCTGGGATGCACGAAAACCTTTCTATCTCCTTCACTTCTCAATCTTCGAACCGAAAGACCTTACCGGACACTCGGTTGCCGGCCGCCTCTACTGCACGCCCAGAGCGCTGTGGAAACTCAACTGGTTTCTGCGAGACTTCGGCTACGACACCGAACTGCTCGGGCGGGATGAAATCGACGACAAAAACCTAGTCGGCCTCCGCGGTGTCATCAAGATCAGCCACACCGTTGTGAACGGCACCTCCCTGCTCAACCTCGACGGCTTCGCGCCTGCCAGCCAATGGGAACAACTTTCGGCAGCGTCACCGGCGAGCCTGGCTCTATGGGAGACATCAAAGTGACCTACAGCTACACCCAGATCAGCCAGTACCTAACCTGCCCGCGCCGCTATCGCCACCGGTATCTCGATGGCTGGCAAGAGAAAGATACTCGAGCAGCGATGCTTTTCGGGCGCGCCTTCGAACAAGCTCTGTCCGCCTACTTCCTGCGGGAGGACGCTGCAGCTGTCCTCTTCCGCGAATGGTCGCTTTATCAAAATCAGGGCTTGCACTACTCGAAGGGAGACACGTGGGATCGGATGCTCCAACAAGGAATTCAGCTCCTCGACCGATTCTGCCAGGACGATCGCATCCGTATCCGGAAACCCCGTCACCAACTGCAGATCAAGTTCACGAGGCCAGTTTCTGGGAAAAACGATTTTGTAGCCTACGTTGACGCCATCGGAAAGGTCGACGGTGAGGGCTGTCTAATCGAGTGGAAAACCACGTCGAGCCGCTACTCGGAAGAACCTGACGGACTGCTCTCGCTTGATCCGCAACTCGTTTGCTATTCCTGGATGACGGGAATCTCTCAAGTCGCTCAGGTTGTTTTCGTTCGCAAGCGATTGGTTGAGATTCAATACTTACGAACCACAATCACCGATGAACAGCGTCGCGAGTTCGGCCAGTTGGCAGAGGATACGATTGGGCGAATCGAGTCCGCCCACTTCCTGCCTCATAGCGGGGTTCGCTTCCCGCAAAATCCCTGTAGCAACTGCCCTTACATCGGGCTTTGCCTCAGGAACCCGCAGACGGTCGACACCCGTCTTGTTCGACGCCCCGGAGCAGAAAACCTTGGTTGGCTTGACGAGCTTGCTTACTAGGAACGCGCCCCTGTTGCCCAAGCTCAATCGTCGACGAGCGATGTTCGTGCTTACCAAGATCGATGAGATCTTGGCCTGGGAAAAACAGAAGGAAGCGGAGCGGGATACCCGCTTCGTTGAACTCGGACGTTACTTGTGTGAAGTTCGCGCAGGACAGTACTGGCGGGTGGAGAATGTGAAGTCCTTCGATGAATTCCTGGAAAGACGGTTTCCGGAGTCGAGGAGAAAGGCGTATTACCTCATGTCCATCCATGAGCACCTGCCACCACAGGCAAGACGGGAGCTCAAGGAAGTGGGCTGGACGAAAGGACTGGAATTGGCGAAGATCGCGAGAAGAGACAGTCAGAACTTCGATTGTGCAACCTGGTTGCACAAAGCCCGGGAGATGCCCAAGGAACAGTTTAAGCAGGAGGTCGAGAAGGAGCTAACCGGGCGGGAAACTGAACCGTGGGAGATTATCTACTTCAAGTTGTATAAGAGCCAGCTCCCGGTGGTCGAGCAGGCGATCGAGACCGCAGCACTGATGTTGGGATCGGACAAATCCCGCGGCTATTGCCTAGAGATGATTTGCGCAGATTTCCTGGCGGGAGCGAATCTGGAGAATGAAAACCCTGAGGTCCTCTTGCAGTCGGCTTTGCGGTTCTTCAAGTTCCTCCCCGGGGAAGAGAGACAGAAATTTCTGCACCACGTGAATGAGAAGGCGTCATGAATTGGCTCCGACCAAAACAGCCTCGCCTACGGCTTGATTCCAAGAATTACGAACAGCTCCGCAACGCCGTACTACGGCGTGATGGCTGGAGATGTCAGTTGTGCGGCACCAGGTCGGGTCTCGAGGTCCATCACAAAGAGTTTCGCAGCCACTCCGGCGATGATTCGGAAGAAAATCTGATTACACTTTGTACGAGTTGCCATGATGCTGTACATCAGTGCTGAAGACTTGGATTCGTCCCTCTGCGGGCCTAAGGCGGGTAGGTTTCTTCGGCGTAAAGCGATTCCTCCGGGGATGTTAGCGCCGGGCAAACTTCACGTATCCTCGAGAAAGAAAACTCCTGCTTGGTCTCGGCGTCCTACTACGCCGAGTGATACTGACGATAGTGACTTCGCGCGAATATATATTCGCGATTAAGTGCACTATCAGGTTCGGGACGCCGATTAGGTTAGGAATGGTGATTCTGGTCGTTGCCAAGCTCGAACGAAGCGTGGCAACCCTTGCGGGTTGCCGCGGATCCGATCTTTCTACTGCCCCACGGGCTTGTTCAATGGGATATCGGTTGACACGCCCCATTGTTTCGCTGGAAGCATCTGCTGGTTGTGACTTTGTATGACATACCAGACTCCAGTTGACGGACGCCACACCGCTACGTCCGCTTTGAGATCGCCATCGTAGTCTCGGGGCACCGGAATATCTCCGGTTGTTCCCCACGCTTTCGGATAAGGAACCTTGGTGCTGCTCGGAATGATATACCAGATCGCCTGAGTGCCAGGCCGCCACACGGCGACGTCAGTCTTGCCGTCACCGTCGTAGTCGGCGGGAACAGGTTTGTCGGTAGACGCGCCCCACTGATACGAGACCATCTTGTTGTTGCTGCTCTGAAGGATGTACCAGGTCCCGTTCGAAGGTCGCCATACTGCGATGTCCGTCTTGCCATCGCCGTCGTAATCGCCTGGTACGGGCACATCACCCTGTGTTCCAAACTGCACTCTATACGACTTGCCGGTAGTGCTTGGAAGGATGTACCAGGTCCCGTTCGAAGGTCGCCACACCGCGACGTCCGTCCTGCCATCGCCGTCGTAATCGCCCGGCAGGGGCACGTCACCCTGGGTTCCAAACTGCACTCCGTACGACTTCCCGGTGCTGCTTGGAATGATGTACCAGTTCCCGCTCGAGGGCCGGAACACGGCGATGTCAGTCTTACCGTCGCCATCGTAATCGCCGATGACTGGGGTATCAGTGCTCAGGCCCCAGTCTAAGCTCAGGAAGTTGCTGCCCGAGGTATCGATGTTGTACCAGGTTACATTGGAAGGCCGCCACACGGCAAAGTCGGCCGTCCCTTCGCCAAAATAGTCAACTTGTTTGGCGAGAGATGCGTAAACCAACCATGGGCTGGTTTGGTTGATGAGCACCCCTACCGTCCCCGAGGCTTGGCCACAATTAGAGCTGTGGCAGTTAGCCGCTACGATATCCGGCCTCCCGTCCGCGTTCACATCTCCCACGGCCACGCCGAACGGAGCGTTTCCTCCGGAGCCAGAAAGGACTGCCGCCTGGAACGTTCCGTCGCCGTTGCCCAACAGAACTCCTACACCACCGGCCAGAGCTCCAACGCAGGTGCTGGCATTACCCGAGCAGTTCGTTACCACGAGGTCAAGCTTGCCATCCCCGTTCACGTCCGCCACCGCCACAGAGGTAGCGCCAAATGCACCCGAGGGGTAAGCGACCGCGGTCTGGAGGGTTCCGTCGCCGTTGCCCAGCAGAACACCTACATTGCCGTTATCGACGGTCGTGCTGGTGCTGCTGTTCGCTACTACGACGTCAAGCTTGCCATCCCGATTCACATCCGCAATTGCGACACCGTCGGAATGAAGCCCGGCCGAATCGTAGGTCACCGCCGTTCGGAAGGTTCCATCGCCGTTGCCCAACAGCACGCCCACATCGCTGCTGGTGCAGGTGCCATCAGCGCACTTGTTCGCCACCACCACGTCTAAATGACCATTTCCCAAATTTCCTACCGCCACCGCAAGCGCGATCTGCCCACCCGAGCTGTAGGTCGTTTCCGCCTTGAAGGTTCCGTCCCCGTTGTTGATCAGCACACCCACTAAACCAGCTCTGTTCAAGGTAGTCGCTACGATCAGATCGGGCCTCCCGTCGCCGTTGACATCCGCTACAGCTACTGCAGTGGCCGTTCCACTCAAGGCATAAGTAACGGCCGTCTGGAAGGTTCCGTCACCGTTACCCAACAGCACGCCCAGATTGCCGCCGGTGCAGGCGCCATCGGCGCAATTGTTTGCCACTATCAGGTCAGGCTTGCCGTCCCCGTTCACGTCCGCTACTGCGATCGAGTCGGCATAAAGCCCGCCCGAGGCGTACACTGCTACCGTTCCGAAGGTTCCGTCACCATTACCCAACAGCACTCCGACATTAGTCCCGGCAGTGGTGCAGCTGGTATTCGTGCACCAGTTCGCTACCGCTAAGTCCGGCTTGCCATCTCCGTTTACATCGCCTAAAGCTACCGCATTGGCACCATTCCCGCCCGAGCCGTAAGATACCGCGTTAGCAAAGCCCGGCGCTAGCATGTGATTTGACGTGCGCTCAAATGCTGCCGTTGGGGGGCCGACGAGAGAAGTGGCACCTGACTGCGCCAGTAGCTGCACGCTGAAGAGGCATAACAAAAAGCAAACCAAGGAAAACACGCAAAGACGGGACGTCATGTACAACCTCCAGGGATTCACTTCGGATTCACTTGCAAAACCATATCTTGAAGAAATGTGAAATCTGGGGAGGACCGAGATTACATCTCACCAAGGAAAGAACTGTCTCCCCACCGCGGACCAGTTGGAAGATCCGATGCTGCATTCTAACCAGACGGGATGTTTTGTCAAGCTTTTTCGAGCACCACCCAATTCTCAGCACTGACCCATAACCCGCTACCGGCGCGGCATTTGACGTGTCCGGCCTCCCCGGAGGCAAAGCAAAACCCGACCTCGGGTGATTCTGAATTGCGTTTTGGCCCAAATTGTTCAGACCAACTGTTCTTTCCGGCAGTCGTTCACTCACGTTTCCCCGGAAACGCGGACACTAAGATGCGTGTGCAATGGGAACGTTGCCTTGGTATAAGAGGACTGGTTTCGTCAATACGCGTAGGTTGACATGATCTGGCCTCGGCGGCCCGCGAAACAGTCGGATTCACCTTAGGACAACTGTGGATTGCGTTGAGACTGGCCAGACCCCCCACGGCCCTCGTCTCGATGTGTTGCCCCGCAATGGACGTACTTCCCCTTTGCCGCTGGACGAGCTCCGTTCGTAAGCGGCAAAGTTGCAATCTCTTGACAATTGCGTGACATCCTGCCCCGCGACGTTCGCCCAAACTACTAAGACACGTTGACTCAAGCTCGTTCCCCGAGATGGGGTCTCGGGATTGACTGACGCAAGAAAGGACAGCGAATGGCTGACGTCCCACCGCACGTGGCAGCTGCGCTGGTTGCGCTGAACCTTCGCAGCCCTAACCCAAGAGGGTTGCGCATTCTGACCGACTCCGAGTGGCAAGACTTTTTGCCACTTTGCGATATGATGCATTTGACCATCCCCCTACGACGAGCATGTAATACTGATCTTCCGAACTGGGTCCGATCGCGCATCGATAAGAATATCCGCGACAACTCAAAACGATTCGAGCGCATCAAGACAGCATACTTGGAACTGGCGGACGTGCTAAAGGACCGGGGTGTTGAACACCTTGTCCTTAAGGGGTTTTCCCAGAGTCCGGATTTCGTAGAGGATCCGCGGCTCCGCATGCAATCCGACATCGATCTTTATTGCCCCCCGGAATCGATCTTCCAGGCGCGCGATGCGCTCGCGAAGATAGGCTATGAGCCCGACCAGGGGCTAGAACACCAACCCAACGACCATCTACCTACAATGATGCGAAAATCACTCTGGGAATGGCGAGGAAATGCCTTTGACCCGGGGATGCCTGTATCGGTGGAGCTCCACTTTCGATTCTGGAATGGGGCCACGACGCACCTGCATCCCCGAGGGATGGATCAGTTCTGGGTGCGACGCATCGCGCGGCGTGTTGATAGCGTAAACTTTCCAGGTCTCAGCCGAGTGGATAGCCTTGGTTACGCGGCCCTCCATGTGTTTCATCATCTGCAGGTTGGTGGGCTGATTCCCTATCATGTATATGAACTGGCTTACTTTCTGAATACTAATGCGGACAATGGGCCCTTTTGGAAAGAATGGCAAGACCTCCACGATGATTCCCTGCGGCGTCTCCAAGCAGTTTGCTTCCGCCTGGCTGCGATTTGGTTTGGGTGCTGCCTGTCGCAGGAGGTAGAGAGAGAGATCAATCGTCTACCCGAGGCGGTTCGGCGATGGTTTCTCAGGTACTCGGATTCTCCCCTGAGCTCACTAATACACCCGAACAAAGATGTGTTGTGGCTGCACCTGAGTATGCTCGAATCCGCTAAGGATAGATTCTTGGTTTTCTGTGACAGCCTGGTGCCAATGCGGGTGCCTCCCGCGAGAGCCGTCCAGCGCTGGTCTCTGCGCATATACGCCAGGTTCTTGAAACACGCTGCTTCCCGGTTGAGTTATCATGTGCGCATTATCCCCCGGACGCTCCGGGAAGGCGTTCAGTGGTGGAGGTCCACGGCGCCTCCTGTGAAAACCGATACAAAGTGAACCGTCGCAGTAATTCGCCTACGATAACGATTCAAAGGAAGCAATGCTGAGGTAAAATGGTGATGGCCGCGCGTGTGAACGTTAGCGCGGAATGCAGAGGACCTGGCATTCAATTCGCGTCCCGCGACTTGGGGTTGCGGGGTCTGTCGGGATGACTAGCCACTCAGGGGCACACTTGACAACGTGCCGCCCAGGGCTTCGCGTCTTAAGCTCCGCAATTGGCGTTCTGTTGCAGGAGGAGTTATGAGGTTGCTCCGGTTTTCTTCAGCTCTTCTCCCTCTTCTCTCCGGATTCATACTTCTTTCCTGTGGGAAAATGAACTCCCCTTCGTCTACAAATAGTACCCCTTCCGGCGGAGCGAGTTCCCAGGTTCTATACGTGATTGACAAAGGCGCTGTTTCAACTTATGCCGTTGATAAAAACGCTTTGACGTTCACTTTGTTGGGGCAGCCTGTCAATTTAATTCCAACCGGTTCCCTGCTTCAGTTCGTGCCTGCCCCCGACGATAACTTTCTGTACGGGTTGTGGTCCGATTCCGCAAACCAACAACATATTTCTGTATACGGAACCGACACTTCAGGTATTCCGCAGACACCCGCGGTGCAGACAGTTGATGCGCCTTCGCTTTATCAATTCAACATCCACCGGAGCGCACGCTTCGTCTATATGATGCAAGTAAGCGCCGTCGGTACGGGATATATCTCGACGGTGCGATTGTTTTACGTCAATTCTGCGGACGGCAAGTTGCATGAAGATCCAACGATCCAAGGCAGCTATGGCCCCTATGATGTTTTGCCGGCTTCGCTTTACGGCTTCAGCGCCGATGGAACTAAAATTTATCTGAGTCGGCAAAATTCGGGGGGGCCGTTCTATGACCAGCGCTCCCTCAACACACAGAGCGGGACTGTTGGTCCGGACGTTGTCCTTTTTCAACCGGCCGATGGTTGGATAAATTCGGACATGCTTGTGATCGGCACCCAGGTGATGGTCGACGAGCACCGTGCGGCCGGATCGACAGGCTACATCGATGTTTTGCCGCTTGTACCCAGACCCCGACATCACTTGTTTCGCTGCTCGGCTGCTATGCTCCCTGCTTGCGAGACCGCGACCAACGTTCAGATCGACCCAAGCGGCCAATATCTATTTTTGACCGACCCGCAGACACAACGGGTTCAGGTGACAAGGATCCGTCTTAAGGCGAAGAAGGTCGAAGATACAGGGAACGCCCTTCCGATGACCGCAGAAACCCCAGGGTTCGCCTTTAGTCCAGACGGCACATTGGTGTATGCAGTACTCGCTAGCGATTCAAGTGTGCATGTGTATTCGTTTAATCCGACATCGGGGCAACTTACGGGGGGGGAGACTCCGCTGCCGATCGGCGGCAGTTACGGCTTTTGTCCTGCGTTCCGACCATGACGCCGCCCCGTCCTTCCTGCGTGCTGCATCCTTGTATGTAACTTCGCGCTTGGTGTTCATGAAATCGGCGACACATTAAACTGTTGACTACTCTTCGGTGTCGTGTATTATTTCCGAACTGGGCCGAAGGCAGCGGTGCAACACAAAGGATTATCATGTGATTTTGTGACGACTCCACCTAAACGAGGAGGAATGCTTTGAAGATCCGACGCATTGGTGTGTGGTTCGCTTTTTTTTCAGGCGCTCTGTTAACTCTTGTAACCGTGGGATGCGGCACCGGATCACCCAGCACTCCCCAAAGCTCAATCAGTGCAACCCAAAACCCGCTGGTCGCCCAGTACAATTTGACGCTGCCGTGGCAAAACTCGGGCGCGTGGGTCGAGTTCGGGCCTGACACCACTTACGGCAGGCAGACGTCGATGACAGCGGGCTCTAACCAACAAACCGTTACTATCCTGGTGGCGGGAATGAAACCCAGCACTACCTACCATATGCGGGCCCATGTCAACTGGTACGGCGGCGGATCCTGGGTGGATCAGGACCAGACGTTTACCACCGCTTCCCTATCCTCGGTCGGGCTGGTTGCGCCACAGATCAAGATCACCCGACCAAGCCAAGGTCTTTCACCCAATCCGGGGGTCGAATTGATCGATGGCCTTATACTGGGGCCTCCCAACCGAAGCTTGCTAACCACTTTCGTGACCGATCTGCAGGGGAATGTTATCTGGTACTACCCTGCCAGCGCGTTGGAGGGTTACAAGTTCATGCCGAATGGATATGTGATAGCAAATTTGGGCTCTGATTTACGCGAGTTCGACTTGGCTGGGAATACTATTAACGATGTCTCGGTCAGTCAGGTGAACCAGTCACTTCGAAGCAAGGGGTACCCCTACCAAATTACCGGGTTTCATCACGATCTCCTTCTACTGCCGAATGGCCATTGGATCGGGTTAGGCAATGTTTTGAAGGCATTTACGAATCTACCGGGTTACCCAGGAGTGACCAACGTTCTCTCAGATGTTTTGGTTGACGTCGATCCCAATGGCAATGTGGGTTGGGCTTGGTCGGCCTTCGACCACCTGGATATTAACCGCCAGCCTATGGGCCTGTTGCCGTTTACGGCCGGAACAGTAACCGGAGCCGACTGGACTCACAGCAATGCGCTACAGTATACCGCCGACGGAAATCTTCTCTTGTCCATGCGCGCTCAATTCTGGATTCTCAAGATTGACTATCAGAATGGTGCAGGATCGGGAGACATCCTCTGGCACCTTGGCTACCAAGGGGATTTCGCACTTTCCGGAGGGGATCCCACAGACTGGTTTTATGCCCAGCACGATCCCGTTATCATCAATGACAATGGCTCGCAGATGACCTTGTCAATTTGGGACAACGGAAACCTCCGGGTTAACCCCGACGGCACGAACTGTAATCAATATCAATATACTGAACCCCTTAGCTGTTACAGTCGGCCAACCATCTTCCAGATAGACCAGAATACCAAGACTGCTAACCTCGTGTGGCAAGACCTCCCCAATTTGTACTCCTTCTGGGGAGGTGCTACGGAGGTCCTGAATAACGGAGACGTCGAATTCGATTTGACCGATCCGTTCGACGGACCCCAATCGCGAGTGTTAGAAGTAACACAAACTGGCAATCCAGAAACAGTGTGGCAACTGGATCTCACGGGAGAGAATGCTTATCGCGCATTCCGCATCCCAAGCCTCTATCCGGGGGTCTCGTGGCAGCAATAGGTACGCCTCGTGGTACTGTCCTCACAAGTGAGCACACTGCGCCCTACTGGACTGGCACTGCCCTCCAGGCGCTTGCAGGACCGCATACATAGAGAACCGTACCGGTGGTGGTAGCGCTAGTATTCGTATACAGCGATCCTACGGCACAAGCGCCTCTTGGCTCGCCCGCTCCTGAAGTCCACTTTGCCGTGCCCGTCGAGAACTGTTCCGCATACACTGTGTTCCAGCGCTGGTTCGCCGCGCCTAAGTTTGCACTGTCATCACTCGATGGCATAAAACGCTTGTTCCGCAGGTCCAGCGTGAACGTGTCGATCGGACCAGCGTCGGTTCGCACCATGTGGAGCGTGCCATCGCTCAGTGGAATCCACTCGAACGATCCACCGGGGGTCTGGTACACGATGCCGTTATATGGATACCGTGTGGCAGAAGTTGGAAGACTAGTCACAGGCAGGATAATTCCCTGCATTAGCTGACGAATCTGATAGTTCACTGCGTTCTCTGCTGAAAAGTTATTCGGGGAATGCCAGAATCCGGTGTTGTCGTTTATTACGTCGAAGATAATATCCTGGACCGAAAATGGGCTGCCGGCATTGCTGATTTTTTCTGCGGTGCCGCAGGCGCACCCGGACTGCTGCTCAATCTCTCCAAAAACGTAGATGTTCTCAATGTACGGGGTTGTACCAGTTCCGGTCTGGTTCATATAAAAGCCGGCATTGCCTCCTGGCGCTGTTCCACCAGCCCACAGATTTGTAAAAACAAAATCTGCAATGGTTTGATAAACGCCGGTTCCAGTGGTAAGTGCAAACCCGTTCACGCCAGAGAACTGCTTTTTCCCATCGGCAACAGTTCCGACAGCGGCCTTGCACCTGTCGCAAGTCCAACGGTCGAAATCGGAGAAGCCAGAGCCAGGGACGGTGGTCCAGTTGAATCCATTGTTCCCTGCCGCTTGTACAAAAACGTTGTCGAGTCGGTTGTCATAGGACCAACCGTTCGCCGTGTTCTCAAATTCCATTCCGTTCACGCCCGGGTTGTAGCAATTAACGTCGTGAATCCAGGAGTGATTGATGGCGTAGCCGACGATGCAGTAGCGGCCGGTGTAGCGGGCTGGATTGGTTTGCGCGAAGTCGATCGTGAAATCGCCCACCTCAAAACCGCCAATCCCGGCATATGGGGTGGCATTTGGGTTAACAGCGATCATGTCGGTGGTCGATGTGATGCCAGGGCCCATGCGCAGAATGGTTCCCGTTTGGGTGCTGGGCGCGAAACTGCCGATCGTAACTCCGAGCGTACCGCCGAGCAGTTTTGCTCCCTGTCCTGTCAATTTCCAGCAGGGCGCAGAAGCCACGGTGCAGGTGAAGGTAACGCTTGGGCTGAGTTGGACGAGTGTGTTTGCGGGAATCGTGACCGTCCTGCTAATCGTCTGCGCGCCGGCAATCGCGCGCACATCCACAATTCCACCCTTTCCATTTAATGCGCTAATGGCGGCATTAATCTGCTCGTCAGCGGTTGCTCCGGAAAAACTCTCGGCATTCTGAATGCTGCTGCGCGCCTGTCCGGCGGACGGATTACGGTTTGTGCTCTGGGCAAGCGCAAATTGTCCCAGCAACACGACAGTACTCAAAAGACCGGCTCTGGCGGCCTTCCAACCAAGATTCGGGTTTGACATAGCTTCCAATTTTAACGATTCTTTTCGACGGAGTTCTATTTAAATCGTTTGCAGTTTCCTTCTCGATCAACATCATTGTTGGCAAAGCTCCTCAGGTAGATTTGGCTGCGCCCGCAGTACGGTAAGCTTGCATAGCTCCGTGTCGGCCGACCGGCTCAGTGGGCCTTGGCGAGAATCTGCCTTTTCCTTGCCTATTGCGGCTTTCCGTGATAAAGGTCGGGTGTTCCTTTCAGCCTCCAGTGAGGGGCGAGTACAGGCGTGGTGTTCCCAATGGCCAGACTTAATGCATGGAAGTGGGCCGGCGTTATTGCTCTACTCTGGGCGGCGAGCACGACTGCCGCCGGTGCACAAACCTTCAAAACTCTGTTGAGTTTCGGTTCGTCGAGCGGTCGAGATCCGGAGGGGTCCCTTGTTCAGGGTTCTGATGGAAACTTCTATGGAACAACTTACCAGGGAGTTGGATTGAACGATGGCACCGTGTTCAAGGTCACGCCAGATGGAGTGCTAACGACGCTGCGCAGCTTCCACGGCAATGACGGTTATGGTCCCGTGGCAGGGCTCGTGCAAGGCACAAACGGCAGCTTCTATAGGACCACTGTCGGAGGGGGTGCCAACGGCGGGGCACAGTTTTCAAGATCACTCCTGCCGGCGAGCTGACGCTGCTTCACACCTTCTGCGCAGCACAGGCCAACTGTCCCGATGGCGCGTCCCCCTACGCAGGCTTGGTTCAAGGCACAGACGGGAACCTATATGGGACTGCCTACTAGGGCGGGGTCAACTGCACCACCCATGCCGGCTGTGGTGCGATCTTCAAAATTACCCCAACCGGCAAATTTACGAGGCTTTATAGTTTTTGTAGCTTGACCAACTGCGCGGACGGCGCCAACCCCTACGGGGGGCTGGTGCAAGGGACGGATGGGAACTTCTATGGGACGGCCAGCAGCGGCGGGGTGGGCCGCAACTGTCTTGCGAACCACGCTTGCGGCACGATCTTCAAAATCACTCCAAAGGGCAGGCTGACCACGCTTTACAGCTTTTGCACAGCGGTTAACTGTACCGACGGCGAAGACCCGTCCGCGGGGCTGGTTCAAGCGGTTGACGGCAACTTCTACGGAACTACTTATTCAGGCGGTATCCGCAGTGGATGCAATTCCTTTTGGTACGGTCTTCAGAATCACTCCAAAGGGTAAGCTGACCACGCTTTACAATTTTTGCGGAGACACAAACTGCTCCGATGGCAACGAGGTTCTGGCAGGGCTGGTTCAGGGCACCGACGGGAATTTTTACGGGACCACGTACAGTGGCGGAATCGGATGGCATTTACGGCTGTGGCACGGTTTTCAAAATCACTCCAACCGGAGCGCTGACCACGCTTTACAGCTTCTGCCCCGGAGGGTATCTATCCGTGCATCGACGGCTCGGACCCTTGGGCTGGGCTCTTGCAAGGCACCGACGGGACCTTCTATGGGACGACAGCGGGTGATGGCGCCAACGGCGAGGGCACAGTCTTCAGCCTGTCTGTCGGCCTTGGCCCGTTTGTTGAAACGCTTCCGGCATCCGGCAAAGCAGGAACCAGCGTGATTATCCTCGGAACGAATCTGGTCGGCACAACCGGCGTCAGCTTTAACGGCACCGCGGCGGCGTTCACGGTGGTTTCGAAATCAGAAATAAAAACTACGGTTCCAGCGGGAGCAAACACGGGCTATGTCAAGGTGACCACGCCCAGCGGTACGCTAACCAGCAACGTCCCATTTCGCGTCATCCCCTGATGATGTGAGCAGTTTACGGAATGCGGGCCTTGTTAAAGGCGATGCACCCGGATTAGCGCGACTCCCTCCTGAAGCCCCCATTTTCCTTGCCAATCAGAGTTCTCCGGTGATAAGCTGCGCTCCGGGTCGGCAAGTGGCTGGGGCGAGGATCGGCGAAGGAAACCCAATATGCGCCACCTGACCACCGTCTCCCTCTCTATTTCCCTCCTGCTGTTTATTCGTCTGACCGCTCACGCACAAGCCCAGCCGTCATTTAATACGGCGCCCGAGTACAGTGGCGGCTTGCCGGTTGCCATTGCTGATTTCAACCAAGACGGGATTCCAGATATTGTGAGCGGAGTGTCGACGCTGCTTGGTAATGGGGACGGCACTTTCAGGACTGGGACGCGTCTGAACGTCGTTCTGATGGGGCAATACTACATTGCCACGGCTGATTTCAACGGTGACGGCAAACCGGATATTGCCTTCCTCAACCTCTACAACTCGTCGCCACAACCAATCCTGATCTTTCTCGGCAAGGGCGACGGAACGTTTCAATCCCCGATAAGCGTCAGCCCCCCCCGGTTCTTCATTTACTAACTTTGTAGTGGCGGATGTCAACGGCGATGGAATACCCGATGTGCTGGCCGCCGGTGGCGCACTTATTGTTTATCTGGGAAAGGGCGACGGCACGTTCACGCAGCTCCCGCCGAATTTTAGCCAGAGCGTACAGTTTGTCGCTGACTTTAACGGAGACGGAAAGCCTGACATTCTTTGGACATCGTCTTATGGCCTCACCGTGTCTGTTGCGTTGGGCAACGGTGACGGAACTTTTCAAAACCCTGCCCTGATCTCCGGTTTAAGCGGGAGAATAACTGCCGTGGCTGACTTCAACAACGATGGCAAGCTCGATCTCGGAGTAGTGGGTCCGACTTGTAGTGGCTATTGCACCTTCGCTTTTGGCGTGCAACTGGGCAACGGGGACGGAACTTTCCAATCCATCGGCCCGCAGATAGCCATCCCTCCGACAAACCTCTATTCCTCTGGCACAGGCATAGCCGTAGGTGACCTCAACGGAGACGGAAGGATGGATGTTGTCTATGCGATCGATTTTAATCAGATCGTTGGGACCCTTATCGGCAACGGGGATGGCACCTTCACGTATGGCAGCAGTTATGGGGTCGGAAACGGAGGTGGCCCGAACGGCATCGCTGTAGCGGATCTGAATGGGGATCACAAGCTCGATATTGTCGAGGGGCAATTGCCGGGATTGCTCCTCAGTGTTCTAATCGGCCATGGCGATGGCACTTTCGCCGCAGCGCCTGCGCTTGAGGTTACGCCCAACGTCGGCATTCCTATAGCAGCAGACTTCAATGGCGATGGTAAACCAGACCTCGCCATCTTGAGCTACTCGGCGATCGCCATTTTTCTAGATACCATAAATGGACTCGTACAGACTGGGAATTTTTCAACCGGACTCAGTGAGACGGGGTTCTTCGCAGCAGCAGATCTGACTCACAATGGAAAGCAAGACCTGCTCATTGGAGTACATGGGAACACTGTCGTATTCATCGGCAACGGCGACGGCACCTTTGGCTCCCCGTTGAATCTTCCTGGATGCGGCGGTACTAATGCAACAGTCCAGGGCTTGGGAGATTTCAATGGCGACCATATACCAGACGTTATTGCGACTGACGGCGCGCTACTTTACATTTGTCTGGGTAAGGGCGATGGAACCTTTGGAACACCGACGCAATACCTTGCGGGCAACGACCCCGGGCAGGTAGCTATCGGAGATTTCAACGGGGACGGTAAGCTTGATGTCGCGGTTGCAAGTCCCACGGAAATAGGACTTTTGCTGGGCAAGGGCGACGGAACCTTTCAACCTGTCACCATTCCGATCTCCTACGGTAATAACAATTACGTGTATAACCTGGCTGCGGCCGATGTAAACCTTGACGGCAAACTTGACATAATTGTCATTTACGAAGACTTATATGGCGAAACTCAATTGCAAATCAGCCTCGGCAATGGAGATGGAACGTTTCGTACGTTATCAGCACCATACGTAGGTTCGAACGGCCCTATTGCGGTCAGCGATCTGAATGGCGACGGCAAACCTGACTTGCTAATATCTAGCCCGTTCCATCCCACACTCTGCCTTGGCCATGGCGATGGTACTTTCAATTGTGGGCCGTTCGCGTACGGAGGCGGTACCATCGCCGATTTCAACGGCGATGGACGGCCCGATATCGCATCAATCACTTCCTACGATTTGGTTGTATTGCTGAACACAACCGCGCAGACCTTCAGCCTGTCGGCTTCCGCGCTTTCACCTCCCGCGGTTGCAGCGGGAAGCGCCGCTACGTCGACCGTGACTATTGCTCCAACGGGTGGATTCTCGGGCACCGTCACACTTTCATGCGGTAATTTGCCTGCCGGAGTCACCTGCGGTTTCAATCCGCCGTCAGTGCCCAATGCCTCTGGCAGTTCCGCCCTTACTGTGGATGTAGCCGCTAACGCACAGCCCGGCACGTATTCGCTGTCTGTCACCGGAACTTCAGGCAGTCTAGTTCAGCCCACGACCCTTCAGCTGAACGTCGCAGGGTTCACCATGTCGGCCGCCGCACTTTCGCCGGCAGCGGTTTCAGCGGGCCGCTCGGCGACTTCGACGATTACATTGACTTCGAAAGGAAGTTTTAGTGCCAGTGTCAAGCTATCGTGCAGCAGCATCACTCTCAGCGGCAGTAGCGCGACTTCGGCCCCGCCGACGTGCTCATTTAATCCCGCTACACTGATGACCGGATCCGGAAACTCTACCCTCACGGTTAGCACGACCGGTCCCACGGCGATGCTATCGCCTAGTCGGGCACGCGACTTCGGGCTTAGTTATGCCATGTGGTTGCCGATGTGCGGAATCGCTTTAGTTGGGGCGGGAACAGCGTCTCGCAAGCGGAAGGTCTTGGCTCTTCTGATGGTGCTCGCGCTCAGTTGCCTAATTACGTTGCCGGCCTGTGGTGGTGGAGGTGGAAGCGGAAGCGGTGGTGGCGGAGGTGTGTCTGGCGGCACGCCGGCGGGGACTTACACGGTCACAGTGATGGCCTCGGCCTCAGGCTTTCAGCCGCAAACCACGACCGTTACACTGACTGTGAAGTAGGAAACAACCGGCGTTCAGGAGAGAAGAAGGGGAACAAAAAGACAGGCAGGAGGAAGCAGCAGGTTTCTAGCGGATTTGGGAGCTCACTTGCTTGAGACTGCGGGTTGATGCAACCCCGGCCACGTCTCTTGAGCTGTTTTATAGTTTTCGATCGTTCCGATGTCGATCAGATAATCGTCTACCGGAAACGCTACCATGCGGCCGCAAAGCCGCGGCAGCACGTGAAAACCAATGTCAGCCGGTACCTGATCCGGGATTGCATCAAACAATTCCGGCGTGCCGATCATCAAACCGGAAAAAGCAAGGTTGCCCTTCGGTTGTTCAGGTTTTTCGATGAACTCGCGGATGATTCCATCTGCGCTGACGGTTGCGATGCCACAGCGGCCGGGATCCGGAACTCGGTAAAGCCCAAGTGTTGCAACTGGCTTGTGCCTCGAGTGAACAGTTTTCATGGCCTCCAAATCGACACAATTCAGAACATCCGCATAGAAAACCCAGAAGCATTCCTCACCGGCCACCCATTCCCGGTTGGCGCGAAGAGTCCCTGCACTCCCCAGCAACTCTGGCTCTTCTGAAATGTGAACCCACGTCCCGTTGGCGTTTTCCTGGAGGAACTGGCGAACGGCCTTAACGTGCGCGTGAAGGTTTATCAAAACTTCGTCAATTCCAAAGTTCCTGCAGGTCTGGAGCCAGATCTGCAGCATTGGAACACCGCGGATAGGCAGTAAACATTTCGGAATCTCGTCTGTCAGAGGCCGCAAGCGTGTTCCGTTCCCGGCGGCAAGCAAAAACGCCTTCAAAATGCCTCCCTGTGGAATCTAGAAATTCTCTCTATATTATGCAGCTGGATTTCGCGGCGTAAACACCCAGACAGAGCCACCCCGCTGATCGCCGTCGATAAACGGATCATTTACCACAGCCTGCGCGCCCTGCATATCGAAGGCAAAAGCCATCTCTGGTACACCTTCGGCCTTCAACGCTTCCCGGACCGCAGCCTGATACGCAGGCTCACAGTAGAACAACAGGAACCCGCCACCTCCCGCCCCAGTGATTTTTCCACCCAAAGCACCGTGTTGCTCGGCAAGAGAGAGGAGTTGCTCGATTCGGGGCGTGGAGACCTTCCTCGAAAAGCGTCTTTTAGATTCCCAGCCCTCATGCAGGAGTTTGCCAAATTTGTGCAACTCCCCCGACTGCAACGCCTGGCGCATCCGGACCGACAGAGCCTTCACCTCATGCAACGCCTCCAGAGTGGAACTCGCATGTGTGCGCGTGGACCTGTCCTGTTCTTGGAGAATATTCCAAGAGTCGTGGGACGACCCGGTAAAAAAGAGCATCAGATTAGATTGCAATTCGCGGAGCACCGCTTCTTCGAGATCCAGGGGCTCCACCAACGTCCGGCCGTCGGGGTAAAAAGAAATGAAATTGAGTCCGCCGAAGGCAGCTGCGTATTCGTCCTGCTTCCCCACATGTTTGGCCAATATATTGCGGGCCAAGTGAAAGGCTTGCTCGGCCAGTTCATATTTGGAAATCGAGCGATGCAGGTATGTGGTAAGCGTTTTTAAGATATTCACACAGACACTTGCGGAAGAACCCAACCCTGTTCCCGGGGGAATTTCCGAAGCGAGGAACAGATCGACCGAAATGTCGCAGTCTAACGCCTTCAAAACTGCCAGGGGAATCTCAAGTGCACTGCCACGGACACTCATGCCAGCAATGTCGTGCCAAGTCTCAAAGACACGAAGGTCAGACGAAATCACTTGCACGCGTCCGTCAGTTCTCTTACCTAGGATCGTGTAGAAGTACTTGTTGATGGCTGCACTGAGGACAGTGCCACCGTATTCTTCGTAGTAAGCAGGAAGATCAGTCCCTCCGCCAGCAAAACTAATCCGCACTGGACTGCGTACTATGAGCACTAGTAAAGGTCTCCTTCAACGAAAGCTCACGATGCAGCTGAGAGACGACGGGCACCTCGGGACGTAGGTGGGGCAAACGGACCAGACGTACAGCAATGGTCCAGAAGGTCTGTAACAGTAACGAAATATAGATGAACACCGACCGATTCAATATGTACTGCAAGTCAAAGCGTGTTTTGTCTTCGGAGGAATGCTGGTCGCGCAAACCATGGACCTGAGCTAGGCCGGTAATCCCAGGTTTGACGTTAAGTCGCTGTTTGTGCCAATCCGAATAATGCTTAACCTTTTCGGGCGATTCCGGCCGTGGGCCCACAAGGCTCATCTCACCACGCAAAACATTCCAGAGCTGCGGCAACTCGGTTACGCTGAAGTGTTGAAGGATGATCTCGTAAGGGGGCAAGTCGCTGGCGTAACGTTCCGAGTTGAGACGATACATCCAGAAAGGCTCCCCGCCTTTGCCACAACGCAATTCACGGCAAAGAGCACGCCCTTTCTTAATCTTCAAAAGCGTGGCTCCAATGAACATCGCCGGAAGAGCCAGTACGAACAAGAAGGAACCGAGCGCCGAATCCATAAAGCGCTGCCAACCCGGAGTGTCGGTCGCAACATTCGCGTCACGCAGTTGCAGCAGCGGCAAGCCGTCTAAGTCGATCAGTTGAGTCCGGGAAAGATAGAGCTCGTAAGGATGCGGGATTACACTAACGCCAATACCGTGAGTTCGGCAGCGTGCAGCCAGTTCCACGATCTCAGGATGCCCAGGCTTAGGTAAGGCAACAATAATCTCATCCACATTCCGTGGACGGAGAAGATCGACGACTCCGAGCGTACGCGTGCTGACCGAATTCAAGCCAAACGACGGACTGTCTGCCGCAACCTCTACGGGAGAAAGAAAACCAATTACCCGACGCAACATCTCCGGGTGACGCTCGATCTTGGTCGCTAATTCGCGAGCCAGAGCACCATTACCAACAATGACCACACGTCGTACCGCTCCTGCCCGATGTAGAGTCTTAAAGTATTGGCGAAATGCTAGGCGTATCGCTAAGAAGCCAACAAAAATCGCCAAGCCAAAATAACCGAGAACAAGACGAGAGACATACTCGCGTCGAAGGTAAGCGAGCGCGAGCAGCATGGCCATGAGAGAAGAGACCGATAAAAACAGTTCGGAGACTATCGCAGGAGAATACCAGCCTCCTCGGAACCCATCCAGCCCGAGATGCGACGAAAGCAAAGACCAAGACCCAATTGCGATGATGAGGAACGGCACGAAGGTGAGTACCGATCCTTGAGTGGGTCCATGCCACACCCATCCGTACCGGCATAAGTAGCCAAGGCCCATGGCGACCAAGGTCCACATAAGATCTGCTACTAAGACGCTGCGGCGTACGGTGTGCGCTTTCACAATTTGCGAGCCTGACGATACTCGGGAATCAGAAGAACCTACTTCAGAACTTTAGTTGCCAAAAGACCCGGAACAACTGCCCGTGAACACTGAGCATTAACTTCGCACATGTTCAGATACTTGGGACTGAGCCTCACTATAACCATAGGGATGCCCATTCATCCAATTCCATGCGCTTTCTACAATCCCGCGGAGATCAGAGAAACCAGGTTGCCATCCGAGTTCGCGCATCAGCTTTTTTGGACTAGCGCACAGGATCGCTGGGTCACCCGGCCGGCGACGGGCCATTCTCGTTCGCAGCTTCTTGCCTGCAACATCTTCTACAGCCTTCAACACCTCTCGCACGGAATGGCTACGCCCAGTCCCAATGTTATAAGCATCGATTCCCGGGCGTTGCGGAACTTTCAGTGCCAGCAGGTGGGCCTGAGCAATATCCAGGACATGAACATAATCACGCAAGCAGGTCCCGTCAGGAGTAGGGTAATCGTCCCCGTAGACTTCAAAGAAATCACGCTTGCCCTCAGCTGTTTGCAGTAGAACTGGAATAATATGTGTCTCCGGCCGGTGATCTTCGCCGATTGTAGCGGTCGCGCCGCTGGCATTGAAATAGCGGAAGCATACCACCGTCCAACCATAAGCCGCGGCGTACCAGTGCAATACACGTTCCAACATGAGCTTGGACTCCCCATAGGAATTCACAGGGTTCGTGGCGTGGTGCTCATCAATCGGCACACTATTGGGGTTTCCGTAAACTGCGGCCGTCGAGGAGAAAACAATTCTCTTAATACCTGCGGAACGTAAGGTTTCAAGCAACGCGATGCCCGATGCGACATTGGAATCGAAGAAGCTTCCGGGGTTAGACACCGATTCGGGTATCAGCGCCTTAGCAGCAAAATGAAAAACAATATCGAAATGCTGCTCGGACAGTACTTCTGCCATCGCGTTGCGGTCACCAATATCGACACGCCTGAACTCTGCGCCTGCCGGCACAGCGACCGGATGACCCGTAGAAAGATTGTCTACCACCGTTACTTCGTGGCCTCGTTCCAACAGTTGCGAACAACAAACCGAGCCAACGTAACCCGCACCGCCCGTAACCAAAACGCTAGGCATCCTTAGTATGCTCCCTCGGCATGAATGACCTTGGCGGGAGTTTGCAGCAGAATCAACAAATCCAATGACAGACTCCAATTCGTGATGTAGGCCACATCCATCCGGACTCGTTCATCATACGAGACATTTTGACGTCCTCGCACCTGCCAATATCCTGTCAAGCCAGGTCTAACTTTTAACAGCAGTTCTTGGTATGGTCCGTATTTCTCGAGTTCCGCAACGGTGATCATGCGTGGCCCAACAAGACTCATCTGGCCTTTCAAAACGTTCAAGAGTTGCGGCAATTCATCACAACTGTACCTCCTCAGCCAAGAGCCTAGAGGCGTAACCCGGGGGTCGGACTTCAGCTTGAAATTTCCTCGGAACGTACTGAGCAAAGCAGTATCTGCAGCGAGCAGTGCGTCCGCATCACGACGCATGGTGCGAAATTTGTAGGCATCGAACTCCCCATGCACACCGATCACGCGGCGCCTATAAATGACAGGGCTGCCATCGATAAACCATACCAACACCCAGAGTAACAGAATTAGCGGCGAGAAAAGCAGAATCACGAATGAAGAGCCCAAAACGTCAATGATCCGCTTGAGAGCCCAACCGTGTCGACGTTGCCTGGATGCGATAGCAGCGCACGCTGTTTGCGGGTCGAGATCGTTTGGCACGCCGGAAACGGTGTGACACTGGCCCATAGCCGAACCCGGAACGGGAAGTCCTTTGTCCTGAGAATACCCCATGTCCAACTGAACCCGATTAATCTGAGGAAGTTGCCTTCGCAAAAACACGGGAAGAAGCGCCTTCGGAGAGACGATCCCGGATAACCGAGAAAATCGCGTGAGAAACACTCAAGTGGAAATCCTCGATGATCTGCATGTTGTTGGATGGAACCACGACGCAATGATCGCAGAGCGCCTTCATCTTACCACCTTGAAAACCTGTTAGCCCGATGGTGACTGCGCCGACAACCCTAGCAACCTGCAGCCCGGCCAAAACATTGGAAGAATTGCCACTTCCGCTGATCGCGAATGCCACATCTCCTGGGTAAATAAGGTTCTGAAGTTGTTCAGCAAAGATTCTTTCGTAGGAGCTATCATTCGCCCATGCCGTCATTAGCGGAATATTGTCGGTCAGCGCAACAACGCGAAAACGTGCCTGAGAGTCGCGGTTGACCAGTGTACCCTTCGCCAGATCACAGGCAATGTGCGATGCAAGGGCAGCGCTACCGCCGTTACCGAAGAGGAAGACAGTTCTGCCCTGCTCGTAGCGAAGCAAAAGTTCATCAACGATCTCGTCCACGGCTGGATAGGGAAGATGGGCGACAACTCCCTTATACATTTCAAAATATTCCTGCGCACTCGTAATAGGCGAGAGGCGGTTGCATGACGATATGTCTGCAACGTTCGGGCGGCTAGGCGTCTTCACAAGAACGGCTCCTGGATAGTTCTATTTGTGATGTTTGAACGAAGTGGACTTTGAACGTCATGCCCATTCAGCATCAAAGGAACCGCTAACTCCAGGCTTTCTGCAACGAGAAGTCGGCTTGAGAGTCCCGATTTTGAAGGGGAGGTCGAGGCCAACAGTATGGTGCGACAGCCAGCATTTTCACCGGCTTTTACGTCGGTGAGTGAGTCGCCAACCATCCAGCTTGCCGTTAGATCCACGTTATGCTCTTGGGCTGCTTGTCGCAACATTCCCGGTTGTGGTTTTCTGCAGACGCATTTCGCAGCAAGATCATGCGGACAGTAATAGATCTGCGATATGACCGCGCTATGTTGTGCAAACTCGCGCTGGATCCGCTCATGGATTTCGAGAAGATCGCCGGTCTTGACTTTTCGGGTGGCCACGCCGCGTTGATTCGTGACGACAAAAACTTTGTATCCAGCGCGGTTCAGTGAAGCGACGGCCTTCGCGGCGCCTGGCAGGAATTGAATCTCGCGCCAACTTCGTATGTATTCGCCCTCCGGCGCTTTCTGGTTGACAACACCGTCTCGATCAAGAAAAACTGCCTTACTTGGCAAAAAGTTCATGTTCAATGATCTCGCAAAGGATGTGCCCGGTTAAGATATGGGCTTCTTGTATGCGGGGAGTGCATTCCGAGGGAATCCTAATGCAGTAGTCGACCTGTGAGAGTAAAGCCCCGCCAGTCTTTCCGGTGAGAGCTGCAGTGGTTATGCCTTTCGAGCGTGCGAGGTCCACAGCGCGAACCACGTTGGTTGAATTACCGCTAGTGCTGATCCCGAGGGCCACATCGCCTGCGCAACCGAGGGCCTCGAGCTGTCGGGCAAAGATCATGTCGTACGAGTAGTCGTTACCGATCGCTGTTAGTGAAGAAGTGTTTGAAGTTAACGTCAAACCAGCCAATCCCGGTCGTTCCATCATGTAACGCCCTGTCAACTCTGCCGCTAAGTGCTGGGCGTCAGCAGCACTTCCTCCATTGCCAAAAAAGATTACCTTCCGTCCGGAAGCGAGGGTTCGTGCCATAGCATTCCCCAGGGCGAGAACCTGAGCTTGGTACTGCTCATCCTCCAGTAATCGCTGTTTGACAGAGATGCTGTCGTGCAGACAGCGGGTAACCAACTTATCAGTTATCACGTCCAGACTCATGAACTCTCCAAGTCTGAAGTCCCTGTGGTTCAAAGGCAAAATCCACGGTCATAGCTCCCATATTCCGCATGACCTCGGCTACTTTGTGTTTTCGTTCGAAGCAGCAATAGAACAGGATGTACCCTCCACCACCGGCACCAGTGATCTTGCCACCCAGCGCTCCGTGTTGTCGAGCCGCTTCGTACAACTCATCAATTACCGGGTTGCTGATCTTAGAAGACATACGTCGCTTCGACAACCAAGCGCAGTGCAGCAGATCACCGAAATCGTCAAGCTTTCGGCGAAGCAAGGCATTCTTCATATCCATCGCCAGCTGCTTCTGCTCCGAGAGAGCCAAGAGAGCCTCGGGATCCCTCTCCTCAAAACGGCGGGTTTGATCTTCAATAATCCGGTCAGAGCGTCTAGTCGTCCCGGTATAACAAAGCAGGAGATTGTGCTCAAGTTCGTTCGCAATATCCGAGCTGATTCTGAGAGGATTGACTATAACGCGGTCCCTATAAAATTCAATGAAATTAAAGCCCCCGAAAGTTGAGGCGTATTGATCTTGCAGACCCCCAAGAATTCCGATGTCCTCCCGCTCGATCGCGTACGCCATTTGCGCGATCTCGTAGTCTGTGAAAGGTAAGTTCTTCAATTCTTTTACAAGTCCGACCAAAGCAACCATCAGTGCTGAGGAAGAACCAAGCCCCGACCCGGGAGGAGCATCACTCTTGAGAAATATGTCGAAGCCGTGAGAGTTCTTGGCTTCCAATCGCTTTAAAGCGGCCTTCACGAGATCGAGCTGTCCATTGAGAGGCATGTCATCATCGGCCGTGAACTCAAGGCAAAGTCCAAGATCCACTGACTCGAGCTTCGTACTGCCGTCGTTCCGTTGACGGAGGCTGCCCCAAGCAAAACGGTTAATAGTCGCGTTCAGAACACACCCACCTTCGCGCTCCGGGTATGGTGGCACGTCGGTGCCTCCCCCTGCGAAACTGATACGGAGGGGTGCTTTTGCCCGAATTACCAATCTAGAAGTACTTTGGTAATTCGGTTTGGGCTCGCTCGAAGTCCTCGGGGAGACCGATATCGATGAAGTAACCATCACTGAGAAACCCCCTAATGCCCTTTGCTAACAACTTGGGAAAAATCTCGTGCTCAAGAGAAACGGCTCCGGGTTCGGGGATCAGATCAAGAACCGGTTTACTGAAAATGTAGATTCCGCCGTTGACTACGCACCAATCCGGAGATTCACTCTTGACCCATCCAGCTTTTTCACAAAATTGCTTAATTTGCCCATCGGCTTCCAGAACAACAGTCCCAAAGCGGGTCGAGTCGTGGACTTTTGCTAGTGCCACGGTAGCCAGGGCTCCGGAGTGGAGATGCTCCTCTACCAGCCGCCGGAGGTCGATCGACAGGAACGAATCCCCGTTGAACACCAAGAAATGCGGGGTGTCTATCAACGAGGCAGCTCGCTTTACCGCGCCTGCAGTACCCAGCGGTTCCGTTTCTACCGAATACCGAACGCTCAGGCCCCATCTTCCTCCATCGCCGACGAACTCTTCGATTTGGCTCGCACCGTAACCTACGCAAAGCAGAACTCTGTGAAAGCCGGCGCGGCCGATTTGCAAAAGGAGATATTCCAAAAAGGAACGGCCTCCAATTGGCGCTATACTTTTTGGCCCGGCATCGAACGCCGGACGTAGCCTGCTTCCTAGCCCACCGGCCAGGATCAGCGAAGGAATTTCGGAGATTCCGCCGTACGATGATCTTCCAATCACGAAGCTCTTTGATAACTCACACACTGCTTGCGACCAAGCGCTCTTTGCCCGCAACTGCGCCCTTCGCGACATCAGTCATAACTTGCTCCATCGATCTAGAAACCACGCCCCAGTCGTATTGCTCTTCCACGAATCTTCTGGCACGAGTAACAATTTGGTTTCGTAGCTCTCGATCTCGGAGGAGACGAACTACTTCTTCTGCAAAACGGGGGGGCTCGTCCGCGATAAGCAGGTGTTCTCCATCCCCCACGGGCAGATCCCCGCAGGCCATTCGCGTGGCGACTACCGGCGTCCCGGTCGCAAACGCTTCACCTAATTTGTTGCTCACTCCGGCACCAACTGTAATCGGAGCAACGGCGACAGTAGCTCTCGCAATGTAGGATCGTAACTCTGGAACGAAGTCGACCAACTCTAGGCCAGGTGTAGATCCCAAGTACTTCCGGAGGTACCGAGTCGCTCCGCTTCCGACTATCATAAATCGGGCATTAGGAACCGACTTGCATATCAAGGGAAAAATTTCCTTTAAGAAAAACCGGACGGCATGGCGGTTAGGTTTGTAACCAAAGTTACCGGTAAAGATGATCGTGTCGGGTTCTTCTTCCTGCTGTTGTTTGAGGAAGAAGGTCTCGCAATCTACGCCGTTTGGAACGAGGGCATAATGGGTTGAAGCGGCCCTGCTTCGGACACACTCCAAATCGACGCGTGAACAAAAAACAACCGTGTCCGCCTGGCTGGCGAGTTTCCCTTCATAGCTGCGGAATTTGATAAATTCTTCCGCCGCGATTAAACGTTCCCACCAAGATCCCCTCTGCATCAAGCGCCGGTTGTAGAGCAGCATGGAATCTGTTGGATCACAGACAACGGGGATTTGAACATCGACAGGGACGTACTGCAACGTGCGCCATCGCTCGAGGTAAATCACGTCGGGCTGGAACTCCACTACCGCTTGCCGCACCGCATTTCGCATTTCAGGCGACGCAAAGTAGGCCATCCGCAGTGGACTAGCTGTCGGTATAGCTATTGCACATCGAAGCGCTCCGTGCAGCCACGGACGAGAATGACGAACGCATCGAATGTGCCTGCAATGCACTTCCATCTCGTGCGCGTGACCTTCTTCTTCCGCAGAGGTAGCCCGGCAAAGAAGATAGATCTCGTGTTTTCTGCCCAGTTGTGGAATCAGGTGATAGGAGCGCACCCGTATGGCCCACGGCACGAACGGCAAGACGTACAAGATTCGCATGCTATACCGTGGCTACTTTTGCATCTCCATCATCGCGAGCCATCCAAAGCGTCGGAGCGGTGGGATCAAGCGCATGAGCAACTGATCGAAGCGATCAACCCCGCCCAGAACGGCAAGGGTGATTCGCTTTCCGAACAGGTGTGCTGGCGCAAAGCAAACCGATACAAGAAAATGTTCCCGATGAGAGCAGGTTCGAAACCATTTCTTAGCTTTGGCCATGTCAGCAAACGACAAGGGCCTCTCGTCCGCCGAGTGCGCATTGGGCGTCAACCGCCGCACCATCCATAGCACTGGGTGGTGATACATCGGTTCCATGAATAAAGCTTTGCCGCCGGGCTTGAGCACACGCGCAATCTCGGCATACGCCAGTTCCAAATCAAGGTGATGAAGAGCACCATTGCCGACGACGTAGTCAAACGTATTGTCGGCAAAAGGGGTGTGATGAGCGTCGCCGACCATGAATTGCGGGCACGAACCGTTCAATCCCATCTTCGTCGCTGATGCACGCGCTTGTTCCACTAGCTTTGGAGATATGTCGATGCCCACAACCCGGGCGCCTCGTCGTGCGAGAACCCGGCTAAACTCTCCATTTCCACAGCCGTAATCGAGAACGTTGACTCCGCGCAGGTCCATCGATTTCCACATCGGCCCCCATAGACATCCTTTTTCACCTTTGTCGTAAAATCCGGAGGAAAATCGGTCCAACAAGCTACGGCTGGCTGAACCTTCGACGACCAGTTCGTCGTAAAATTCCTTTTCGCGCATAATTCGCTCTTGCATCCTATTCTCCCGGCCACTTAGGCACGCCCACTAACTGCTCAGTTCAGTCACTTCGCTCGTACCACAGCGTACGGAGATCACCCCACGCGTAAGACGAGGGTTGCAGGGGCAGTTTCGGAGTTCTTGTTAAAGGTGTACAAGAACGCGCATGTTGTGCCTACCCAAGCCGCAGTCAGAAAGTAAAAGAATGTCACGTCCGCGATCATCTGCATGAGGTGAAAAATAAGCAGCAGAAAAAATGCCAGATGCAAACCAGTCATCTGCTTCCGCAGAGCCGCACTGCCCAGCGGGTAAATGAACCACATGAATGCGGCCGTGCCGGCAATCCCCATCTTTACGAGCAGATATAACAGTCCGTTATCGGCTGTCTCTTGATCCCAATACGTCTTAGCATACGGGTCATACCACGTGATCGTGCTTCCGAGGCCCTTACCTAGAATTGGAACACTGTTGAGAGAGTCCATGACTTGGCTGAATTCCTCTAAGCGCGTAACAACACTGTAATGATTCTGCACGTCCTCCGGAATCAAATAGCCCGAGTTATCGAACTTGGAAAACCAAGCCCCAATCGGGTTAAGGACACTCGTGCTCAGCGCGATAGCCAACAGTAGAGGGGCAGCCACAATGTACACATACCTCCTTCGAGGGGATGCAGACCTTAGCCCCCAAGCTAGCAGTGCGCAGACAATAGTGGCTCCGACGACCCTTTTAAGTTGGGCCAACACCGGAATGGCAAACAGCAAGAGACTCACAAATAACGTGCCATCTATCCGAATACGGCCCTTGCCAAGAATTCGAGGAACCAGCAAGACGAACAGGCCGCCGTCGTAGGCTACGATCGCGCTTAAGTGCGCACTGAAGTTCCGCACTGAAAACAGCGAGAAATAGATCGCTAAGTACATCACAGAGCAAATTACACCCACGTACATCATGCGAGTGATGATTTGTTCAATGTCTTCCTGCCTCGGCGCAAATCGCAGCGTAAACAAGAAATATCCAAGCAGGAGCGCGCAACCAAAGAACTGCTTCGCAACATTCTGAAGTGAATATCCATGAGCAATACCAATGGCCGTGGCCAAAACCGACATGATCGCAAACGCATAAAAGCCGCGCGGATTGCCCGCGTGGAGCCGGGGATCTTCTTGACCTCGGCCCCAGGCCTGCACATAGCGGATCAACATCGTTATGAATAAGATGCAAACGCCAATTGCCCAATACACTAACTCTGGAGAATAGCCCACACCCTCCACAAAGCCTGCGGGAGGAGAGATTAAGGAAGCTGCCAAAATAAAGCCAGGTGTAATCCAAAGACCTTCACGCGGATGAAAGAACACGTACACCGACCAAACCAGGGAGAGCGCGATCAGACCATAGAAACGACCCAAACAGATGCTTCCCAGGGTTCCCAAAACAAGCAGAAGCGCACGCAGAACGGCCCAGGAGCCGGCTCGCAGCTCAGCTTGATGCACCCGCATTCTCAACGCAGTGGACCCGCTAGCCATCTTTAATCCCAGATATTCCCCGACATCGTTCTTCGTGGCGAGACTAGCATCGGAATTTTGTCAAATCGAGCATTCTCTTTGTCGCACCATCGTTCAGTAAACTTGAGGGCTGCCTGTGTTGTTCGCCACCTGCCGCAAAAGCTTCCAACTAGCAGAAGCGTTCTCGCGGCCTGTGATGGAGTCAACAATCCAGCGCAAAAGCAGCGATAGCAGCGCAAAGCATCTCGCTACTTGAAACGCCACCCAGCCACGATGTTTGCGGAGAAAATATAGTGTACTCTCGTAGGCGTGGGGGGATGTCCACCTATAACGCTCCCCAGTCGTGCCGCCCTTGATATGCACAACGGTTGCCTCCGCGAGGTATAGGATTTTCCACCCCGAATCGTGCACGCGTTCGCAGTAGTCGGCATCTTCGCAGTAAAAGAAGATGTTTGGGTCCAGAAAACCAACCTCCTCAAAACATCGGCGACGGATTAGCAAGCACGCCCCTGTTGCGAGAAGATCGCGGCTAAGAATTTTCGTCGTCGGCTTGCCACCCGAGAACCAGTCAACATAGTTCGCGATGGTCTCGCCAAGCAGCTTGGTCCAGCGGGAACGCCCGAGGCGCTGGCGCATTGACTGTGGGATCAACCTCTTAATTTCGAAAAAGCTGCAAAACACCATCATTAGATTTGGCAATGCGCCGTAACTCATCTGCACAGAGCCATCTGGATAGACAAGCTTGGGAGCGACGATGCCAACATCAGGATTGAGTTCGGCAGCCTCGCTCATTTTGTCCAGACTTCCCCGTATTACGATCGTATCGCTGTTTAGCAACAGCAGGAACTCACCCTGAGCGAGCGCCAAACCTTGATTATTGGCAGCGGCAAAACCGAGATTGCGGGTGTTTCGGATTATCCGGACAGAGGGAAATTTGGATTCGATTTCTTCACAGCTTCCGTCAGTTGAAGCATTATCGACGAGAATGACTTCGAACAGGCATCGAGGAGGGTTGTCCTGAAGCGAAGCTATGCATTGACTCACTAGATTTCTAGTGTTGTAGTTAACAACTATGACACTTAGCTTGCTCATGAAATACTTGAACGCTTCACACTAAATGAAACTAGGTGGCTAGAGCGGGCCTTGCCAAAAGAACGAGTTCTTCACCAGAACCTGGTTGGAACGCTTTCAGAGCACTCTCGGCTAGTTGGAAACCCAAACCTGCGACCTTATCGTACATTCGCGGAGCAGCGATGGTTACATGGTTTGCAGTCAGGGCACGACTGAACTTTCCGATTTCGTAGGCCCAACGACCAGAAGTGCGGCGTGAGAGAATACCAAACCCGCTGCGGGTGACACACTCAGAAAGCGTTCGCGAATTGAAAAGATAAAAGTGCCGAGGCGGGTCGAGGTCACGCCAATTTCGGCAAAACATTCTATGGCCAATACTGTTTAGATTCGGTGTCACAAGTACTAGCAGGCCAGATGAGGTCAATATGCGGCGGCAGTGTTGGAGCAATTCAATGGGGTTGGGTGCATGCTCAATTACGTGATGCAGAGTCACGACGTCAACAGACGACGGCGGTATTCGAATGTCTTCTAATGTGCCGCAATCGACGGTAAGGTTGTAAACGTCCCGTGCAATTCTCGCTGCCTCCGCATCGGGCTCAACCCCTCTTACGTCCCACCCGAAGCTGCGCATCAAATTCAAGAAACGTCCATCACCGCAGCCCACATCGAGTAGTTTGCCCTTTTGTTTCTGGGTGAGGCATCTTGCTCCCATGCGTCCGAGCTCTCGAGTCGGTGGGAAAATAGTTGCAATCTTGCCGATCGCCTTCCAGTGCCAACGTTGCCTATTCTCTGCCCCCGCCATGGCGCCGCAGATGGCCACTCGTAGTTCGCTTCGGATACTCTGGCTGTGGCCATTGGATGAATCTGAAACAGAGTGGGTATAGTATTTTGAGTAGATCTTACTTATTTCTTGCATCGCTGGCCGGGGATTCAACCAAACAAGGCCATCGTGCGGGCAGCGGACAAGGCGCCATTCCCCAGGGGATCCAAAAAGCCTGTCAGGTAAGTGATCGTACAGCAGAGTACCCGCGTCCCCACATAAAATGCAGTTATCAACGTGTTCGACTTCAAGATCGTTCATTCCCTCATACTCCTCGGGAAAATCCGAACTGCGAAAGTCTAGCTACGATCCAGACCCGATCCGACACATCCAAGAGAAAGCGCCATCCTAGGAGGACAAATGAAGTGCCCAGAAGGAGAACGATGCTGCTCCTCGGAAGCCCAAGCTTTACTAAAGGAATGCCACACCCAACCAGAGAAAGCAGCCCCAAAGAAATGAGGATATCCTTGTTTCCGATTCTGACGAACCGTAAACGCTGACACGCCCCGAACAGAAGAGCAGCATCGAAGAACACCCTAATCGTCCAGGCCAACGCGGCACCGGTGATTCCCATCGTCATCAGCAAAATCCATAGGAAGCCCACTTGCAGAAAAAGTTCCATCAAATGAAATTTCGCGGTCAAGTCAGGGCGGCCTTGGGCCTGCAAGAGGCTGAACGGAATCCACGCCAACGAATTCAACAGAACGCCGTATGCCAATAACTGGAGGACCGAGCCACTTTTTTCGGCAAAGCCGGTTCCCAGCCATATTCGTAGAATCTCTTGCGCATACACAATGATGGCCAGCACCAAAGGGCCCATACACAAAAGCAGATACCTTATAGAGCGCAGGTAAATTACGTTTCGCTGAATCTGTGCATTCTCCCCGCGAAGGGTAGTGAATGCGGGGAACAAGGTGGTTGAGATGCTGCTTGGCAAAATCCACAATCGCGTAATCGCATCGTAAGGCGCAGTGTAATAGGCAACGGACGTCAAGCTTAGAAGAGAGCCGATGAAAAAGCGATCAGCATAAGCCAGAATTGGGCTCACAAAATTGGAAACACTAACCCAGCCTCCGTAGCGTGCAAGTGAAGCTATAACCTTCCGGGTAGGCACCGAGAAATGCCGAATCTCGGGCAGGAGATACAAGGACAAACCAAGATATGCGATGCCAGCAAGTCCTACAGTAACGCTGAGCAGGAGCGCGATTCCGACCAGACCACCGTGTGTCACAATTACCAACACCGGCAAAAGAAACATCAGCGAATTCAAGGGTGCTTTGACCAGACACACTAGATCGAAACGCTGCGTCGCCTCAAGCACTCCTCTCAAGGAGGATGCGGGAAGGGCGACAGCGAGCACTACAGCGAAAATCGTGAACGATGCCCGCGCCTCATGTAACAGACTGAGTGGAATTTTCAGAACACCGTGCAGAAGGAACGGTACAGCAACAACAGCTAAGGTCGCGGCAGTAAACCCAAGAATCGTTTGCAGGATAAACGAAGTCCAAACGACCTCCGAAAGCCTGCTTCGATTTTTTTCTGCCAGCGCTTCAGCTACGAACATCGTAGTCGCTCGTCCAAGCCCTAAGTCCACTACACTCGTATTCCCGAGCAGCACCCACCAGAGGGACAGCAAGCCGAAACGGGTCGTGCCCAAGTGGGAAACCATGAAAGGGATAGTCGCGATACCGAGGAGCAACGGTATTACTTGAGCAGATAGATTGACTAACGAGTTTCGCGCCAAAAGAGAGCTGCCGACACGCGGGGTTGCAGGGATCTCGGCCGCAACCGCTCCGATTTCATCGAATGTCGATTCAGTCTTCATTTCAGTGATGGAATACCCCGAGAGCTCTGTGCTAGGGGGTGGAGCCATTCCCATTCCGCCCGACCCGTGGCAGAAACCAATCGGGAATTATGCGGGAAGCAACTGGTCGAGTTCTTTTCCAAAGGGGGTTTTGAGTGATGCTACTAGCGACTTCCTGAATGAGTACCTTTCGCGAGTCTTGCGAATCCAAGCCGTTCCAAACTTCTCTGCCAAAAAGGCAAAGCGCTGCGAAGCAAAGCGACAGAAAAGCCCCTGCGAAAGTAATCAGGGTGCGCGGCGGCCCAGAACGTCTTTCCGGAGGTTTGGCGACATCGATCACTTTGACCGTCGGTACCTGCTTCGCCTCTTCAATTCGGGCTATTTCGTACTCTTTGGTGAGTGTTTCAAATACCGTTTCATTAATGGTCTGTTCTCGGTAAAGGTTATAAAAGGGTACTCCCAGGACGGGTAGCTGACGAATGGACGGATACATCTCGTCGCTGGTTGGACCGGAAGAGTTATCGGTGGCCGACCCGCCGAGTTTTTCCAGTTGGCGCTGCAGTTCGACAACTCGTGCCTGAAGTGCCCGAACGCGAACATTGCTCGCCGTGTAGATTTGTTCCAGACCCCGCAATTCCGATTGGGCAGCCGTCAGTTGGCCCTGGAGGACGGCTGCAGCCTGGACCATCGACTTGCCCTGTTCCTTGATGTCAATGGCCGTATTCTTGCTGGCGAACTCACTGAATGCCCTGGATGAGGCATCCAGGTCTTTCTTTACAACCTTGAGCCGGTCCTCGAGAAACACACGCTCGCGGTGAGCAGAAGAAGTGTCCAGATCGACGACCATGTGATTGAGTTCGTCTACGTAGGCACGCGCGAGATCCGCAGCGCGTTGGCGGTCGCGATCGGTCACCGTAATCGATAGGACCCCACTCTTCTTGTCTTCACTGATATCAGTGCGGCTCGTGAGCTTTTTGCGGGCGGACTTGTAGGTTTTGATGGAGTAGACTTTTCGCAAATCGAAACGGTTGATCAGATTATCCTGAATGGTTTCGCTTTTCAGCATGCTGATATACAAAGCCCCGGTGGTCTTCATGCCCAACATGTCACCGACCATGCCGAGAGCGCCCCCTCCGCCTCCCCCGCTGCTGCCGCTGCCGCTACTGAAGTCGGACATTGCAGCCAGCATGCCCAAGGCACCGGAGTGTTGATCCGGCGGCATGAGCTGGGTTCCGGATTCATAGGTGGCGGGGATCAAGAGAGCCACGACCATCGCGAACAAAGTGCCTCTAAAGACGACGCCGGCCACAAATTGGCGATGGTCCCAGAGCATGCGAACGAAGAGCAATGCCTGATCCCCGAAGGGGAGCTCCCGGTTTGCATAGTCAAGCTCCGGATTGATAGGGGTAGCCGTCACCTCGGGCGGCGCTTCGATGGTCGGAGCGAACGACGGCCTGGACGGATTCATGGTGCAGTTCTCTGCAGAGCGCGGCTCTTAAGTATACTCTTTGCTATGGTGCGGAAGCTGCACCACATTGTCAGGTAGACCATTCGGTCACATGGGATTTCGCTACGCCCGCAAGCGAAACCTCGACGCTCATGTACACCTTTCTCGAAATACCAATACTGCAAGCTCCCATACCTTGATGTCATCTCTGGATGTGCCAACGGGGATAGAAAGTTAATTGCACTGACGCGGTCACATCAGACTGTCTAGTTGGATTCAGAACGGGGAACCTCCACTGCTCGTATTGGACAAGCCCGGAGACGGAGACAGCGGGCCCCAGCATGAATTCGCTGCTGGCGGAATAATCAACCAACCTGCCACCTTCAATGAATGCAGGAGACACGGTTTGCAACCGATAGCCCAACTGCAGCTTATCGCGAGCAGAAAACCAATAAGTCGTCCACCCTTGAACGCCCCTACCCGCGCGGCCGATCCAGCTAGCCAGCAGATTTCCGTCATTGATGTAACCCGAGCGGTAACGATCGCCGTTAGAGTAAACCCATCCGGGCCCGAATTCCGTCGTGCGCGATATGTTGAAGCCCTCCGCTCGTAGGTCTAACTTCGGGATTTTCGGTATTCGCGGCATGTAGATGCCGGGGTTTACGTTAGCCCGGGAGGAGCCGATAGGTGAAATTTCGTCCCACGTCATCGCGTCAAGATAAATAGTTAACCAGTCCTTGATATGGGGAACCCGGAAAGTGATATCGGCCGCCGAAACTCGCTTCCCGGGATTTTTCGCCAGATTCGGCGTGTGGATATAGTAGGTAGCAAAGAAATTGCCGAAGGTGACTGGGAGCCCGGGTCCGCCGAACATCGCTGTCGTCGCCATGCCGATCTCGAGGTCCGGGGAGGGTGTGAAGCTGATCTTCGCCCCCGAGATGAACGGTTGCGGAACAATATTGGGACCCACCACCCCGGGGTATCCAGGAAATGATTGGCAACTTGGTACTGCACAAAACTCCCAGTGTTGTCCTGATAGCTGTCCGAGATAGTATTCTGTTCGCACCGGTCCGAATATGCGGGAAAACCCGGGTATGTGATAGGGCAAGACACTATCCATCTTCAACGTCGGGAAAGGTGCGGCATTGTTGCTCATTAGCAACGGACCCGATTCGCCCGGACCAAGCCATTCACTCTGTTCGCCAAACGTAAACTGTAAATTGTTTATGTTGAGCGAGACAGTACTGTTCAGAAGCTCAAACTGATTGACCTCCGCCATTCCATTGGGCAGAGGCGGAGTGCCATCGGCAGCGGCAGTCGCTGCAAGCACTGATGGAGACTCAGACGGCATGGCAGGTGCGTGCTGATATTCCCCCTGAAAATTAAACGCCACCGGGCCCATTTCAGCTTCAGCGCTAACTCCTGTGATGTTATTGAATCCACTCCAGTAAGGTCTTCCGTAATCGTTAATGATGGTTTGCCCGAAGTGGTATCCGTCCCGCAGGGGTGTGCCAGAAATTCCTGTGGCCCGCGTGTAAACCGAGTCCACGCGGGCGCCCACGTTGGCGGCCCCGTCAAGCCGCAGGATCTCGGTGGCAAACTCGCCGGTCAAGGTACGATATATCTTGCCCGCTTCACCCGCCTCCATGCCATCATTCTCGAACTTCTGTCCGGCGTCTTCCAGCATCTGTGCGCAGGCCATGCGCGTCCAAGGACGCATCCCCAGCATGTTCGATTGCGCATAGCCCAAACCCATCAGGCGTTCTAACAAGGGATAGATCCAACTGTCCAGCGGAACGTAAGGGGAGGCCATGTACGCTGGGTTGCGAACTTTGTCGCTGGTGTGCTCCTCTATTAAGTTGCCCCACGCGGAACCGCCCACTTCTGGATCGTGGTGGGCGCGATAAACCTGACGACCGAAGTACCAGCCCAGCGCACTGCCGACGATTACGTCTGAGGGGAAGTGCTGCTTTGCGGTCACGCGAGTGACAGTAATTGTGGAAGCCAACCCGTAGGCCGCGATTTGGCTGAGCCAGCCGGGATATTCGTGCGCCCAGACGCTTGCGATCGACCAGGCGATGGCCGAGTGCTCCGAGAAAAATGAAGAGCCTCCTGTAAAAAAATCGCCATTCCCGTTGCCTTGAAGAGGACGTTGTCTCTGTGTAATTTCTTTAAACAGATACGTCACGCCAGTTGCATTGATCGCAGCCTCAGCACTCAGAAGGCCAGTCTCTTGCAAGTGATCGTCATGGGTCATGGAACCGAAGAGGAAAGACGCTCCACCAAGGCCGATCAGGGAATATGTGCCGTAATCTGAAACAGTCAGGCTGGTTTGCTGGTGAGCCGGGTTTACCTGCCTGGACCACCAACTATCGCTTGCGATGAAGGCAGCGGTGATGCCAGCCGCCGGAAGAATCCACTTTAGATCTTTTGTACGAAAGCGTGCGGGACTGGTCCAGAATTGCTTTTGATCGTCCGCAATGTGTTTCAGAAAGGGTGAAACTAAACGATTCTGAGGATCCTCTCCCGGCTGGAGATCGAACCGACTCGCGGAATCCTCAGCACTCGCTTTCTGAGTCGTGTTGGGAGGCGAAGGCGAAACGGGTACGTCAGTTTGCGCTCGAGCCTGGGCACTCACCGCAATTGTCAACAGTGCGATTTGTAAGCCTCTACGCTGGACCCAAAGGAACATCAAGTGGCGACTCAAGTCTAGAAACTATGCGCCGCGCCAACGGCGATTGCTACAGCTGATAAAACTTGGGCCACCTGGACCGTATTCTGCCACTTGCGACTGACCGCGTATATTTTTTGTGGCACAACCACCATGTCTCCCGGTTGCATTGAGGCACTTTCCACTCCGCCGGTGAACAACCCGCCAGAGCCGCCAACCACCGAACCGTCCGCCCGGATCACAAAGGTGGCCTTCTTGTCAGCCACGTTCGTCGGGCCACCCGCTTGCTTCAGAAACCACCCTGCACTCTTGCCCGGCTTATAGGTAATCGCCGTCGGGTTGTAGACAGAGCCGTCCACGAGAACCACATTCGGTTTCTTCGGAACGTAGAGCGTATCGCCAGCACGCACCTGAATGTCTGCCGAGGTGTTGGCCCAGTGCTGCATATTGCCGGAAATGTGGATCACGAGCCGCCCTTGAGGTGGCATGTTTTGCAGGCTTTCGAGCGTCGTTTGATACTGCTGCAGAACTGCCTGCTTGGCTAACTGGTCGTCCTGAGTCTGCTCCGGAATATTCTTCACATCGGCGGCCTGGGTTTGTACAGTCTGGATCAGGTCGGCGCGATTCTTTTCCTGCAACTCCTTAACTTTTTCGCGTTCAAACACAGAACCATACGGATAAGCATCCGTTCGGAAGCCGCCCGCACGCTGAATGATGGAACTGAGACGCTCACCTTCCTGGATACCGTAAGTGCCGGGATGAACAACCTCGCCCGTCACGGTAATCATCGCGCCAACATCTTTCCAACCGGTAAGCTGCCGAATCGCGAGAACGTCCCCGTCGCGGAGGCGCACGTCAGCATCTGGTTCATCGGCCATCGCTTTCGCAATCGGTACGGTCACGTGGTCACTGACAACTTTGCTGCCTTGCGATATTTCGTAGCGCGTTAGATCCGCTTCGTCCTTGTAGGCGCCGCGTTTGAAGCCGCCCGCGAGGCGAACCAGCGCCGCTGCGGTCATATTGTCACCAAGCGGATATTTTCCTGGACGGGCTACTTCTCCTTCGATGGCGACCGTGGGCGGGTCAAGTAAGTTGAGGTCGCGGTGAATAAAAACCCGGTCCTTTGGCTCGAGAGCAATATTGTCCTTTGCGTCGCCTTCCAGCGCCTTGGCCAGGTTTACGTTGATCACTTCCAACTTGCCATCGCGGGTGGTGCGAAAGACCTGGGCGTCGGTCAACAGAGCATTGCGAGTCGTCCCGCCGGCGAGGTAGACCGCGTCACGAAAGTGGGCGACTCCGTTCGTTAAATGGTCTCCGGGATCCCTCACTTCGCCCGTGACTGTAATCACCGGCGGATCTTCGAAGTCGAATCTTCCGAAAACGCGAACGATATCAAAGGGCTTTAGCACCAAATCCTGGTCTTTGCCCGCGAGTGCGTCGCCCAGATTGAATGTGAGCACCTCAGGCGCGAAGTCGGGCTGCGAGAGGCGGATGATCTCCGCGTGACTGGTTGAAGGCTCGGGCAACACATCTTTATACGACTTGATCAGATCAGTAACTTTCATGCCGTCCGTATAAGCAAACTTGCCGGGGCGGGAGACGTGGCCGTCCAGATAAACAGTCTTGTCGGCGTAGGGAAGGATCGGAGTAATCTTGATTTTGTCTCCGTCCTGGACGACAAAATCTTCGAGTGCCTTATTGACGCTGGCATCGCTATTGGTCTCCGGAATGTCTAGACGAAGCATGGTGCGGCCCTCGTGGCTTTCCACTCGTTCCACGTCCACGTGACGCAACGTGCCGGAAGGCAAGACACCTCCCGCAAGCTCCAGGACTTCAGCGAGACCCTTTTCGCCGTTCAACTCGTAGACGGCTGGCCGTCGCACCATGCCTTCGATCGTGACTTGACCCTTCAGAGGCGGAACCTGAATTGTGTCCCCGGCTTCGAGTCTTTGAACGTCCCCGCGAACGCCGTGCAGCAACAAGTCGTAAACGTCAACCTCCTGAACGAGTTGCTTGCCCCGATAATGGCGGAGGATTCGCAGCGAACCACCCGATGTCGGCCCTCCTGCGATGTAGAGCGCGTTCAGCGGTGTCGAAAGCGAACTGACGTCGTATGGTCCCGCGCGCTCGACGTCACCGGTGACGTAGACACGAACCGTACGGATGCGAGAAAGCGAGACATCGGCATCCACGCCCCGGAACTGGCCGCGTAGAACCGTCTGCACGAGATGCTGCACGTCACCTAGACTGCGCCCCGACACTTCTACGGCTCCGACCTCAGGCAAAGCAACGCGGCCTTCGCGATCTACGACGCGCTGCAGTCGCTGCGAGATTCCTCCCGTCAGAGTAATGGTCAGCCCGTCGCCGGGGCCGACCACGTAGTCTGGCCCTGCGGGTAAATCCATGGGAAGCTCGTCGAGGTTTCCCGTGCCGTTGATAAAAACATCCTCGCCGAAACGCTGGAGCTTGGGCGAACGCTTTGAGTATTGGGCGTATAGATCGTAAAGCGAGGGAACGTCAGCGTAGGGGTTCGGCTGATGGCGCAGCATCGGCTGCTGCGGCGGTTTCGGAAATGAATATTGTTGAAGCGGAAAGCGGTTCTGATCCTCAAGACGAGCCTGCCGAGGAAAGGCGGAGGTTCCGTTCTGGCTACCCAGCCTGGAACCGATCGGTGAACCCGGGGAAGAAGCCAATGACGAACTCAAGTCGGGGGGCATGGTCAAACCCGAAGGGCCGGCACCGCCAGATCCCACCCCCTTCGATGGGGATGAAAGACTACTTGTCTGGCTCGCGCTCAAGAGACTTGGAAGCTCATCGGGTTGGATGCTCGCCATCTCGCTTTGATCGCTGTCCATACCAAAATAGCCTTGGGAAGGCTGCGTCTGCGTCAACTCAAGCTGACGACGGTAATCGGTCGACGGACCCTGCTGAGGAGTCTGCGCTGGCGGGTATTGTTGCTGGGGGTACTGTTGAGGGTTTTGTTGCTGGGGATACTGCTGCCGGGTCGGATACTGAGATGCTGGAAATTGCTGCTGCGAAGGTGATTGAGTGTACTGCGCCTGCGGCTGCCCGTACGGATAAGATAGTGCGCCGTAGGGAAGATATTGGGTCAGATAACAATCCAAGTCGTTCTCATGCTTGCGCCAGTATTCCTGCTCTTGGCTCGGCGGGCGTTTCGTGTTCGTGTTTGATGCCGATTGATCCGGTTGCTTCGCCGCGCCTGTCTCCGTGTCATTGGGCATTAGCAGTCGGCATGGGAAATCGCGCGCCAGTTCTTCGCGCGTAGGTTTTGCCTTGATGTAAGCGCGATCGACGATTTCGTGGGTCGCGATGACGCGGATGTTGTCATCTTGTCGAATCAGAGTAAACAAAGCGTCGTCCGTGAGGTCATTCGGATCGAGTATTCTTCCTTGCTCGAAGGCTTTTCTAACCAGAGCCTTCTTAATCTGGAGCAGCAATCCCGGTTCGTCGCGAAGGATGAAGAGAATTCTATCGGCTGAAAGCGAAACCATTTGTTCCGCTTCATGTTCCGCGCGAGAATTCTTTTGATCAATAGCCGTGCTGCGGCTGTAGGCCGCTGGCTGTTGACCCCACGCGGTCGCACAAAGCGCCAGGCCGATGCATACCGAAATCACCTTCGGACGACAAAGAAAAATACGGGATAATCTGCTCATAACACCTCTACGCGGCCGGAAGCAGCCGGAATCTCTTGATTGTCAGCGAGCCGATTGAAAGAACTTGAGAAGCAAGCAGGGTCGGATTCGCGAATGTTCGAAACGATTTTCAGCAAGGCTCGACGTCTGCTTCATCTACTTCAACTGCCACCGAACGCATGATTAAATCGATGGAAAGCACCACGCGAAACTTGTCTTTCCTGCGCACCAAGATGCCTTGGGCCCCCGCCAAGGGGCCGTACTTCACGCGCACGCGACGTCCGACCTTCAAATATGGATGCGGTTCCGCGCGGACGCCGCCAGCTAATCCATTGCTCAGGGCCTCGATCTCACTGTCAGGCAGGGGTGCGGGATGACCCCTGAAGCTCACAAATCGAACTACACTGGGCACTTGTAGCACTCGTAAACGATCCTTCAAGTCGAGATGGACAAAGACATAACCTGGGAAAAGTACCAGGTCCAGTTCCTTGCGCCGATCTTTCCATCGGCGAACACTTCGATACACGGGCAGGAAACAACTTACGCGTCGCTCTTCCAATTGCCGTGCTACTTGTTTCTCATGACGTGAACAGACGTGGGCTGCGTACCAGTGAGACTCCAGTGGCGCAACCGCGTCAGCGTCTGGCTGCAAAGAATCTGCAGCGACAACGAGACCAGGGCTCTGCGTCAAATTAGACAACCCCCTATATCGTCCCTCAGCTACAGCTTCGCCCCCTCACTTACAGGGCATCTGTGAGCTAACCCGCATCAATTCGTTGGTTCGCTGTTCCACCACAGCGGCGATGTAGTAGTTCGTCGCCTTACAAAAATATCGGTAGAACCAACGCCGTATCCAAACCCCTGTCAACGCACGAAGTCGCGGAGATGTGAGCGCAAGCGGCTGACGACTCCGCGACCTAGACAATTCCTGATGAGCAGCCAGATCCGTTTTACGGCCGTCTCGCCTTCTGAACCCGTCCTGTTCGTAATCCGCATCCGCGCGTCTAAATTCCGACTAACTCCGACTTGCTTCTCAAAACACTTAAGATGCCCTGCTCGGATGATTCGACATGCATGGAACGGATGTCAACGAAAGCCCAATAAAAGATACCTTTGTTCCGCTCGGCGGCCAGCGCCAGGATCTTCATTTCCGGATAGCGGCCCAGCAGAAACCCGCTCAAACCCGGCCGGACCTCGGGGTTCTCCAACGCAATGATCAAGTAATCAGGACGCGTGCGTTCAACCAGTTCAGTGATTTCCGCTTCGTCCTGGGTTTCTCCGACCACTTCGATATCAGGTTGATCCCCAATCGTCGCAAGGACCAAATCCTTCATCAAGCGCGGCCGGTTTGCGACCAACACTCTGATTTTTTGCACGATCCTCTCCGTGCCGGGCAGTATCTCCTGTTCTCCCCAAAAAAGTAAGACTCAAATTAGGCCCAGAGATTCAAGGCAGATAGTACCAAGAAGGTTCCGTGTAGCGCCGAAAATCAACCCTGCACATATGCCGAGATTGGTACCTAAAAAGTACCAGGCAGAAACTCTGGCATTGTGTCATGCGACGGCTCCCGGCATGCGGCAAATCTCCACCGCTCCGAGCCGGTCGGTTGCCCCAAGCTTTCGCAACATCCGATGAATATGGTTCTTCACCGTCTGCTCCGAGAGGCTCAACTGTGAAGCTATTTCTTTGTTGGTGAGCCCATGGCTAATCATTTGAACGAGTTGCTGTTCTCGTCGCGTCAGGCCGAGATTGTGTCGGATGGCAAAGCTGGCGGCGTTGTTGCGACTGGCCACCGACTCAAACAGAGCCAAGCAAAGACCTGGAGGACAAACCGCCTCGTTGTTTGCCACGGAACGAACCGCAGTCGCAACTTCCATTGCCGAAGCATCCTTGAGCACGAAACCGACAATCCCGTCGCGCACGGCGCGTAGAAAAATCTCCCGGTCGGCATCCATGCCGATCATAACCACTTTGAGTCCAGGGATGGCGGCACGTACCTCTGAGACCAGGCGAAGATCCGATAACGCGACCGCGGCGGAATCAGACAGCAGGACATCCGGGGCGGCGCTGCTGATTTGCTCCACAACATCAGGCGAGAAGGCGGAGGCCCCAACTACCCGGATATCATTTTTCTTACCCAAAATGCGCGTAAGGGCCTCGCGCAAAAGACGGTTCTCGGCCAATATGAAAACTTGTACGCTCTCCACCACATCAGACATAACGAACCTCTACACCCTCGCATGCGCCCCCTCACGCGATGTTTCCGGTGCTCCCTGTAAAATGAACGCCGTTTTATTTCATCCAAGGATATATGGTTTCGCCGCAAAATGCGAGCAGGATAGCAGTTAATATTTACTTTCTCGCTATCGACTGCTCCAAAAGGCCCGATTGCGGAACGATCGGAATTCTAGCGAGTCCAGGCGTCCCTGCGCCACTCGGCTTGGCCCGTAGCTATGTGGATCAAGCACGGCGGTTCAGGAACGGCTAGAATCGAACCGCCAACCCTGAGGACAGGCGAACGTTCTGCTGGGTAAACTCGGTCAACTCAGTTTTGATTGCATCGGCCTGAAAACGCCAACTCAGCAGCCTCATCAGTCGGAAATCGATTCCCAAGCCTAGAGCTTCGGCAAACGACGTGTCCGACTTTGATGGAGCAGGACCGGTTTCCTGTAAGTGTACGGCTCCGAACAGCGCCTCGGCAAACGGCCGGAACCTTCCAATCGACGATCCCCCCCGCAGGCCGAACAAGAAACTACGCTGGCTCACAGCGCCATACTGTCCACCAAAATCTGCTACAAGTCCAAAATAACGGAGGTACTTTTTCTCTACCGATGTGTTCCAGCCGCTGAGGCTCGCGGCCTTGGCTGAAAGCGGATCGCAGGCCGTCGGTGTGTCGGCGAATCCCATTTGGCAGCGAATTGCGCCGGTGTGGGAGTATCCGAAAAACACGTCGCCATGGTCGGGAATTTGCGTTTTCGGCGTCTCACTCGCGGAGACAGCCGTTTTCTGGTCACTAACAAGGCTCATCCCTTGGGCATCGCGAGAGGCACGATACCAGAGGCTCTTTCCGTGAAGAACGTTGGCTCCTCCGCGAATGGGATTGAGCGTAACACGGACGGTGTCAATCAGCAGACGATTCGTGGTGGCGTCTTCGACGCGTCGAACCAATTCCTTGTCCAAAAAGTCTTCACCGATCAGCCAGCCCGTGCCGGCCAGCGGCGTCATCACGATGTCAATTTGGCCCACACCCGTCAAACAATGTTTCGAACAAGGGTACGACCCGTCGTAATTCCACGGCGCCCTGGTTTTCGTGCCGTACTTTTCAACCGTAACCTCACTCAAAGGTCCGAGATTCCACTGAGTACTGTAAGCGGCATTCCACAATCCTGCCTTAAAGCGGCTCCACCAGTAGGCCTTGGTCTTGGAAAACTCCAGCTTCTCGCCCTGCGGATCATTCTGGATTTCGATGAAGCCGGTCAATGCCCCTTGAATGGGATGCCCCACATAGCCAAACCAGTTGGGATCGCCATCGTTCCACCCCGAATGCGTCCACGCGGAGAGGGACTGCATATAATCGCGCCAATAGTGATTAAACGGTATCCCGTTTTCAGACACGACCCAACTGAAATCGGTGTGCACGACGTACGCCTGCTCGATGACCAGGAAAGTAAACGATTCGGTTAAAGCTCGCCCCCATTGAAACCCCTCTCTCTTGGGAACCACGGGGGTGCTCGTAGCTTCCTCGGAAACTGGTTTATTATCCGTCGTTCCCTCGGAGCTCTCTGCCAGCATTGCAGTGCGATCGAGAGAACCCAATTTAAATGCGAAGAGTTGGTGCGGCGGAGGCTCGACCTGTGCAACGGAAGTACAGTCTTCAAGGGCGCTTTTACTTGAATCACAACGAGACGACGGCAGTTGACTAAAGGAAACCGCAGATAAGATCAGCACGACGAGGAGAACGAAACTGCCGGCAGTGACTCTCATCGCGAAATCGACCGCCCATAATATCAGAAGCAGATCCTTTTCGGACCTTGATCACCTTATACTGGAATAAAATCTGCAAACGAGGGTTCCCCTACCGTGCTTGGTGATTGTAGACTTCACCGGATACGGCTGATGAACGGTTCGACGTTTTGCAGCCAGGCGAGTGAATTCCTCGGGCAACTGATATGGCATTGCTGACACCGGTCTTCGTGGCCTTCCTTGTTTTGCTGCTCGCTGGCTCGTGGGTTTATTGCGTCCTTACCAGGATTGCGGCGCGCAGATACCTGGCAATTTCTCCGGCCCCGCCCGCGACACTCCCACCCATCAGCGTTCTAAAACCGCTTTGTGGACAAGACGATCGCCTCGAAGAGAATTTGCGCAGCTTCTTCACCCAGGATTATCCGGACTACGAAATTCTGTTCGCGGTCGACGCGCTCGCCGATCCCGCCGTCGCGGTTGTGGACAAAGTGCGTCGTGAGTTTCCGGGGGGGCCACGAGTCCATCTTGTCGAAACCGGGGAACCAATCGTGCCGAACAGAAAAGCGCACAGTCTCGCGCGTCTCGTCGCGGGGGCCCAGCACAGCATTCTGGTCATGAGCGATAGCGACGTGCACGTCCCGCCCGGACTACTGCGGCGTGTCGCTGCCGAGTTTCAAGACTCGGCCGTGGGCGTCGTGACTTGTCCTTACCGCGCGGTGCCTGGACACGGATTTTGGTCGCGACTTGAGGCGCTCGGGATGAACACGGAGTTCCTCGCGGGTGTGCTAGTGGCATGGCTGGTAGGAGAGATGGATTTTGCACTTGGGCCAACCCTCGCCGCCCGCCGCGAAGTAATCGAAGCCATGGGTGGTTTCGATGAACTTGGCCACTACCTTGCCGAAGATTTTGAGATCGGAAACCGTGCACCTCAACTCGGATATCGGGTTGTCCTCTCTTCTTGCGTGATTGAGCACCGCATCGGCAGCCAAACCCTAAAAGAGAATTTGCAGCACCGCCTGCGCTGGGCCCGAAGCACAAGGCGTTCGCGCCCTACCGGCTACTGGGGGCAAATCTTCACCAATCCCCTTCCACTCGCGCTGCTGCTTTGGCTGGTGGTCCCGAGTCTGTGGCCGCTTCTAGCGGTCACTGCGCTCTTCCGGGCGCTGGCCGCGTGGAGTACGGCGAAGTTGGTTTTACACGATCCGCTCACCAGCCGGAGATGGTGGCTTATTCCTGTACAAGACCTGATGAGCCTCTTGGTATGGATCTCAGGATTTTTCGGCAGTACGATCGATTGGCGAGGTCGCCGATACAATCTCTTGCCCGATGGTCGTTTTCAACTTGCGGGAAGTGCACCTGAGGCGACGGAAATCACGCACATGCTTCAAGCAACCACAGGACCATTCCGCCAGCACGACATCAAGGCTCGCAAGAGCTGAAGAGACCCGAAGCCTAATTTTGACCGTCTCGCTTTTGTGGTTCAACTTCCGGATTGCTCGTGACTCGAGAGCAACGCGACGTTGAGCTTGTACGAAGCTCAAACGAGTACATTGGCGATTTTGAGTCAACCGAGGAAGCGTTGGGTTTTCCAGATTTGAAAGTCACGGCCTGGGCACTGCCTCGATCTGCCGGCATGATCTGCCGTTTCCCAAATTGATTCGGGGTAGCTGGTTTGCTAAGGTCGTCGTCATGTCCGAGCGTGTCATGTCCGAGCGTGTCATGTCCGAGCGTTCCCCCGAGCAGACAAGTGACCAGATACGCGAATTGCTCGACTCCCTCTATCGCGTGGATTCGGGACGAATCCTGGCAACTCTGATCCGCTTGCTCGGTGATTTTGATCTTGCCGAGGAGGCGATGCACGAAGCCTTTGCGGCTGCGCTGAGCCTGTGGCCGAGGAGTGGAGTACCCGGCAATCCGCGACCATGGCTGATTTCGACGGCCCGATTCAAAGCCATTGACACTCTGCGTCGACGGGCAAGATTTGATGCGTCGCAAGACGAGCTCGCGCGCTATCTCGAAGCGCAATGGAGTTCGGCGGACAGGTCCAATGAAGAAAACAGCCTTGAGGATGCTCGCCTTAAAGACGACAGCCTTGAAGACGATCGGCTGCGCCTGATTTTTACCTGCTGCCATCCGTCTCTGCCGCCGGAAGCGCGCGTTGCGCTCACCTTGCGTGAGGTGTGCGGGCTGACCACCGAGGAGATAGCAAAGGCGTTCCTCACCACTCCGCGTACCCTGGCGCAGCGCATTGTGCGCGCCAAGGCAAAGATTCGAGACACACCCATTCCCTACGAGGTGCCGACGCCCCAGGAATTGCCGGAGCGGCTGGGCGCGGTGCTTCATGTCATCTATCTCGTCTTTAACGAGGGTTATTCGGCTGCGGCCGGAGCGGACGTAACACGGGCCGAGCTAACCGGCGAGGCGATTCGACTGGGCCGCTTGCTGGTCGAACTCCAGCCAGAGCCCGAAGTAGTGGGGCTGCTTTCCCTGATGTTGCTGCAGGAATCCCGCCGCGCCGCGAGAACCTCTCCGGCCGGAGAGCTGATTTTGCTGCAAAATCAAGATCGCGCGCTCTGGAACCGCGAACAAATCGCGGAGGGGGTGGCATTACTTGAGAAGGCCCTGAACTCCCACCGCTTCGGCGCTTACACACTGCAGGCTGCGATTGCGGCCGTGCATGCCGAGGCGGAATCGGTGGCTGCGACCGACTGGCGGCAGATTGTTGCGCTATACGATAGATTGTTACGAATTCAGCCTTCGCCAGTTATACAGCTAAATCGTGCCGTGGCCATTGCAGAGTGCGAAGGTCCAGAGGCCGGTCTGGCGCATATCGACGCGGTGTTGGAACATGGCGAATTGGCGAATTACTACCTGGCGCATTCTGCCCGTGCAGATATGTACCGCAGGCTCGGCAGGACAGTTGAGGCTAGGGCGTCTTATGAGAAGGCGCTAGCGCTGACCCAACAGGAACCAGAGCAGCAATTCCTGCAAGAGCGGATTCGGAAGCTGAAATAAAAAAATGTCCGGAGGCGCATCGCTAGCGAAAAGCGGCGTACGTCCCGTCTGAGGGATCGGACACATTTGAGTTTCGTGTTCCGCACGGTATGAAGGCGGCGCACAGCAGACTTCGAACCTTCGCCGGCATAGCGGTTCGCCACCTGCAGCACTCAACCACCCAGGCCGTGCCTGGCTCGATTTGCCGGGTCCGTAAGACACTCTCACACTTGTGCTCGCGGAGATCGGCGGCAGAAACCTGCATCTGTCGTCCTCCTTTTGCGGCTCTCGCCCATAGCGTTTTCATACTATGATAGCCGTTTCGTACAAGCCATTCTCTGTTCCTTCTAAGTATTTTGAGAGAAATGCCAAGAGGAAGAATGGCCGGCAAGGTCAAAGGAAAGATCGTTACATTGGCAAAGAGAAAACCAGGGGGAGAAGATGACAGCTGCAGAACTGATGCACCACAACTTCGATGAGATCTTCATCGAGCTTGATCCAGTGAAGCGCGAAGCCATGATGCGCAACGCTTATAAGGAAGATTGCGTATGGATACATCCGGGTGGCCGCCTGGTCGGCATTGCGGCGATCAATGAGGCAGCGTCGGAAATTCGTAAGCGCATCCCGGAGTACCGCTACAAGGTGGTTGGCGATATTCGCACGATGCACAATGTCGGGATGTGCCGTTGGGGGAGCGGACTTCCTGACCAACCGTTCCGCTATACCGGTACGGACGTTCTGGAGGAACGCGACGGCCGTGTTGCCGTGTTCTACACCTTCATCGATAGTGGAACTCCGCCGGTCTCGTCGACGGAATAAGGCCTTCGATTGCATGGAAAACGTGGCTGACGCGCAGGGCGGGCGCAGGTGCAGGGTGCCCCATTTCTCGCGAGAAATGGGGCACCCGGCCTATTTAAGGGATAGATCGTGAATGGAGATGTGGGCCACCCACGCAGAAGAAGAAAGATTCCTTGGACGATCTGTCGAATTCGGTCCGGCCGTTCGACTATATGGTGAAGGCAGGGCAACCGGCCCGCCCGAAGACTAAAGACTAAAAATCGTTACAGGAGAAAAAGTCATGCCTCAATATCTGGTTGCTAACTACCTCCCCGACGACTTCGACCCGTCCACCGTAACCCAAGCGATGATCGAAGAGATCCACGCGCTCAACCGCGAAATGATTGCTGCTGGCATAAGGAAGTTCGCCTGCGGAATTTCCCCGGCCAGCAACGCAAAGACGGTGCGGAAGCAACCTGATGGTACAGTGCTCGTCACCGACGGGCCGTACACCGAGACCAAGGAGCACATGGGCGGTTTTTGGATACTGGAAGCCGCCAATCTGGACGAGGCACTCGCGTGGGCGCGCAAGGGGGCCATCTCCTGCGATGCGGTGGGCGAGGTGCGCGAGCTTCTTTTCTTCCCGGACCCGAAGGGAGCAACGGAATAGACTCACCCGCCGCGACTTCGGATGAAAGGAGAACTTATGGCGCCGTATTTGGTTGCGATTCACCACCCCAACAACTACGACCTGTCCCTCGGAGGCGAAACGATCGAGGGCAAAGCGATGCAACGCGACTCGCCTTCTACTCAAATGAGCAATCAACTCACTCGTCGCGACTTCGGAATCGCAACCGAGCCCCGCTGAACATGAGAGAGGACAATCCGATGAGAAATGTAATCTACGCAATCAACCTTACCCTGGATGGCTGCTGCGACCACACCAAATTCAATCCCGACGAAGATACACATGAATATTTTACGCACCTCTTGCGAGATGTTGGCCTGCTCGTCTTTGGGCGTAAAACCTATCAATTGATGGTTCCTTATTGGCCTGACATCGCAAAAAGCCAGTCCGAGACAAAAACGGATATCGAATTTGCTCAAACCTTTATCTCCAAGAAGAAGATTGTTTTTTCACGATCGCTAGACAGCGCGGAAGATGGAAATACGAGAATCGTTCGTACGAACCTTCACGACGAAATACTTAAATTGAAACAAGAACCAGGCAAAAATATTCTGGTCGGCGGTGTAGATGTTCCTTCACAACTGATGGAGCTTGGCCTGATTGATGAATATCGTTTTGTCGTTACGCCAATCATTGCTGGCGAAGGGAGACGGTTGTTTGACGGTGTCAACCTGCAAAAGAAACTACAATTAAAACTTGCTGAGTCAAAGACTTTTAAATCAGGATGCGTTGCGCTTCGTTACTTGAAACAGTAACAGAAAAACCTGCGGACGCCGTGCTGCTGGTTCCAATTAAGGCCGGGTGCTCCATTTCTCGCGTTCTCTTGCGAGAAGTAGGGCTTTTCGCCGACAGTTGTTCAAACCTGACTCTCGTGAATGCCAGTGATGAGGAGCCACGCGGCCGAGATCAAGAAAGCGAAGGAGAGCGCCACAGCCACGGAGTCCACGGGCAACCCGGGGACTGGTTCCCACCGCGAGGAGAAGACAATGAAGAAATACATTTGTTTGGGATACCTCGAGCCCGGAAAATTCGAAGGGATGACCGAGGACGAGCGACACGTAACGTTTGACGAATGCTTTGAGTACAACGACCATCTGCGCGCCAACGGACATCTTGTCGCCGAAGTACCTCTTCAGCCTCCCGAGACCGCGTTGACCCTGTCCTGGAAAAACGGCAAAGTTGCGACCACCGACGGCCCCTATGCGGAAACCAAGGAACAGCTTGGCGGCATTCAAATCCTTGAGGCGCGAGACCTCAATCATGCGGTTCAGCTTGTCTCACAGCAACCAGGCTTCAAATATGGACTTGGACCGGTTGAGATACGGCCGGTTATGGATTTGAGCGAGATCATAAAAGAGAGCGAGCAGCGGCGACGGGGAAAGGATACCTCGCGATGAGGGCGGCCACGAGGGAAAGAATTATCACCTCTTTCGAGTAGTCGCTAGCCGGGACCCAATGAGGGTCGAGGACCGGCGCAGCATCTTGGAAGCGGCGCTCAACCGTGGCATGGAGCAGACCACGATTGCCCAACTCCGGCAGGAGTTCGAGCGAAGAGTGCAAGCGGGCGAGTTCATTGCCGTCGAGCAGGTCGGGGTGGGCTAGCAGTCCACGACCGCCACGATGCTGCGCATGGAACGCGAGATTATCGACCACCTGCAATTGACCACATCGGTCGCCCCATTTTTTCTACGGGCCTTTTGTTTGATACCGTGAAACGCTGACCCTTCTTTCAACACTATGCTTACGATGAGAAGACTGCGGTGACTTTCGGGGCAGCGTAGATTTGGCGGATTAGGATGGGCAGGCTTCCAACTTAGAGCTCGAACAGCTATTCAATAACAAGCGACGGGCCGTGAGCCCGAGCGCGCAAACAGCGTGCTCGTGGTCGGGGAACCTGCCTTGATGTGACCACACTGGATTTCTTTCCATCCTGCTTGGAGGCAGTCCATGCTTAAGACGCTTGACATTCTTATCGGCGCGACTACGGTTATCCTCCTGTTCAGTATGGCGGTGACCGTGATCACGCAAGCGCTCACCACCTTTTTTCAAAGGAGAGGGCGGCATCTGAAAGCCGGCCTCGCCAACCTGTTGCAGCAATTGGGAATTCCTACCCGGCAGATTGCCGCGGATATTGCGGATCACGTCCTGCGGCATCCCATGATCGCGGATGGGAAGGGAAATCTGGGCACGGTTGTTAAACGCGAGGAGTTCATCAAGCTACTGCTCGATTTTGCGAGCGGGGAGGGGATGTCCACCCTCGGCGAAGAATCGAAGAGCGCGCTTCTGGCCGTGATCCAGAAGAACGGAATCGCCGATCCCTCAAACGCGCTCAGGAACATCCAGGCATTGGAGTTGCAACTTGAGGCTTCCGATCCTCAGCTGGCGAATTATGTGCGCCAGTCGCTGGCCATCGTGCATGGGGCGGGCAGCGATTTTGTAGCCAAGATCAATTCCTGGTATGACCAGACCATCGACCGCGTCAGCCAGCGATTTACGAAGTACACCCACTGGGTAACCATCGGAATTGCCGCAGTCGTTGTGTTGACGGTACAACTGGATATCATCGCGGTGATGGATCGTCTTTCCATCGACGATCAGTTTCGTAATACCGTGGCCGATGGATGGGCTAAAAAACTCGCCGGGGACAGCAGTGCACAAACCGATCCGCGGCCTTATTACGACCTGCTTAGCCAGGCTGGCCTGGTTACCTTACCGACCGCAGCAGGCTGGGTTGCCCAATTGAAAGAAACCCGCAAAATTCCAGGGATGCTGCTGTCGATTTTGCTAGTCAGTCTGGGTGCACCGTTCTGGTATAGCGTGCTCAAGGATCTGTTGCAATTGCGATCGAGCATCGCGCAAAAGGATTCCGCCCAGCGTGACCAGAGGGAAACCGGGCAGGTTAGCACTCCGATTGGAGGCGGTGGCTCGACGACGAACGTGACACCCGCATGGCTTGTCGGGGAGCGTGGCGACCTTACCGCCATCGGTTAGGAACTCCAGCATGGAACACACATGGATCGGGTGCCCGGAATCCAATTTCCACAAGGGACGCCCACTCGGATTTCGGCCAGAGGCGATCGTCATTCACATCATGGATGGCAGTTATGCCGCAGGCGAGTCGGTCTTCCTTAGCGAAGGAACGCAGAAGTCGGCGCATTACGGAATTTCAAAAGCAGGTTTGATCCACCAGTATGTGGATGAGAACGATACAGCCTTCCACGCCGGCGTCGTCGTGAATCCAAGCTGGCCGCTGATGAAACCTGGAGTCAACCCGAATTTTTACACCATCGGAATCGAGCACGAGGGCCGTCCAGACGATGTTTGGCCGGAAGCTCAACTCACGGCCAGCGCCCGACTGATTGGTGAGATCGCGGCCCGTTGGCGTATTCCAGTCGATGCTCTCCACCTGGTCCGGCATCACGAGATCCGAGCGTCGAAAACCTGCCCGGGGAACTGGCTGCAGATCGATGTGCTCACTCAACGGGTACCGAGTTCCGAGGTCGTGCGTCCGGCGCCCATCACGACGGTGAAAGTTTTGAAGAATGTGAACCTGCGCAAGGGCGCCCCAAATACTTCCGGGCGAGTCGTCCGTGTGCTTCTGGCGAACAGCGAGGTCGCAGTCTCAGGCGTCACTGTTGGTGAGCGGGTGAATGGCAGCGCATATTGGTATGTGGACACCCAGAACAACTATCTGTGGGCGGGCGCGACCGATGTCCCCAAGCCGACGGTGGTGACGGCAACCGCTTCTTCGGGCATAGGTTCTCCCAGCACTGCGGCTTAGGTTTCGCAGCGCAAGCGCCTGTACGGAAGAATAAGGAATCCCAGTGGGCGCAGGTTTCGTTTTCTGCCTCACTCTGAATCTGTATCTCTCTTCCTCGTGGAGAGCGGGCCAAGCAAGCGAGCGCGTCAGACTTCCCTAAAACGGCACTAGCGGAACTCGGTCAAGGCAGAGGGCGAGAGCGATGGCTGCGCGGCCAATACTGTGGGTGGATCTTCGAACGACTCTTTCTGAGCCGGACCTCTGCAGCAGTCTGCCCAAAGCATTCATCGCGCAACGATTGCGTCATCTTCCAGACCTGCTTCGGGCGGTGCAGAACTGGCGTCCTTGGGCGGTTTGTTTCGAATACGACGTTCCCGACGCTCGCGGCCTGGCGGCTTTGGCCGAAGTGAAAAATCACCACTCTTCGCTGCCCATCGTAATGTTGACTGAGCGGCACGCCAAAACCATGGCGAACTGGGCGTTTCGGCGGTGTGTCTGGGACTTTCTCGTCAAACCTGTGTCCGTCAGGCACCTGTGCAATTGCCTGAAAAATATTGATCAAGCCGTACCCCCGCCGGAACGCTTGGCCATGCCAGTAGCCGGTATCGTGATCCCGGTTCTGCCTGGCAAACCTAACGTGGTCGGGACTCTGGCGCCAGCCGTTTCATACGTGGCCGCGAATTATCCTGAGAAACTGCGACTGGCCACGGCGGCGAAGCTTTGCGATCTGAGTCCGTTCCAGTTCAGCCGGAACTTCAAGAAGGAGCATGGATTTACATTCCGCGACTTTGTCCTGCGCGTCCGCATTCACCGGGCGGCGGAATTGATGACGCATTCGACCGTTTCGGTCACCGAAGCGGCCTTTGAGGTCGGATTCAACGATCTCTCCTACTTTGCACGCATGTTCCGCCGGCAACTCGGCGTTGCCCCTTCCCGCTATCGCATCGACAATGAACCGAGCCAGTTGCCGTTGTTTCCAGCAGAACAGTTACGCCAGCGATGATGCAAGAAACTACCGGAGCGACCGCAAGAAATTCCTAGCATTCAGATTCAGTCTTGAGGTTGAATAAGCGACCAAAGCAGCTTCCCTAAAGATTCTTATATATGTCCGACAAGAACAAGTCTAGAAGACGGTGAGATCGAAAGACGGTCTTACCTGGGAGGATCCGCGATGCCCGTTGCAACTTCCTACCCCGGCGTTTATGTGGAAGAAATTCCTAGCGGCGTACACACTATTACTGGCGTTGCAACTTCGATCGCCGCATTCATCGGCTGGGCCGACCAGGGCCCCATTAAGTACGCGGGATTGTGCCTGAGTTGGGCGGACTTTCAACGGATCTATGGCGGCTTTGATGCGCGTAGTCCGTATCTCGCCTATGCCGTGTCGCAGTTCTTTATCAATGGTGGGCAGCAGGCCTACATCGTGCGGCTGGCATACACCGGAGCCGCCAGCGCGACACTCACACCCGCCGCTTCCGCCACCTTGACGCTCGGCGGCCTGACGTTTACCGCGGGAACTGTAGGTCCGGACGGGCTGGTAGCCAATGCCACCAACCCCGGTGTCTGGGCTCAAAGCTACGCAATCGCGATCAAGAACCAGACTGGAGGCACAAACCGATTTCGCGTACAGGTGGTCTATGCCCCCCCAGGCGCTGCGTCGGAGGTCGTGGTGGAGTCTTACGAGAACCTCTCGATCACCACTCCCGACCCGCAAGGGCGTTATGTGGCGGATGTGATCAACAAGCAGTCAAGCTTCGTGACCGTGGCCGTGGCCAGCGGTACGACGGCGCCGCCACCCGATACTACTTTGCCTTCGCCCAAACTGACGGGCACGCCCAACGACGATGGCACAGTATTGCTGCCCAGCACCAACAGCGCGGCTGGAACTAACTTCGAGACTGTCTTGACAGCTGCCACCGCTGTCCTTGACCAGATCGATTTGTTCAACCTGCTGTGCATCCCGGGCGAGATCGTGACTGCAACCATCAGCACTTTGGAGTTGTATTGTGAGGGCCGTCGGGCTTTTCTAATTGCAGACGCCGATCCCGGCCTCACCAACCCGACCAACGTGACCGGGCCTCCTACCACCGGTATGAATTCCGCTTATTACTATCCCTGGATCCAAGCGCCCGACCCGCTGAATCAGAACCGCCCCAGCTATTATCCGCCGTGCGGATTCGTGGCTGGCATTTATGCGCGGACGGACGGAACCCGCGGAGTCTGGAAAGCTCCGGCTGGAACCGAGGCTACGCTGGCTGGATCATCCGGGGTAGCGGTGCCGCTCAACGACAGCCAGAACGGCCTGTTGAACCCTCTGGGAGTGAATTGCATTCGCAACTTCAGCGTTTATGGAATCGTGATTTGGGGCGCCCGCACCATGCAAGGCAACGATGAACTGGGCTCGCAATGGAAGTACATCCCCGTCCGGCGAACCGCTTTGTTCATTGAGGAGAGCCTGTATCGCGCTCTGAAGTGGGCAGTCTTCGAACCCAACGATAATCCGTTGTGGGCCGAGCTTCGACTGAACGCCGGCTCTTTTATGCATACCCTGTTCCAGCAGGGCGCTTTTCAAGGGCAGACGCCGGCCGATGCATACTTTGTAAAGTGCGATGACGAAACGACAACGCAGAATGACATCGACCTCGGCATTGTCAACATTCTTGTCGGCTTTGCCCCATTGCAACCGGCAGAGTTTGTGGTTATCCAGATCCAGCAGATGGCGGGACAGATCGCGACCTAAGGAGGGATTTTCATGGCGCAGTTTACTGTCAACGCGCAACGTTTTGATCCGTACAAGAATTTCAAATTCCGGCTGAAGTGGGACGGCAAGTACGTGGCCGGCGTCAGCAAGTGCGGAATGCTCAAGCGCACCACGGAAGTGGTAAAGCACCGCGAGGGCGGCGATCCCTCGACCAGCCGCAAGTCTCCGGGCCGCAGCGAATTCGAGGCAATCACGCTGGAGCGCGGCGTGACTCACGATGTGGCATTCGAACAGTGGGCCAACAAAGTGTGGCAGGTCAAGGCGGGGCTGGGCGCGGAAGTTTCACTCAAGGATTTCCGCAAGGACATCACGATTGAGGTTTACAACGAAGCCGGCCAGCTCGCCATCGCCTACCTGGTGTATCGCTGCTGGGTTTCCGAGTACCAGGCCATACCCGATTTCGATGCCAACGCCAACGCGGTTGCCATCCAGCATATCAAGCTAGAGAACGAAGGCTGGGAACGCGACCAGAGCGTTACGGAGCCGACGGAACCCTCCTTCACGGTACCGGCGGTCGGGTGATGGCTCATGCGCCCATTGTCGGTTTCGGAACTGCTGACTGTATGGGAGCGCGGCTTTGCCGCGCTCCCCTTTGAGCGCGCGCTGGCCATTCTGTCGCTAGCGTCTCCCGAATCTTCCCCAGGTGCACTGGCGCGGCTCAGCATCGGCCGCCGAGACGCCAATCTGCTGCAGTTGCGCGAGTGGGCATTCGGTTCGGAACTCGCGATGATGGCCGGGTGCCCATCGTGTGGTCAGGCGCTTGAGTTAACGATGCCGGTCGCCGAGCTCCGGTTTCCTCATCCGGCCGGGATTCCGCTTATGAGTGCGGCTAACGATCTTGAGAGCTCTCTTATGGTACGCGACTACCAAGTGCGCTATCGCTCGCCCAACACCGAAGACGTTGCGGGTTGCGCCGGCCTGGAACTCGCCGCCTGCCGGCGGAAGCTGTTGGCCTGCTGCGTGACCGAGGCGCGCCACCAGGGAAAGTCCGTTTCCGCGGAAGACCTGCCTGAAGACGTGGCGCAGAACGTCGAGGAGCAGATCGCGGCCATCGATCCGCAGATCGACATGCGCCTCGATCTCACCTGTCCCGAGTGTCACCAGCGCTGGAAGGAAGTGTTTGACATCGTTTCATTCTTCTGCACTGAAATTGATGCCTGGGCACGACGGGTCCTTCGCGAAGTTGACGTTTTGGCTCGGGCATACGGCTGGCGGGAGAGCGACATTCTGGCGCTGAGTCCAGTGCGCCGGCAAATTTATATGGCCATGGCCCAAGTATGACTGACTTTCTCACCCGGCTGACGGCAAGAAGCTTCAGCGCCGAAACCGCGATCCGGCCGCGGCTGGCTTCGCTTTTTGAGCCCGTCCACACGGGCAAGACTATGCTCCGGGAAGCACCGGAGGTGGAACTGAGCGTTGGGGCTGTCGCTGGGCGGGAGAAAGACACCGTGGACGCCTCGAAGATGACTCCGCGCGGAACGCCGGCTTCTTTCCCAGCGAAGAACGCAATCGTAACTCCTGCTTCCTCCTCGTCGCGCTCAGATTTGGAAGGAGACGTGTCGAGCGGAATTTCTATTTTTGCCGGCGAGACCAGAGAACAGGGAGACACCGTGGTCGCGGCGAGAGAGCACCCGCCAGGAACGTTGCTTCCTCAATCGGAGAACTCGCATGTATCTAAGCCCGCGTCTTTCCTTCGCTTGGATTTAGAAGACGGCGCGCCCACGCGTGTGGCGGCCAGCGCGCCGGACGCTTCTCCCGTCCGCAACGAATCCTTTAAAAGTAAAAGTAATGCTCGCGGGCTTGTGCTTCCATCCCAGGACGTGACGAACCTGGCAACTCAGATGAAGAATGCAGCGTCGGCCATGAACGCCGGGTCCAACCGACCAACGAGAGAAAAAGCTCGAAGTGCCCTGTTCGCGCCGGCGGCGGACCCCGAGCCCAGTATCCACGTCACCATAGGAAGAATCGAGGTGCGCGCGACGTCGGAAAGCAAGAATGTGGGCCGGCCGCGAGCCGCTTCCCCGGTGATGAGCCTGGAGGAATACCTGCACCGGCGCGCCCAGGGAGGTGACCGGTGAGCAACCCCCTTGCTATCGCCGCTACCACCCTTACGCTGCAGGCGATTCTGCAGAACCAAATCGTCAGTGATCCCGTCGACATCGATCTGACCGATACCACGGTCACGATCCTGCCACCCGACAAAGCCCGCGGTAACGCTAGCGCGAACCAGTTGAATCTCTTTCTCTACCAGATTCTTCCCAATGCGGCCTGGCGCAACATGAACGATCCCAGCCAGGTGAAGCCCGGCGAAACCGGCAATCCTCCCCTGGCTTTGACCCTGCACTACTTGATCACGGCATTCGGTAAGGATAACGACACCACCCTCCCGTACGGACATCACCTGCTGGGCAAAGCCATGAGCATTTTATACGACCACGCGTTGCTCGGCCCTGACGAGATTCGTGCCGCTACGTCTGCGTCTTTTCCTGCCAGCGACCTGGATAAGCAGATCGAGCGCGTTCGGATTACGTTGCAGCCGCTGTCGCTCGAAGAAATTTCCAAGCTGTGGAGCGGGCTGGTCACGCAGTATCGGCTCTCGGTGGGATATGAGGTTTCCGTGATGCTGATCGACAGCACGCAGCCGAAGAAAACGCCGCTGCCGGTGCTGAAACGGAAAGTTTTGTCGCAGGCAAGTTTGGTTCCGCCTCTTCCAACGCTCGGCGAGATTCAGTTTCCGAATTCGCAGACCTGTGCGCGCCTGGGAGACCCCCTGGTGCTCACCGGAAACAACCTTAACGGAACGATTCCGCCTGTGGTGGTGTTCAATCACCCTCTGTGGAGTGCGCCCGTCAAAATTAGTGCGCCTGGCGGAACGGCGACGCAGGTCACCGTGACGATTCCAAACTCGCCAACGATCTGGCCCGCGGGATTCTACACGGTCAGCCTGCTGGTGCAGCGGCCCGGGGAAACTTATCAACGGAGTACGAATCAGCTTTCATTTGCCCTGGCTCCGCAGATCACGATTGCTCCCGCCAACGCCGCCGGGCCAAACATCACCTACACGGTCACGTGCAGTCCGGAAGTATGGATGGAACAGGATGCCGCGTTTCTTCTGGGTGATCAGGACATTCCGGCACAGCCGCACCCAGCGCAGACCCCGACGCTGGCCTTCCCTGCGCAGAATCTGACCGCAGGCAGTTATTTTGTGCGACTGCGCATCGATGGCGTCGACAGCCTGCTGATAAATCGGGCCGTGAAGCCGCCGGTGTTCGACCCAACTCAGCAGGTAACCGTGACATGAACAACGGCGAGATCAACAACGGGATGGCTTGGCAAAAGGGCAATGCGCAGTATCTCTCGGCTGCTATGGCCTGGCTACGCGCCTGCCTCGAGCAGTTTGCCGCCCAGCAACCGGAGAACCAGACCAGCCTTGCGTTGCCACCCCTGCCGGTTGCGGAAGGACGCAGGTCGGTGTGGCGGCATTTTCTGGGCGCCCCGCCCGAGCTCCCGCCAAGAACTTCCAGCCTGCTGCTCCCCGGAGCCGGAACCCACATCGATCAACGGGTAGCGCAAGCGGCTGCAGCCATGGAAGCGGCGGCAAATGAGATGAACCCTCCTCCCGCTCTCGTGATTATGACGCAGCGCCTCGGGCTCACCCAGTTCGAACAGCAGGTGCTGATTCTTTGCCTGGGCATGGAACTCGACACCGGCGTCGCCGGCTTGTGCGCCCGCTGCCAACAAGATCCGGGGCGGGCCTTTCCAACCTTTGCTTTGGCGTTCTCATTGTTCGAAGGAGCTTCCTGGGAAGCGCTTTCGCCGGAGCGGACGCTGCGCTTCTGGCGGCTGATCGAAATCTCACAGCCAGGCGGTCAGCCGCTTACCACCAGCGCATTGCGCGCCGACGAACGAATCGTCAACTACATCAAGGGTCTGAATTATCTTGATGACCGCCTGCTGCCCATGTTGACTCCAATCGACCAACAAACGGTCGGTCCTGATCTTCCGCCGTCACATCGTGACGCAGTAGAAGCGATTATTCGACGCCTTAAGCTGGTGGATGATGCAAACCGCAGTCTGCCCATCGTGCAGTTGCTCGGCGCCGATGCGGCCAGCAAACAGCTTGTTGCCGGAGAAGTCGCGACTGCCATCGGCGTACAGTTATACCGTCTGCCGGCCATACTTTTGCCCACCCAGGCAGCGGATATTGAAACCTTGGCGAGGCTCTGGCAGCGCGAGAGCCTGCTGCTGCCGCTGGCTTTGTACCTGGACACGCTCGGCTCCAGCGGGGACCCGGCGGCGTCCGGGCCATCGTCTCCGGTCACGCGCCTCCTCGAGCGCGTGGAGGGAGCGGTTTTTCTTGATGCGCGCGAGTCCTGGCCGGGGCTCCATAAGCTGACGGTTTCACGGGACATCACAAAGCCAAGTGCTGCCGAGCAGGCAGCCGCGTGGCAATCGGCGCTGGGACTGGCTGCGGGAGAAAGCCCAGGACAACTGGCAGCGCAATTCAACCTCAGCTTTTCTGCCATTCGACAACTGGCGCGGGATGCGCTTTCCGAGCCGGCGGATCAACCACCACTCCCTGACCGCCTCTGGGAGGCATGCCTGGCAAGTACGCGTCCCCAACTCGACGTCCTCGCCGAGCGAATCACTCCCCAAGCAACCTGGAACGACATCGTCTTGCCAGATGCCGAATCGGCTTTGCTGCGCCACATCGCCGAACAGGTCGCACAACGCACCACGGTCTATGAAAAGTGGGGCTTCGGAGAAAAGATGAGCCGGGGCCTCGGCATCAGCGCTCTGTTTTCCGGCGACAGCGGCACCGGAAAAACTATGGCCGCCGAAGTCATCGCCAACGATCTGCACCTCAACCTGTACCGCATCGATCTGTCGGCAGTGATCAGTAAATACATCGGAGAAACAGAGAAGAATCTGCGGCGCATGTTCGACGCCGCGGAGAACGGCGGCGCGATTCTCTTCTTCGACGAAGCCGACGCTCTCTTTGGCAAGCGCAGCGAAGTCAAAGACAGCCACGACCGCTATGCCAACATCGAAATCAATTACCTCCTGCAAAGGATGGAGCAGTATCGCGGCCTCGCAATTCTGGCGACCAATATGAAGAGCGCGCTGGACACCGCTTTTCTGCGGCGCTTGCGCTTCATTGTGCGCTTTCCCTTTCCAGGACCCGCCGAGCGAAAGGCGATCTGGCAGAGAGTGTTTCCTCCCGATATGCCCAAGAGCGCGCTCGATTACGACCGCCTGGCGCGTCTCAACGTCACCGGCGGACACATCCACAATATTGCGATCAATGCGGCATTCCTGGCGGCGCGTGCCGGATCGCCCGTAACCATGACGCTGGTGCTGGACGCGGCGCGCGCCGAGTTCCGCAAGATCGAACGGCCCATCAACGAGGCCGATTTTCGCTGGCAAGAGCCGACAGGAGCCGTCGCGTGAAGATTCACTTACACATCGAGCGCTTGGTTCTGGAGGGAGTGTCAGTCGACCAGCCTCGCGTCCTGCGTGCAGCTGTGGAGCAAGAACTCGCCGGACGGTTGCAGCACGGTGGTCTGTCACAGGAACTTCGCTCGGGCGGCGCGTTGCCAAGCGTGCGGGGCGGCGCCATCGAACTCGGCCACGGTGCAGGTCCGCTGAGATTGGGGACTCAAATCGCGGGCGCGGTATACAGCGGGATCGGAGCCGGAAAGTGAGCACGCGCACCGTAACGCCGGCCGTTGCAGCTCCAGTTGCGGTGCTCACGCCGCAACAACGGCCAATGCTGCAGCGGACCTGCGATTGTGGCCAGCACACCGGCGGCGGCCAGTGCGAAGGCTGCAAGAAGAAAAAGAAGATGCCCGTACAGCGCCGTGCCAACGGTTCGGCCGCTCCGGCCATCGCTCCGCCGATTGTGCATGACGCGCTGCGATCACCCGGCCAGCCCCTGGAAAAAGATGCGCAGTCCTATTTCGCCTCAAAATTCGAGCACGACTTCAGCCACGTGCGCGTGCACACCGACGAGCAAGCCGCCGAATCGGCGCGAGCCGTCGGTTCGTTGGCGTATACGGTTGGAAACCATGTCGTGTTCGGCGCGGGGCGCTATTCGCCGGCAAACAGCAGCGGAAGGCGACTGCTGGCGCACGAACTTACCCACGTCGTCCAGCAACAACATGACAGCGTCCCCTCCCCGCAGTACGGCCTAGAGATCGGCCCATCGCAAGATCGCTACGAACGTGAGGCAGAGCAGGTTGCAGACCGCATCGTGGGCGGGAACGAAACGGGCCAGGAGAAGGAGTCGAGCATTTCTCCAACCAATCTGCGGCCAGCGCTTCTTGCCCCGCGATTGCAGCGGGCCGAGGCGGCCGATCCCGCGCCCGGCCCTAACGCTGCCGCTCCCGCCTTCTTAGTGGAAGACGATGCGCTCGATCTGAAGCCGGGCCGGATGAAGAAAGGCGAATTCCTGGACAGGCTGCAGGCGTCCGTGTGCGCAACCGCGGATGAAGTGCTGTCATCGGTTGGGCGCTCCGCGCAAGGCTGTCCCTACATCGAGCGTTGGATCGGTCATCTGCGCACGAAAGGCAGCCAGTTTGTTGAACGCGGAATTCGGAAATACGCGCCGGATAGCGCGGGTGTCACGAAAGCCGAAGATTACATCCCGTTTGTTGCGGCACGGGTGCGCCGCGGTGTGGCGCGCTGGGCCAGAACGGGCGAAATCACCGAGGTGCCGGACGAACTAAAAGGGCAGTTGCTGGGAGCCAATATTCTTGCGGGAGTGGAGCGGGTGCTTTCCGGAATCGGCGGGGCCATCGGCGGCGCGGTCTCGGCCGTTGCCCGTGGAGTCAAGAAAGCGGCTTCCCTGATCGGCGGCGTTTTTGCCAAGCAACGCGATGGTGGCGTGCGGGACGCGGGCGATCCGCAAGAGATTCAAGCGCAGCTTCGCTCGGGGCATCCACTGGAGGGCGGCGTCAAGTCGCGCATGGAAACGGCGTTCGGAGGCGATTTCTCTCATGTCCGCGTGCACACCGATTCCAGCGCGGCGGGACTTTCCGCGCGGCTCAACGCGCGCGCCTTCACGATCGGGAGCGATGTGGCGTTCGGCGCGGGAGAATATCGGCCGGGCACGCTGATCGGGGATGCGCTGATTGCACACGAACTGGCGCATGTCATGCAGCAAACAGGGCCTTCTCTCAATCGGATGTCAGTGAAATCACCCGAGTACAACGAACTCGAAACAGATGCGGATGTGTCTGCAGTCAACGCGGTGGCTTCAATCTGGGGTGGGGCCGAGGAGAGGCTGGCGCGAACCGGTAAGACCGCCATGCCGAGGTTGAGATCTGGGCTAGGTCTTCGCAGGTGCAACAAGGGAGGAGGGGGGCCTTGCTCTGTCACTGAAACCCAAACCATTACAACTGCAAAACAGACTGCTGCTGGGTGGGTAACGACTGCACTTGGCAAATTGCGAACTACTCCAGTGCCCGCAGCCGTGTCAGCGATCTTACAAAGAAATTTTGGAGCTACGGATGGTGTTGCGGCGAATATACCTTCAATTATCACGAAAATCACAACAGCCAACACTGAAATGACGACAGTTCCCGTTTCGTGCGCCGGCACTGAAGATTCAACTTGCGCCAAGGCTCCGTGCGGCTACACACCTAGTGCAGGAGGTCACGCGTACGTAATGTGCCGCAATGCCAGTTTAACGCCTGGAGCAGATCCCATTTATCAGGCAGGTTGTGTACTACACGAAGCATTCCATTCTGCATTTGCCGATTTCACTGGGGACTCTTATTCCGGCTGGGGTGGACACTCCGGCAGCACTCCTGGCTATCCGAGTGCTAATCCTTTAAAGAATGCTGACTCATATACTTCAGTAGTTATTGACCTTAAATAATCGGGCAATTCAACAACTATGTCGTGATAAAAAGCCAACGAATTGCACAACCCCGAATCGCGAATTGACTCGGAGGGAATACAAAGGCATTAATCGAGGCGGCGAGCGTATGGCGTTCGAGCAATTACTTATCGGATGTCCTTTAGGTGGGAAGATGGAAGTATTCAACGCCCATCTGGACAAACTAGCCTGTGCAGAAGTGCACCTGTTTCACAGATCCTGCGCCGCCTTCCAATTCTGCGGCTGCATCGGCCTGGCGCTGGCGATCATTCTCGCTATGACCCTGGTCGGCCACGCTGGCCTCTCGTACTGGGTAATGGCTGGAATTGTGGGGACGGCGATTGCGACATTTCTCGGCTTAGTCATGGCTACGAAAATTATCACAGGCGAGGAGCGGATCATCTACTACCACCACGAGATCGCTGTCATGCTCATGACGGCTCTTTATCTGTGGGCGATTCGCAGGCCGCTGCTGCCCTATCTGGACTCAACGATTCTGGGCATTGGGCTTTTTCTCTCCTGCGGACGCATCGGCTGCCTGACGGTGGGTTGCTGCCATGGGCGGCCGCATCGCTGGGGCATTCGATACCGCGAAGAACACGCCGCTGCCGGCTTCCCGTCCTACCTGGTCGGGGTGCGGCTCTTTCCGATCCAGGCCGTTGAATCGCTCTGGGTACTTGGAACGGTGGTGGTTGGAGCCTTCTTTGTCTGGAGCGGACGGCAACCAGGGTCGGCGCTGGCCTGGTATATCGTTACCTATGACGCCGGACGATTCGCCTTCGAATTCGCCCGTGGCGATGCGGACCGTCCCTACTGGCTCGGCTTCTCGCAGGCGCAGTGGCTCTCTCTCCTGTTAACAGGCGGAGTGGTGTGGGCGGAACGGGCGGGCGTTGTTCCGTTCTCGCGCTGGCATCTCGCAGTCTTCGCACTTCTGGCCGCCGCGATGATCGCAGTTTCGCTCAAACGGCGATTCCAGGCGACGCCCACATTCCGTCTGCTCCAACCGCGACATTTTCATCAGTTTGCCAACGCCGTAAAAGTCGTATGCGGGCCGTCAGCCCGCTCTGCCGCCGGACCGGATGCGGGCTTAACCTTTGTTTCGCTGGCCCGCACATCGCTGGGCGTTCAAATTTCTGGAAGCGAGGTCGAGTGCGGCGCAGAGCGCCTGCGTCACTTCACGCTCTCCAGCGCGCCCGGACCAATGACGGAGTCTACTGCCAGAAGTCTGGCGGGGCTTATCCGGCGTTTGGTTGGAGCCGTAGGACCTGACGAATTGATTGCCGGACCGCAGGGTCTTTTCCATTTATTGATTCGTGTGCGGGAGGTGACGAAGTCGTGACTAGAAAAGGCGCTGTATCCGCTAAGAAACTGGGGGAAGCAGTAAACCCGGCGCCCTTCAGAATGCAACGCAAGTGCGGGTGCGGCCAGCTCACAAGCGGAGGGCAACAGTGCGACGAATGCAAGAAAAAGGAAACGATGCTGCAGCGAAGCTGTGTGGAACAAGCCGGCCCGGCCAGCGCGCCGCCAATTGTGCACGACGTGCTGCAGTCGCCCGGCCAGCCCCTGGATCACGCTACCCGCGCCTTTATGGAGCCGCGCTTTGGCGCTGACTTCAGCCAGGTTCGCGTGCATAACGATGGCAAAGCAGCCGAATCAGCTCGGTCCGTGAGTGCCCTGGCCTACACAGTTGGCAGCGACTTGGTGTTTAACAGTGGACAGTTTGCGCCTGATTCAACGACTGGCCGGCAACTACTCGCACACGAACTGACTCATGTGGTCCAGCAAGGGTTAACCGCCGGCCACCCTGCACCGTCCGGTCATTCGGCTGCAGAAACAGAAGCACAGAACAACAGTCAGCGGATCTCCAGTGGCGAACCGGCTCAGGTGAGGACGCCTGTGGCCGCTGCGATTCACCGTCAACGGGATCCCAACCCTGTCGACGACAAAGCCAAGGCCATCATTGCGAAGGCCAAAGACACAACTAAGGGTGTCGATCAGCGCGCAAAAGAGGCAGTTATGGACATCCTAAGAACATACTACGACACCTCGAAGGTAAGTGATGTCGTCTACGACGAATCCGATCCTGGGCTAACAACGTCCCCAGTGGGTACAGGCCATGACATTAAGGGCAGCATCGCCGTGGGCAGGTATTTTGTCGAACACATTGACAGCTTTGCGCGACGCGTTCTGCAGGTTGGGCACGAACTGCAGCATATCGATCAGCAAAGGAGCGGACTGGGCGGTGCAGCCAATAAGGACAAGAGAGAATTCATGGCTTTCTCTTGGGAGGCGCAAGCGCAGGAGAGGGCTGGCACCGGCCGACTGCCGTACGCGATGCGTCGTGATTTGATTGATTCTGCGCTTGGCTATTTCAATTGTCTTCCTGAGAACGACCAGAAGAGTTTCGCAGCCGACAGGGACAAGCTGCTGAAATTGCGCGAGGACGTGAATGGAAAAGGCGGCAATCCGGCGACGAACCCGCCGACGGAGTGTAAGCGGGAGGCCTCTCGCACTACATCGCAACCAAGTAGTTCACCGACACGGTCGCAACCTTCAACGAATCCTGAGAAGAAGTCGGCGCCAGGATCACGACTGAACGACATTCTGGAGCCTCGTTTCAGGAAGGTCTTAACGGGTTAAGCCCGTCACTCTTGATTACTGGAGAAAACGGATTCATGAGCACATTTCCGGGATCACCGCGCATTCTGAAAGGCGGCCTCGTGCTGCTCGATCCAGACACGTTCACCGTGCTGCCGAACGGCATCATCGTGCTGCAGTACAACCCGGATACGCTTTCGCGCACGCTGAAGATTCAAGGTGCGGAAGAAGGCGGCGACCGCTCGGAAGCGCTGCGCCTGAAAGGGCCGCCGGTTGAGACTTTCAAGGTGGACGCCGAGATCGATGCCACCGATCAGCTTGCCGATCCCGATAAGAACCCAAACACCGTGCAGAACGGAATCTTCCCGCAACTGGCAGCGCTCGAAACGACCGTGTATCCGTCCAGCACCACACTGCAGAACAATTTCAATTTGTCGCAGGCGGGCACGCTCGAAATCATGCCCGTCATGATGCCGTTGACGCTTTTTGTATGGAGCGCAAACCGTATCGTTCCGGTTCGGATCACTGATTTCAGCATCACGGAAGAGGCCTTCGATCCAGCGCTCAATCCCATCCGCGCCAAGGTAAGCCTCGGACTGCGCGTGTTGAGCATCGACGACCTCTACTTCACCGACAAGGGCGGCAGTCTCTACATGGTCTATCAGCAACAGAAGGAATCGCTGGCGAAGATGTATCAGGGCGGCACGTTCAGCGCCCTGGGAATTCGAGGTATTCCATGAGCAATGGCACTCCCACCGATCCCGTCCAGGCGATGCTGGCGCAGGCGTCCCTGCAGAAGAACCTGTTTACCTCCACCAGTCGCTACTACGGGATGAACACAGAAACGCTGACCACTGCGGACGGTACGACCATCATTTATCTGACGCGCCGCTTTCTGCCCTCGCCCGATAGCTTCCAGCTCTTACAGGAGCACATCGTGACCCAGGGCGAGCGCCTGGACAATATCGCAGCCAAATTTCTCGGCGATCCGGAATTGTTCTGGCGCATCGCCGATGCCAACGGCGCTATGCGGTCCGAGGATTTGGTTCAGACCGTCGGAACCGTGCTGAAGATCACGCTACCTCAAGGGATCACTGGAAGCGCGCTATGAATCGTGGCTTTTACTTGACCCTGATGATGGGACCGTTCAACGCCTCGCCCGTTCCCCGGGCCGTCATCGACGCTTTGACCGAAGTGCAGGTGACTTCGACCGTCGGCAGCCAGGGCGGGTTTCAGCTCAAGCTCACACTCGCGAAACAATCTCCGGTACAGCAGATGCTGGTCGGCGGCCAGTTCGATCCCCGTACTCGCGTCATCATCGCCGTCACTGTCAATGGAGCGACCGAAGTCCTCATGGACGGAATTATTACCAAACAGGACATTACACCCGACTCCAAGCCCGGCAAATCGACCTTGACTCTAACCGGGCTCGATCTGACGGCGCTCATGGATTTCATCGACCTTACCGGCATCCCCTACCCGGCCTTACCTAATTTCTTGATCGTGGAAGCGATCCTGGCCAAGTACATACCATTGGGCGTGACCCCGGTAGCGATTCCCAACGCCATCCCCCAAATTGAAAACCCGTTGTCTAGTTTCATCAAGCAGAGCGGCACGGACTACGCCTTCATCAATACCATGGGCAGAGAAACCGGCTGGATCTTCTATCTCGACCCTGGTCCAACCCCCGGCAAAAGTATGGCGTATTGGGGACCGGACCTGAGCCAGATGTTCGGATCGACCCAATCCGCCATCAGCATCAATTTCGATGGCAACACAAATATCGATTCGTTGAATTTCTCGTACGACGGAACGCTGGCGACACAATGGCTGGTCACCATTATCGAGCCCATCACAAAACTCCCGATTCCGATTCCGGTTCCCAGTATCGACATTTTCAAACCGCGGCTGTCCTCGCAGGCTCCCACCGTGCTGAAGGTGACGCAGTTGACGCCGGTCGCAAACGAGGATTTCCCCGGCGCCGCCAGCGCTGCGCTCGCCAAGATGTTCGATACCGCCGAAGTAGTCACCGGCAGCGGACAACTCGACGTGCTCCGCTATGGTCAGGTTTTTAAAGCTCGGATGCGCGCTGCCGTGCGCGGAGCGGGCGGGTATTTCGACGGTCAATATTACGTAAAGAGCGTAACCCACAACATCAAGCGCGGCGAATACAAGCAGAGCTTCAGTCTGGCCCGGGGCGGAGTCGGTTCTGCCGTTTCGACGGTGAGCGTATGAAATCGGGTCGCAAATATTTCGGCGTGTACCGCGGGACGGTGGTGAACAACGTCGATCCGATGCAGATCGGGCGCATCATCGCTCTCGTGCCCGATGTCAGCGGAATTATTCCCACCACCTGGGCCACGCCTTGTATTCCCGTTGCCGGCAAGCAAATGGGCACGTTCATGGTGCCGCAAATTGGCGCGGGCGTGTGGATCCAGTTTGAAGCCGGGGACCCCGATCTTCCCGTGTGGACCGGTGGTTGGTGGGGGAGCGTGGCCGAGGTGCCGGCCTTGGCGCTGGCGGGCGTGCCGGGCGATCCCAATTATGTGATTCAGACAACGCTGCAGAACGCCATAGTGGTCAGCGATCTGCCGGGCCCGACCGGCGGAATCATGCTCAAGAGTACGACCGGGGCGACGATCATCGTGAACGACACGGGTATCTACATTCAGAACGGAAAAGGCGCAAGCATCATCATGACCGGGCCAACGGTCACAATTAACGCGGGCGCGCTGGTCGTGGTTTAGAGCACAAAAGGAGAAAACATGCCGGGGTTTCTGGTGCATGTCGGCGCGACTGTCATGTGTTCCCACGGGGGACAGGCTCAGCCTACGGTTCCGAATCCGCGTGTCACAGTGCTCGGCCAGCCGACGGTCACGATCGCAGCGCCATATGTGGTTGCCGGCTGCGCCTTTCCGCCTCCTCCGGCGGCGAATGGGCCATGCTTGACGGCGCAATGGCTGGTTGGGTCGACGCGAGTTACCTCCCTGGGACAGCCATTAGTAGTGCTTAGCAGCCAGGCGATCTGCGCGCCCACCGGAACACCGCTAATAATCGCGGTGACGCAGGTGCGTGTAACGGCCATTTAGTCGTAGCGATAAGAAGCACGTTATAGGAAGACTATGAACATCGATTTTCCTTTTCACCTAGACGGACGCGGCCGAACCGCACGCATCGATGACAACGATCACATTAACGAGATGATCGAGCAGTTGTTGTTTACATCGCCCGGCGAGCGTGTCAATCAACCCGACTTCGGCAGCGGACTGCTGCAGATGGTGTTTGCACCCAACAGTACGGAGCTGGCGGCAGCATTGCAGTATACAACGCAGGCGGCATTGCAGCGTTATCTCGGAGACCTGATCGATCTGCGGTCGCTGCAAGTGACCGCGCAGGATTCCACGCTGAATGTGATGGTTCAGTACGTCATCAAGAGTACGGGCGATGCGCGCACGGAAAATTTCGTGCGCAGCGCACCCAGCACGTAGCACGATTCGACGGAGCATTTTATGAACGACCCCAGCTTGAGCTGCCGGGAAGAACAACGGCGTGAGGACGTAAGGGCCGCCAGCGTGTATGGCTTGGATTACGTCGAGGTAGCCGATCAGCAGCAGCTCACGCTGAATGTGTTCTTTCTGGGGAAAGCTCCCGCGAACATTGGGAAGGCCAATGTGGTGCTCACGGGCGGCCGTCGCATTCGCGACGTGCAGATCACGTCGGTTCGTGTTCAGCCGCAGGCCGATCCTACTCTCGACGACTATCTTGAAATACGTGTTAACAAAGCCGGAGATTTTTCGAACTACACCATCAGCATCGTAAACGCCGTGAACGGTCAGCCTACCACCCAACCGATGGATGGCTTCGACCCGCGCTACAGCCAGGTTTGTTTCAGTTTCAAGGCGAGCTGTCCCACCGATCTGGATTGCAAGCAGCCGTGCACCTGTCCGCCGCCCCAGCGCACGCTACCCGATATCGATTACCTGTCGAAAGATTCTGAGAGTTTCCGCCAATTGATCCTGGACCGCATGGCGCTGATCATGCCCGCATGGACCGAGACCCACGAGCCCGACTTGGGCATCATGCTCGTCGAGTTATTGGCCTATGTGGGCGATTACTTGAGTTATTACCAGGATGCGGTGGCGACTGAGGCTTATCTCGGCACCGCGCGTCAGCGTATTTCGGTGCGACGGCACGCGCGTCTGGTGGACTATCTTATGCACGAAGGCTGCAACGCGCGCGCCTGGGTCACCCTCTGGACGGATACCGATCAGATGTTCGATCCGACTGAAATTTATTTCATCACTCCGTATCCCGGCGCGCCCGTGACCAACCGCATTCTCACTCCTGCCAATCTTGTCGGTGTGGATGCTACAAACTACGAAGTCTTCGAGCCACTGTATTGGAACGGCGGGCAAAATATCTGCATCTTCGCTGCCCACAGCGAAATTTATTTCTACACCTGGGGCGATTGCCAATGCTGCCTCGCGCCGGGCGCGACCTCGGCGACGCTGGCCGATGCGTGGGTAGTTCCTGCGCCGCCGCCGACTCCGCCACCGACTGGCACTCAGCCTCCTCCGGTCGGAACTGTGCCGCCGTCGGGAACGGCGCCACCAGCAGCACCGTCGTCCGCAAAAACGACTGCGGGTGCGACTCAGCCCGCAGTTCAGAAAGCAGACGCAGTTGCGCTCCCTCCGCCCCAGACAGATGGTCCTCCGGGAAGCGTTCGCCAACTGAAGCTGAAGGTTGGCGACATCCTGATTTTTGAGGAAGTACTCGGCCCGAAGACCGGCCGGGCTCCCGATGCGGACCCGACGCATCGCCAGGCGGTGCGGCTGACGAGTGTGACACCCGGAGTTGATCCTCTCTACGGGAAGCAGCCCTACGGAACGCCGATTGTCGAGATCGAGTGGGCGTCGGAGGATGCGCTCACGTTTCCGCTCTGCATCTCCTCGCAACAACCAGCTCCCGATTGCACCTGCATGGAGAACGTGAGCGTAGCCCGCGGCAACGTAATTCTGGTCGATAACGGCGGCGACCCGGTGGAAGTCATCGGCACGGTGCCGACGAACTCCACAACGCCGCATTGCCCGAAGTGCTGCGAGACCGCGAGCGTCACGATCACGCCAGGATTGTTTCGCCCCACCCTCAGCCAGGAACCACTGACGTGCAGCGAGCCATTGCCGCCAGCGTGCTCCGCGGCTGATTTCATGCGCCAAGATCCGCGGCAGGGGCTGCCGAATATTTCGCTGACCAGCATTCCTCCGGCGCCAACCTGCGCGGCCGGTACAAATCCGACACAGCCGCAACCACCCTGTGTGATGCAGTCGCTGTTCACATTTGACGATCTCGCCGACCCAACAGGATTGGCGACAAGCCTGCACCCACCAGCGAACGCAAATTCACAGTTCCTCTTGGCGCAGTTGAGTCCAACGACTCAGAAGGCGCTAACTGCCTGGGACGGCTCGCTGCCCTTGCCGCCGGCTCTGGCCGCGGAACTGATCACCGATCTTACCGCTCTGCTCCAGACATGGTCGGTGCAGCGCGATCTGCTGGAAAGTGGGCCGAACGACCTCGAATTTGTCGTCGAAATGGATAACAACGGCTTCGGCCATGTGCGCTTCGGCGACGGCGCGTGCGGATATCGGCCGGACGCCGGCACGCTGTTCCGCGCCGCCTACCGCGTGGGCAATGGTACACAGGGCAACGTTGGCGCGGAGACGATCACATATATCGTGTTGCGACAGGAAAAACTCAGCGGAGTCAACCTTCGGCCACGCAACTTGCTGGCGGCCGCGGGAGGCACGGATCCAGAGCCCATCGACGACGTTAAGCAGTTTGCGCCGTACGCTTTTCGAGATCAGATGGAACGCGCCATCACCGCCGCCGACTACGCCAGCATCGCCGCAGACAACGAGCGGCGCCTCGAAGCGCGGGCGACTCTCGAAGCCGAGGATTCCGCCATCTGCACCGCCACGTTCACGCAGCTTCAGGGCGCCAATGCCGCCTTGCGCTGGACCGGAAGCTGGCACACGGCTCTGGTGGCCCTTGATCCGATGGACGAGGAAGCGTCGCCCCAGGAACTCATCGAGGAGGTCACCTTGTACCTGGAGCCATACCGGCGCATGGGCTACGACCTGCTCGTGAGCGCGGCCGAGTACGTTCCCCTCAAAGTGAGTATCACCGTTTGCGTGCTGCCCAATTATCTACGAGGCGACGTCGAAGCAGCCGTGCTCGCTGCGTTGGGTAATGGCGTGTTGCTCGATGGCACCCTCGGCTTTTTCAATCCCAACAATCTGACGTTCGGCGGCGGCGTTTACGTCAGCCAATTGCTGGCGACCGTGCAAGCCATTGCCGGGGTGCAGAACGTGATGGTGACTGAGCTGGAGCGTTTCGAGATCAGCAGTCTGGCTGGCAGCCCTCAGGATGCTGACGCGTTGCCGCCGAACTCAGCTCTGCTACTGGGACCCTTTGAGATCGCACAACTCGATAACAACCCGAACTTTCCTGAACATGGACAACTGGTTCTGACCATGGAAGGTGGACGATGAAACAGCCCTGTGGATGCTGCGCCGGCATTGAAGTGGTTACGCCGCAGTCGGAAGCAAACCGGCCTGGCTTGCCGGCGCTCGCCTATCGTGCGGGCACTTATGCCACTTTTCTGGAGAGCATGCTGGCTCGGATCTCCAGCATCTACCTCGATGTGCCCGCGTCCGACGGCAGCGGCAATGTGCAGCGAATCTTTCCGCTCAACGGGCTGGTGCTGAATAGCGACGGGAAAACCTTTACAAGAATCGGTCCCGGCCTAAGCACGCGCCAGCTGAGTGATCCGGCGATTGCATTGCTCGACGCCTGGGCAACGGTTGCGGATGTGCTCACCTTCTACCAGGAGCGCATCGCGAACGAAGGCTACCTGCGGACTGCGACCGAAAGCAGGTCCGTCCTCGAACTGGCTCGGCTGGTCGGGTACAGACTGCGCTCGGGAGTTTCCGCCAGCGTCTATCTGGCGTTCACCGTGGCCGCGGGCTTTGACGGCACCATTCCCGCAGGCACGCGAGCGCAGAGCATACCAGCGGTGGGCCAGACGCCACAGCCATTCGAGACCTACGCCGATCTGCCGGCACGCGACGTGTGGAATGATTTGGGCGTGCGATTGACCCGGCCGCAGGTGATCACGCAGAGCGTCGATCCTGGAACCGATGCGGCCACGCGTGACACAATCTACTTCCAAGGCATCTCCACGAATCTGAACGTCGGAGACGCTCTCCTGCTAGGGTTCGGAAACAGCCCTGGCCAGCAGGTGCTGCGAAACGTGAAGTCGGTAGATGTACAGGCGGCTCAAAGCCTGACGGAAGTAACGCTTGTCGAGTCCCCGCCGATTCAGGGCAATTCGCTTTACAACACGGTACAGACTGCATTGCAGCCATTCATCGATGACGCATCCGCTATCTTCGCGGGGTCAGACGTAGCCGGACAGGCTGCAACAATTCTTGACAATCTCGTCAGCAACGTGCAGACAGCAACCACCGCGCAATCCGCCGCTGATATGGTCAGTGGCGCCTTGCCGCAAATCCAGGGGATGTACGACGTTGCGGTACGCCGCAATTTCACTCGGCTCGCGCCTTGGCTAGGAGACATAATCGACGCCCTCAATTCGCTCGTACAACTCTTGCCCGCGATAGGGACCGAGATCGGCGGAAGCGGTACCGCGCAGGCTCTGACGACAACGTTGGCGCCGAATCCACTCGGGAAGCTGTTGGACATACTTGAACCGCTAACCTTGCCGCCTTCACTACAACCCGCCAATACCTTCCGGCTAACACGAACCGTTGGCAGGGCTTTCTCACCCGCGTCGGATATTGCGCCGCGCCTGCTCAAAACGTTTCATCCCGCCGCCGCGACCACGCTCTACCGGGCATGGTCGGGTATTGAGGCGGCTTCCAGCCAGGTTCAGGTAAGCGCGATGCGGGTTAAAGCTGGACTATTTGCGAGCAACAGTAACGGACTGCCCACGTATAACGCTAACAACCAGCTTACGGGCTTCACACCTCCCACTATTAACACCGCTTGGGTAAATCTTGGTACCGACGACGGAATTCCTACAGCGGTCGCTCTGGATGTGACTTCCGAGCAGATCAAGATCGGAAGTTGGGTGGCGATCGCCCGTCCCCCATTGCCAGACACTGGCACGACCGCTTACACAACAACTTACCACCAAGTCACAGCGGCCGTTACTGTCTCCATGGCAACTGGATCTGGCTTTACAGGCAAGTCCACTCAGCTCACCTTGAATCCGGGGTGGCTCAGCGAGCTCTCTGCGAGCGACCTCGGATCGGCGCTGAACGCTCCGACTATATTGCAGGGCACTATTGTCTACGCGCAGGCGGAAGCTCTGGACCTTGCCGAGGAACCCCTCGACTTGGATGTGGGAGGCACCACCATCGAGTTGGCGCAACTCTATGACGGACTCGACTCGGGCCGGTGGATCATCGTTTCCGGAGAACGCACCGACATTCCAAATACCACCGGGGTTACGGCAAGTGAATTGGTGATGGTCTCTTCCGTGGTGCAGGGATCGCAAGCGCCGCTTTGCGCAACCTTTCCCGCAGGTCTAATTCCATTTTCACAAATCTACTACACGACAGATGCAAATACCCAAGGCGATAGGTTGGTAGTCGGAGCACTCGCTGTTCCCCTAGCAACGCTGAATCACCTGCAGGCTTCATTCCCTAATCAGCAATACTGCGATCAGGTACAACTCGCGCAAGGAACTTACGTTAGCGCCTATGTGCCTACGTCAGCCCAACTCCAAGGCGAATTCCCGGAGTTCGAAGGCTTGCTGGTCGACCCATCGACGCTCCAACCATACCCGAAGGGGCAGCTCTCGCCAAAGGAAGTCGGGGATGTGTTTGCGTGGCGGATTTCTACTCAGCCCGTTCACACCATCCTAACCCTCGCCAACAAACTTGCCTATACTTACGATGCCACAACCGTCACCATCTACGGCAACGTGGTCAAAGCCACGAATGGCCAAACGCAGGGAGAGGTGTTAGGCGATGGCGACGCCAGTCAGCCGCTGCAGCGATTCCCGCTAAGCCAGTCACCGTTGACGTATTTACCAGCTCCCACTCCGAGCGGCGCACAGAGCACTCTGACTGTCACCGTGAACGAGGTCGAGTGGCAGGAAGCCGAAAACCTTTTCGTGGTTGGCCCTTCAGATCGCGAATACATTACGCAGACCGACGATTCCGAAAACACGACGGTCATCACCGGTGACGGCACACATGGCTTGCGAGTGCCCACAGGTACAGCGAACGTAAAAGCCGTCTATCGCAGCGGAACCGGACAAGCGGGCAATGTCGAGGCATTGCAGATCAGCCAGCTGGCCACGCAGCCGCTTGGGGTTCAGAGCGTGATCAATCCGCTGCCAGCGGCGGGCGGAGCCGATGGCGACACGCGCGATCAGGCACGGCGCAACGTTCCCATCGGTCTCACCGCGCTCGATCATCTGGTTTCGGTGCAGGACTACGCCGATTTCGCCCGCAGCTTTGCCGGAATCGGAAAAGCCAGCTCGGTTCGGCTGACCAATGGCCGCAAGCTGCTGGTCCACATTACCATCGCCGGCAAAGACGATATTCCGATCGATCCGACGACCGATCTATATCAGGCGCTGGTACAAGCTTTGGAGGACGCGGGCGATCCCAATCAACCGATCCAAATCGACCTTCGCCAGCTGAAGGTTCTGGTGATCGCGGCTGGAGTCAAAATCCAATCTGACTACACGTGGGAATTCGTGGCGGCCAACCTGCGCACCACACTTCTCGATCTGTACAGTTTCGACAACCGCGACCTTGGTCAGAGCGCATTCTTGAGCGAGGCCGTAAGTGCGATGCAGGCCGTTGCCGGAGTGCAGTACGTCAACGTGCAAACTTTCGATTCTGTACCCGAGACTGTCACGGCAACGCAGTTGGCAAGCCTGGCAAGCAGTTTGACGCTAAAGAGTTTTGTCCGAGCGAACCTGGCGCGCGTATGTCCAACTTCGACTGCGACCGGCGGGATTGCGCCGGCGCAGTTGGTCATTCTTACGCCCGACATCCCCGACACCCTGATCCTGACGGAGATCACGACATGAGCACCACGCCAAACCCGGACCGGCTTTACCAATTACTTCCGGCGGTCTACCAGCTGCGCGACGCGAATCAGGGTTATCCGCTGCGCGCGTTGCTGCAGGTGATCTCCGAACAGGTCAACATCGTAGACGCCGACATCGCTCAGCTCTACGAGAACTGGTTCGTCGAAACGTGCCAGGACTGGGTAGTTCCCTATATCGGCGATCTGGTTGGCTACACGCCGCTATACGACGTCGGGCAGCCGACCGGGGTGCAATCGCCGCGGGCGCAGGTCCGCGAACGAATTCTCATTCCCCGCAGCGAGGTCGCAAACACCGTGCGGTTCCGGCGGCGCAAGGGCACGCTCGCCGTTCTGGAGGAGCTGGCTGCTGCGGTTGCGGGTTGGCCGGCGCGGGCAGTGGAGTTCTACCGGCTGCTGAGTTTCACGCAGAACATCAACTATCTGCGTCTGAAGCGCGGTCGGACCGTCGATATCCGCGATGGCGCTGCCCTCGACGATCTCGGCACCGCCTTTGAAAAAATTGCGCACATCGTGGATGTCCGCTGCATCGGGACGCGCCATTTTCCGGAGTTCTACAACATTCCGAGCGTAGGAGTGTTCGTCTGGCGTTTAAAAACTTACTCGGTCACACAGGCTCCGGCTTACTGCGAGGAACAAGAAAGTCCGAACTGTTTCCTATTCAATGTCTTGGGCAGTGACACGCCTTTATACACGCGACCCCAGAACACGTCTGCGCATCCGCCTGGAAAGCTCAACCTTCCTCTGCCGATCACACGCCGGGGCCTCGACTGTTTTGAGACCGACAGAGCGACTGACACCATGACCAGCGGCATTCCTTATTATTACGGCGACGGCAAGAGCTTCGAAATTTGGACAGGTTCGCCGCGGACGCTGGTCGCCGCGAGTTCGATCGTGGTTGCCGACTTGACCGATTGGACCTACCGTCCGCTGCCCGGGCAAATTGCGGTCGACCCGATGCTTGGACGCATCGCTTTTCCGCCGACACAAACTCGCCGCCAGGGAGTCTGGGTTAGTTACAACTACGCCTTCAGCGCCGACATGGGAGGAGGCGAATACGAGCGCATACTTTCGCAGCCTGCGACCTACAACCTTTATCTGGTCGGCCAGCAGGAAAATTTCACCCGCATCAACGACGCGCTCAAGCAGTGGCAGAGCGACAATCCCGCGAACGCCGTCATCGAGATTGCCGACAGCGGAGTTTACGTCGAGCCCATCAGCATCACGCTCCAGCCCGCTCAGACTCTTCAACTGCGTTCTGCCAGCGGCAAGCGTCCCGTCATCCGCCTGCTGAACTGGCAGACCTCGGCCCCTGACAATTTGATGATTAACGGCGTGGCGAACGCGGATTCTCCCAGCGCGGAACCGACCAACTGGTTCACGCTTGACGGAGTCGTAGTGACGGGCCGCGGGGTTCAGGTGCAGGGAAGTGTGGGCGGAGTTACCATTCGCCACTCAACGCTGGTACCGGGCTGGGGAATGGACTGCAACTGCGAACCGGTGCGACCCACCGAGCCCAGCCTCGAACTCGATGAGGCGCCGAATTGCGTGCGCATTGAACACAGCATCATCGGCGCCATCCAGGTCAATCGCGACGAAGTTCGCGAAGATCCGTGCCTGATCTATATCAGCGACAGCATTCTGGACGCGACCAGCCCCAAGTCCATCGCGCTGGGCGCTCCCGAAAAACTGTGCGCCTTCTCCATCCTCGATATCCGTCGCTGCACCGTGTTTGGGCAAGTGCAAACCCACGCCATAACGCTGGCCGAGAACTGCATCTTTATGGGCGTGATCCAGGATTGCCGCCGGCAACAAGGGTGCATGCGCTTCTGTTATGTCACATCCGGCTCACGTACGCCAAAGCGTTTCGAATGCCAGCCTGACCTCGTGGAGAAAGCCATCATCGCACAGGCGCAGCAGGACAACCCCAGTCTGTCCAATGCCATACGAAACGTCCTGCTGCAACAGGCACGGGCGCGCGTCGAGCCCGAGTTCAACAGCACACGTTACGGCAAGCCCACTTACTGTCAGCTCTCTGACCATTGCGCGCCCGAAATTACAACCGGCGCGGATGACGAGTCGGAGATGGGTGCGTTTCACGATTTGTATCAACCCCAGCGGGAGGCCAATCTTCGCGCCCGCTTGGACGAGTACACCCCGGCGGACATGAACGCCGGAACCATTTACGCCAGCTAGGGAGGACCGCATGAAAGCCGATCTGACACGGGACACTTTTCATCCGCTGAAGCACTTTGCTCGTGTGCTCACGCAGCAAGGCAGAGTCCAGCTCGACGCCGATATGAACGAGCAGGCGGCGATCCTGCTGCATTACGTGCAAACTCTGGCGGCGGACTTGATCGGCCCCGCGGGCGGTCCGCAAAGCAATTTGGGCTTTGCCGTCACAGCGGCTCCAAACCCGGATGATTTTCACATTGGCTTCGGCAATTACTACGTAAACGGGTTGCTCTGTCAGGCGGACTTTACTCCGATCGCCATTTTCCCAACCACCGCGACAACTCCAGCTGTCTTCCAGGCGATGAACTGGAATTCGGATTTCGACTTGCAGCCGAATCCCTACTTCTACGAAATCTTTGACGCCACGCCTTCATCCACCCCACCGCCAGCTACCGTCCCTGTTCAGATCGCCAGTGTGAGCGAGGCAACAAGTGCAGGTAGCACGCAAACTCAATATCAGATCACTTTCCAATCCGCCCCCAGTATTGCGGGTTTCAATACTCCGATGCTTCGCCGTCTCATCACTTACTTCTATCAGCCAGACTTCCCAAATCTACTCAACGCGACTCCCCCCAGTCCGCCGCCGCTTACACCCGGCAGCACCAGTGGCAACCTGCAGATCTACCTGGACGTCTGGGAGCGCGCCATTACTTATGCGGAAGACGACAGCATTCGCGAAGTGGCATTGGGTGGTCCTGACACGGCCGCCCGCAGCAAATTGGTCTGGCAGGTCAAAGCTATACCCTGGGAGACCGGGGTGGCCCCCTCAGACCTTGTTTGCATGACTCCTTGGGGACTCCGCTCTCAGCTCCAACCGCAGCCTCGCGGCTGGCTGCAGGCGATGGCAAAGCAAACATCTCAATCGACGAATCCTTGCATCATCAATCCGAACGCCAGCTATACCGGACCAGAAAACCAGTTGTACCGGGTCGAAATCAATCGCAGCGGCCCTGCGTGGAATCCTGCAACTACACCCGCCACCAACACAACCGCAGCCACCTTTAAGTGGTCGAGGGAGAACGGATCTGCCATCTACCCCATTGCAAGTGGCGGGAACACTACCAAGGTGACCGTAGAGAGTCTCGGCCGCGACGATCGTTTTGGATTGGTCGAAGGCAGCTTGGTCGAGGTGCAGGACGATCGCTCGGTTCTGCTCAACCTGCCCGGCAACTTGCAGTCTGTGCAGTCTATCCAAACCGCCGGCCTGATCGTAACCCTCAGTGGCACTTCGCCGGACGCGACCTTGGGAAGCCTTGAGACTCTCCACCCGTTACTGCGGCGCTGGGATCAGACTAACGGCGATCCAGACGAAGGCGGCCTCACACTCGCCAACGACAATTGCGCTTTTGTCCAGGAAGGTGTGTGGTTGACTTTGGAAGACGGCGTTCAAATCCAATTCGAGCCGGCAGACCCGGTCGCCGCAGCAACTTCCCCGGTAAACCAATATCTCACCGGAGACTATTGGTTGATTCCAGCCAGAACCGCTACCGGAGACGTCGAGTGGCCCACGGTGACGGACCCGAACGGGAATATCATCCCAGTCGCTCTGCCGCCGCATGGCATCACCCATTACTACGCTCCGCTGGCGGTCATATCGGTTAGCGCATCCGGCGCCATCGCGTTTCCTCGGGACTGTCGCTGCCCGTTTAACAGCCTCAGTAAATGTCCGGGGACTGGGTCTTAGCTTGCGCATTCGCACACGACAACCAAGGTAATGTAATCCTCTCGATGGTGTCTCAGTGTAAAAAGTGAGACACTATCACTTTCCACTTGCTGGGCCGCACTCGAATGACCTCGGTGTTGGAGATTCGTCTTGCGATCTGCACCAGACCCGAACTCTGCACGGTCAAGACTATTGAACACCACGGCGTGCAGGTTCTTGTGAATCAGAATCGGATCTCGGGCCGTTGGTGGGCATCTTAACCTGGGGAAAGGCCGCAGAGCACTTCATGGCAAGTGCAGGGACCTGTGGAGATCCGCGAATACCTTCACACTTTCTCGCACAAGTCTCACATTCGTTGTTTGAAGGAAGGAACATACTGTGAAATATAGTTTAAAATAACGCACTTACACGTAGAGCCCGGGTGGCGAAACTGGCAGACGCACGGGACTTAAAATCCCGGGGAGATAAAACTCCGTACCGGTTCGATTCCGGTCCCGGGCACCACTAGAAAGGTAACCACACCACTGGCGTCGTGCGAGTGCCAGAGATGACTTATCTGGTAAGCTCATCGAATTGATGGCGGCCAAACGTCCGGCCCTCGGCTTGACGCTTCGTCTCGGCTATCCCCGCCCTGAAAAAGTTGAGGGAAGACCGAATGTTCCGTCGACGACTTCCACGAAGTTTCTTTCTTCTCGGAGAATCAGGCGCTTCGTCTGTGACATGGCAAAATTCTCGCGCGCTTCCTGATCTGACTTCAAGCGTGCCCGGTAAGCCTCGTAAGAGGCGAGACTGGCAAATGCAATCAAACCCCAGGCCACGTTGTTCGTGCCCTCATGAGGGAGAAAATACCCGATAAGGTGACCGCCGCATCGAGGAATGATGCGACCCCAATTCTCGGCGTACTTCTTGAACTCGTCTCGCTGGAACGGATCGATCTCATAGCGGATGACGCAGGTTATCGTCATTTCAATTCTCCTAGTGGTCCATCTTGCGCATGAATTACCCGAACTCAGTGTCAACGCTGTCGCCGCCAGAACTGCAATGGCTTCGCGGCGGCTCACCTGTGCAGTTGCAAGACTCACATTCCGCAGTCTGCCAGTTGCCTGACAAGAACACTTCGTCTATCATCAAAGTATGAATGTCGAAAGCCATCCTGACGCCGCAGTCTCCGCAATTGCAGCCGCCATCGGCGAGCTGGCGCGAGCGCGCATGCTTTATTGCCTGATGGATGGTCACGCGCGAACCAGCACCGAGCTTGCCGTGGTGGCCGGAGTGAGTCCCTCAACCGCGAGCGTGCACTTGAGTCGGTTGAAGACAGCTCACCTGGTCAAAGTGCTGGTTCAGGGTAAGCATCGTTTCTACAGCCTCGAAGGACCCAACGTCGCTCGTACGCTTGAAGGGCTGAGCGTGCTCGCGGGTGTTCGTCGCGGCAAGTTCGTGCCCAGCACGCCGAGCCGGCTGCGGGCTGCCCGAACTTGCTACGATCACATGGCGGGCACGGTCGGCGTATCTCTCCACGACCGGCTCAAGGCATTAGGATGGCTCTCCTCTGATCCGAAAGGCAGCAACAACGCATACGACGTCACCTTGGCTGGAACCAAAGCGTTTGAGGCTCTGGGCGTTGACCTCAAAGCAACTCGGACGCTGCGCCGCCGTTTCGCCTGCGCATGCCTGGATTGGAGTGAGCGGCGGCCTCATGTTGGCGGAGCGCTGGGAGCAGCCCTGCTGAACATCGCACTGAAAAGAAAATGGGTTGTGCAGGATCTAAACAGCAGGGCTTTAGACGTCACCGGTCTCGGGCGCCGCGAAATGCGGGCGCGATTCGGAATTCAGGTGTGAGGAATTCAGCCCACCCGAAGCTGCGAAATCTCGCCACCTGCTCAAATTTTTACAATTCGGAGACACTTCCTTGACACAACTGCCGCGTCGATCACCGAGAATGCCTCTCATTCGGGGTGAGTGGATTCGCTTGGGTCCCACTCGATTTCCGCCCACCGGCGCAGCAGCCACTACCGTCAATTTTCGATAATTTAAGGAGAAGAAAGAATGGGCTCTCAGAATTGGTCGCGCCGCACGCTCGCGTGTCTGGCTTCACTCGTCATTCTTGTGGGGTTGATTCCAAGCCCCGCCGCCGCTCAATATGCCATCACCAATCTAGTGTCGAACCAAGCAGGCAAAGCCAAACATCAGGATAAAGAACTGGTCAATGCCTGGGGAATGTCGTTCTTCTCCGGCGGGCCGTTCTGGATCAGCGACAATGGCACCGGGGTTACCACTTTCTACAGCGGCAAGGGCGTGAAGGTGGGGCAAGTCGCGGTCCCTCCGACCTGCAACACAGTGCCAGATTGCGTCACGGGGCAGGTCGCCAATACCGACAAAAGCACAACGGATTTCGTAGTTTCACAAGGTGGAAATTCCGGACCCGCCGCGTTCATTTTCGCCACCTTTGAACCTGGCACGATCAGTGGCTGGAATCCGTCGGTGAACCCGAACTCGTCCGTGGTCGTGGTTAACGGAGCAAACGCCTGGTATACGGGCTTGGCCATGGGCGTAAACAACGGGGCGCACTTCCTTTTTGGCGCGGACAATCTGAATAACAAGGTCGATGTTTACGATAGCACCTTCAAGCTGGTTAACTCGTTCACGGATTCGAAACTGACTGGCCTGGTGGTGTACGGTATTCAGAACATCAACGGCAAACTGTACGTGACTTTCGCAGACAGCGCTTTCAGCAAGGGCGCGGTGGACGTTTTCAGCACCAGTGGAAAACTGATCAAGACCCTTACCAAGAGTGCAAACCTCAAGGCACCCTGGGGCGTGGCGCTGGCGCCAAAGAACTTTGGTCCGGCGAGCAACGCCTTGCTGGTGGGCAACGTGGGCGACGGCCGCATCAACGCGTTCAATGCCAAGACCGGGAAGTTCCTGAGTCAGCTCAAAGGTACGAACAACAAAGTCCTCAGCATCAGCGGCCTATGGGCGCTTGCTTTTGGCCAAGGCGGCGGAATGAACGGCAACCCCAATCAGCTGTTCTTCACCGCGGGCCCGAACGGATATGCGAACGGTCTGTTCGGCGTGATCAACTTTAAGTAGAGTTGCTGGTCGTTTGAAATATTAGGGCTCCGGTTGCGTGACGTTGAATCGAATGAGCGATGCAGCGAAGCGTTGATCCGGAGCCCGAATTTATTGACTGCGGCCGTTTCTCGCTCGCCGATCTCTAGTCAATACGTCGATATGAGTTAAAACGCAAGCTTCGGATACGGGAGACTAGTTGGGAGCGATTTTCTGGTTCGAGAGATCCCCTCGGGGTACAGCGTCAGGCAGGTGCGGTCTATGTGACCCGGAGAGTCTGTTCAGTTCGCGCCAATGTGGCGTTTCCAACAAGTATCGCGAACTCGATCCGAAATGAAAGATCAGCCTCTGAATTACAAACTGCCATTGCAGCCGACCCGCCGTCAGGAGGCTCGCAACGGTATTGTCGACCTTAACCGCTATCTGTTCGGGGCGCTTCCAAGGAAACAGACGCCCTTTCGTGATTTCCTGCCGAACCTTGGGATCGGAGATAAACTCGCGGTGGAGGAAGAGGGTGAGTTTGGAAGTTGAAAACAAGCTTAAGCTGTCGTAAGGATGCTCCTCAAATGCCCAGCGCCGTCCATAATTCTCAAGCCATAGTCTGGCAGGAGGACGAAGACTCCGCGTCCACTTCGCCGCTATCCGCGGCATAGGAGCGGCAAACATTCTCTCCGTCAATCCCATGACAAGCGCTGCGAATTCAGCCAGGCAAGGAACCGCGCGCATGCGAGCATCGACTAGATCCCAGAATTGGGTATCGGATAACCGTGCTCTTACGAAACAGCCGATTTCAAGGAGCCAGCACAATTTCACCCAGCCTTCTAATGTGTGCTGGAATATGTGAAGTATTTGCAAAACGAACGCATCTTCGTCGTTCAACGCCGGGAAGCGCAGACCCTGCCAATCATGATCCATCGTCTGATCCAGCCGAAATTCGGGCTCGTTTAGCAACACACGGTTTACCTTCCCCTTCCAGAATGCGAGATGCAATTCGACGAGTGGCTCGGTTTCATGCGAATACGGATCATCGGAAACGGTCGGAATTCTTGGGGACGGTCTGCCGAACTGGAATTCGATATCGGAGAACCGGTGCAGGCGATAACCGGCTTCCTCAAGTACGCGTTGCGCCAACGGCAAAGAGCTTTTTTCGACTAAGTAATCCAGATCGCTTGGCGTACGCAGAGTTGCATCGGGGCAATACGCCGGGACAAGCGAGAAACCTTTGATGGCCGCATAATTCAGGCCCGCGCGGCCAAATCTTCCGTTAAGCGAACTAAATTCAGCCGCCAGGTAATCAACACGTCGCCTGTTGCCGGAAAGGTTTTGCTCAAACCGGGCCAACACTGGAGGTGGGAGTAGCTCGCTAGCACCTATGCTCTTCAGTCGCTGTAACAAGTAGAGGGTGAGGCCAGCCCGATCGAGCCAGTTAAACGTACGATGCCAATCATGCACGCGGAACTTGCTGAGTGCATTTACATCGCACGTTTCTAGGGACAAGCTCAATCATCCGACGACGGCTTCCGCTAGTTCTCGGTTCACGATAACGCCTCGATGGATTCCTTCAGCGCCAAACGCTCGAAGCCTCTCTGTGCCACTCGAATCCCCGTGCGCTGCCCGCGGTTCTCTCCCACAGTTCGTCTCCAGTCTGGAAGGCTACCCGCCGGTGGTAGTGCTGCGTCAAATAAGCTCGAATGGGATCGAGGTGATCGGAAGCGGGATTCGACTTCGGCCACGTGAACATTCCTGGATTGAGCATCAACCATGGCACTTCGTACTTTTCTAGCGCTCGAACAGTTTCGGCCACTTGTTCTGGACGGGTATATTCGAAAGGGACAAAATTATCGATTGGAGCGGGATTTTTCACGGCCAACGCGAATAGAACCGGCGGCGGCGCGAACATGAACTGTCCGCGCTCCGTATGGGCCAAGGCATAGCGATATTCGTCATGGCGCGCAGCATCCGTAAATGCGGTTTTCCCAACAGGGAGGTTAAGGAATGCGGACCAGCGGGTTTGGCCTCTCACCGCAGCCGCCAGCGCTAACATGACGGCTGCCGTTCCCAGCCCGACCCTGAACCGTGCTACAACCGCGCCCGATCGATCCAAGAGCCAGGTTAGGAGAATCATCGCTGGTGGACTGACGGTCGAAAGTCGTTTCCAGCCAGGTGCAGCGGCAACCGCAAGGAACATGGCGATCCCGGTTAAAGACAGTAGAATTATTTTGTCCCAATCCGGGTGAGGCTCGCTCCTCGACCAGCGAACGATTACGACTATACAAACGGCGTAGACCAGCGGAACGGTGGCATGAACGAAAAGGAACGGGATTGTTTTACCGAGCCCAAGTGCCCGGAAACCATCGCCATAAACGTGCCAGTTGTTAATGTCCACAGAAGGGTAATACCGGAGCGGGTACACTACTAAGCAGTATAACCAGCGGTTGAGACCGGCTGCTCGGATGAAATAGGCATTACCCGCAAGGAATACCGCCAACGCCAGGCCAGATAAGACTACGCACTTGAGCCAACGGTCATGTACGGGAGCACCCGCTCGCCAGCCCTTCAAAATAAGATAGGCCATGAAGCCAGCAGCAGCGGTCGCTCCTTTGGTCTGTGTGTACCAGCCTGCTATGCCAGACAGAACTCCCACAAGGGCAATGTGTCGAAATGTATCGCCACCCAACAAAACCAGCATTGCGGCCATTATCGCAACCGTGCTGAACCAGTGGTGCGTGGCATCGAGCGATCCGGGCAAGACAAGTCCAGCCAATAGCAGTCCCGGCAGAGCAACTACCGTTCCACGCATCAGGCGTGCCGCAGCGAAAGTCATCAGCATTGCGGTTGCGGCCGCTAAACCGGCAATCATTAGATTTGGGATCCACGCGCGCGCGCCAAATCCCCTGATCAAAACAGCATACGTCACTTCTGTGCCTGGTGAGAGAAACTGGAAGTAGTCGCGATACGGCAGTCGGCCCTCGACGATTCTACTTCCGTTGATAAGGAAACCCACGGCATCTCCAAAAGGCAACTGTGGGATGTTGGGAAAGACAAACGATCGGAAATAGCACACCCCAAAGTTAAACAGAGAAACTAAGATCGCAATGGAAACGGTGCTCAGGCGAAACGATTGAGAGTTTCCGATTTGTGAAGTCGCCTGCGGCATAGCTTTCCGTTGTTCTCTGGTGAAGTCGTTCACTTCTCCGGAAGACTTGACGAACCCGTGAAAAGACCGTTTCTCGCTGGGAGGTTTTCCTTCTGCCGCAATGTTTCAGTGCGCGGCGACTCGAGCGATGGCACTGAGGCCAAGCCCTCTCCCACAATCGGTTGCGTACAACAACGTGTTGGCGTCTTCCCATGACGGCAAAGTCGCATTGCATGCAGTGTGCGTCAATTGCTGCTCGGTTCCGGTTGCCAGATCGCGGACCACAAGCTGCCATGACCCCAATTTCCGTCGGCTAAACGCGAGTCGTTTCCCGTCGTGAGAGATCGCCGGGTATCTCGCTGGACCGGCAATCTCAGTCAGCGGTTCAACCATACCGGTCGAACGTCTCACCAGAGCCAAATGCGGCTCACTCACTGCGCCTACAGCGGCAATTAAATCGCCTTCCGAAGTAACGCTAACATCCAAGATATTCGGCGCGCAGTTCATGATCACTTGCGCAGTCCGTTGAGACTCGGGCTCCATAAGCCAAACAGCGGCCCTCCCTTGTTCTTCCCGAATGAAGGCAAGCCATCTGCCATCCGATGAGATCGTAGGCCGCTGGCCCTCCGATAGAAGCTCTGGAATCGGATTTGAAGACGCGAGCGAAAGCCGCACGATGGACGATTGCCCGGTCACCTGTTCGAAATACCCGACTGAGCTGCGTTCGTTGCCTCCAACCGAAAGTACGTCACCGGAAAAGGGTATCTCTCGCACTTCACCATTTCGCAAAGACAGCGCCGCGTACTTCTCATCGAACAGTTCGGTGAAAACGACGCGGTCTCCTATGGCGACAGGATTGCTAGCACTGTAGCCGGTCGAAACATTCAAGAGACGACGGCGAAAGTCTTCGGCTCGGTTCTTCACCGAGCTCAGATTAGAAATCGTGAGCACCGCGCTCGCCAAGATGGCAGTCGCCAGCCACCTCTTTCCAATCCGAAAGTCCCTACCAGAAGCCATACTCTGCAGGAGCAAGGCGTAGAGCGCGAGGTTGGCGCACAATCGGGGCAGAAACAGCTTTGCAATCCGACCCGGCACCGGGGCACAAGCGATCGAAAAAAAAAGTAGGAAGACGAGTGCCTTGCGTTTGTCCTCAATTCTCAGGAGTTCGTCAATCCCAACGACACCAGTAAAGATCAGCACACAATAGTGATACGAGGAGGGCATGGAAGAAAGCAGGAGAAGTAATGAAACCAGAGCCGCCCACTCCAATGCTACTGTGCGTTTCGCATGGTTGCCGGAAGTTGCGAGCAGAAAACTGACTAACAGCATGGCGGCGGTTGTCGCCTGTGCGAATGCATACAGTACCGGCGAATTCAGAAGAGGCGAAGGATTTAACTCCGGCTCGAAAAGAAACAGGTGATGCCAGAGGGCGGTGAACGAATTCCACTGAAGGCTGTAAGGTCCAAGCAGATCGCCGCGGAGCGCCCTTGGGAGCACTTCGGTTAAATAGACCCAGTGAACCGGCGCCCCAAACATAGCGACCGAAATCGTGGTCAGCACGGCAACACCGAGAATTAGACCCGCTGCAGAACGCCAATCGCGCTTCCAGATGAACAGGATCAAGAAGAGGGCCGGAAACAGCTTCAGCGATGCCGCCGCTGCCAGGAACATCCCCGATGTTAGTCGATGTCCTACGCATGAAGAGAAATAAGCAGCGCAGATCAACAACAGCATGAAAACGTAATATTGGCCGTTCAGGAAATTCGCACGGAGCGGAACGATGCACAGCAGAGAGATGAGCGCAACCCGGCGCCAGGAAAGCTTGGTCACACGACGCAGCAACTCCAAAGCCAGAACGAGAAAGCCGAGGTTCAGCACGAGCCAGACGCGTTTCGCGGCCAAGGGTGACAGGACGCTAAACGGCAAAATCGGTAACGCACACATCGGAGGATTGGCAGCAAAGCTCACCAGTGCCTGGGGGACGCCCAGATAATCTTCCTGCCGTTGGAACCAGAGCCACTCGTATGCGCGGTCGAGGGGAATACCTCGGCGGTGAAGGGAGGCTGCGAGGTAGTAGGTGGGGAAATCAGTGTTCAGAGTCCGCCATGCAGGTAGGAAGCCGCGCTCGGCAAAGATTGCCAACAGCATGGCCAGCAGGATCCACTCAGCGATAGCTACGGATTGGGAGTATCGCGACCCGGGTTGTGATCGACCATGGCCCAGAGTTGGCGCCTTGGTTTCGGCAGGCGTCGCATTCACAACGATGCCTCCCTGGATTCGTTCAGCAGCGATATCAGCGCAGGCAGGAAGCACTTGTTAAACATCTTCTCGTTCCTGACGAGGTTCTCGGAGATGAACGAGATTCCCTGGCGAGCCTGCCGGTCGTAAGCAAGGAAGCTCCTGTGTCCAATCCTGACGAAGGCGAGTCCGCCGTGGCTCAAACGATGCACGCTTGGAGATTCATCGTACGCTTCGCGTTCCGGCTCCACGACAATTCTCCAGAACAACGTTCCATTGCCCTGGCTTTCTCGCTTAGCCGAAGGCTCAAGCATGCGCAGTTGATCTCTCATCACGTCGCTGTTTGTCGCCAAATGGATCATTGCGCCTGAAAGTGTCAACGTAACTTCGAATGGCGTTGGAGTAAACCTCTTGAGCAGGTCAATCGGAATTGCGACTTGCTCCATCGAATAAAGCGTTTCGTACACATCAGCCTCGTGTTTCGCAGAACTCCTGCAGTCGATGGGCCACTATCTCAGGGGCCACCCCGTGACGAAGAACCCAACATTCTCGATCCACCACAGCGTTGATCGTTGCCAACTGATGGTGGCGTTGGCTGGAAATGCATGGTGGCAGCGTTTCCAGGTTTGAAACAAACCGAGAAGCAGCTTCCTTGGAAGTGATCTGTCTAAACGCTATACCGGACTCGTCAGTCCTTTCGATAAAAACCAGCCAACGAGGTTCGCAGGATGAGGATCTGCTGAGTCCGATGGTTTCTGGATCCAGATGGATGGCCACTTCGCCGTTCAACGACGGGATGGCCTCGCTGGCCGAAAGCTGGGGAAAGTATCGGGCCGCATCCGGAAGGAGCTTGATGGGAACCGGCAAGCCCCAGGCATGCAGACGCGAGCCAGAACGCGAAAAGTAGGTGCAGTCATCCGAGAGATATGCGAACCCATTCAGTGACAAGCACAGGGTCAGGGTCGACTTTCCAACCCCCGAAGCACCCGCCAGCAGCAGCCCGTGACCGTTCTTCACCAAACAACCGCAGTGCAGCGGAGTAACCGATATCGCATGACCGACAATGCCCAACAAAACCGGAAGTAGAACTCGCCTCCAGTAGCTCGAGTCCTGCGCCATGGCTACGGAAAACTGACCAATTACCCGCGGCGTCTGGAGGTCAATCAGCATCGAACTTCCCGGGCTGTAGGCGGCATAGACCATATGGTCAAGACCACGGAAGTATGGCTGTGGCCAAGGCGGTTTCTCGCGAAGCATGGGGTCAACGCGGAAAGTGATGTCCAGTTCAACCGGACAGCCTCCGCGATTAAGTGGTTGAAACGCTTCGCCCATCACTTCCAGGATTTCGCATGAACTGCATGAGACACGCCAGACGGAGCCAGCGGCCCAAAAATGCGCCGACATCGGAAAATTCAACTTATCCAGTTTCTGAACAGCCCTCACAGAGTCGTAAGTTCTCATCTCAAATGACCTGATGCTGGCCCGAACAAAGCGTATCGGGAAACTGCCTTCGACCCGTCTGCGACGTGTCAAATTCCTGTAAGTTCTTCGGCGCTGCCTCTGCGCCTGCGGTGTCGATCTGGTTCGATCTAGTCATGGACTTCAAAGAGCAGTGCTGCTGAAGGCCTGAATCACTCTGCTCATGTAGGCTAATCACAACCGGAGATCAATGAGTGATCGCCGCGTCGAACGGCACTGCCTGTTGTCTCCATTCTTGGTAGAACCCATGAGCCTGGAAAAACTGCAAACCCTCAGCCCAACAATGGTCCTCAACAACCCTGCTGATAAGGAGCGTGTGACTGCCTAGTGGTCGAACGCGTTCGACTTCCATCTCTCGAATTCGCAACGAGAATTTGGGAACCGGCAATGCGAAAGCTGGCGAGGCCGTCAAGCCAAAAGGCACACTGCTCCAGTCGACGAATGGCCTTTTATGATTCTTGCCAAGGCTGTAAGCCACCTGGGTTTGCTCAACCGGAACGCTACTGAGTGCGACCCGACGCGAGCTCTCGATCAGCGGCAGAGCCCTGCTGGTGCTATGAAGCGCAAGGGTAAAATGCTGACCACCGACCGGCCCTACCAAGTCCATTGGAAAGATGTTGCCGACATCGCCTGCAACGACACTTACAAGAACCACAGGACGGGGACAGATGTAAAAGACAAACAGCGCGTGAAGTTCGCGTTCCGGTGTCCGGATTTCAGGTGCGCTCTGCGTCCTTGGATTGCGCCATTGCGAGTAGGCGAATTGCAGGTAGCGCCTCCAGAGAAGATTCTTGGGCAAGCAGTAGTTCGAAGCATGCACAGCTAGAAACAAACATAGCCACTCGCGTCCAATGGCAATGGCGTCGACGAACTTCAGGTTGATCTCTCCAAGAAGTCGGCTGCAGTCACCAGTCTCACTGAATTTCAGCGACAACGGAGTTTTCGGGACTGCGACCGAATGCGCTCGGTCACCGAGCCCAATGCCAATCATCAGAGGTCGAGTACCAGCAATTACATTGCGGTAGGTAACATCCTGCGGAGACCCCCAACCGGAGAGGCAAATGCGGATCTCCGCTTGGGGATCGCGAAGCCCGAGGTTGCAGAAATGAGGAATATTCGACGGGCCGAAAATGACTCGTTTGATACTGGTTCGGAATTGCCTGGCCACATTCATTAAGATAGGGAGACGTTCATGTCCTAAACTCGCTCGAAATGGAGCAAGACAGAGTCGGCCAAGTTGCGGAACAGCGGCAAATGGGCAACGTGACGATCCAACTTTGCCAGTACGTCGAGAATCCTGGGAAAAGTCCGAGCCACCGGCTCCAGCGGGGACGGTGGAACGGCAACACCCACTCCCTTCCACCGCCGCAGCGTAAACTCCGGCGCAAACGTCCTGGCAATGGTGCGAACGGAAGGATATTGAACTTTGATAGCTACATCGTCACCGACCCGAGTGACGGTGTTGGGTCGAAAGCGGTGCATCGCCCTCGCGAGATCGCCGTGGCTCAGATGCCACGCTATCTCCCACGGTGCGACGCGCCCGACCATACAGAACACCGCCTTGGCTTTTGGCTTAAGGAGTCGTCCGAGATTTCGCGACACCTGTGAATGGTCTTCTACACAGTTCAGCCCGGAAAAGTTAGAAAAAGCCCCGTCGAATGGTCCCTCTTCCTCGAGCACCGCGATTTCCTCGGTCGGAAGAACGCGAAAATCAATCAGCTCTGAAACCGCGGCTGCGCGGGCGCGCTGACAAGAGACTTCAATCATTCGTGGAGAGATGTCGCAGGCCAGGATTCTGACACCCTTCTTGGCCAGATAGACGGCATCGATGCCCGTCCCACAATTTAGCTCAAGAATTCGCTGTCCTGGACGAAACGCCAGCGCCAGTTCTTGCCAAACCACATCCCGCTGCGCACTACCGATTAGCGTTTCGGGGAAGATCTGATCGTAGGTCTCTGCAGTAAAATCCCAGTACGCTTGACTTAATCGATGTGGCGAGACGCTCACCGAGTTGCTCCGGACTCATTTATCGGTCTCATGACCTGCAACGGCAGACGACGGTAGCGGAACCTCGTCGCTTTAGGGTTGTAGAAAACGATCCTGCGCATAGCCTCATACGGAATCCTGAAGGTCGTCGTGCTCGAATCGGTTCGGAGCATCCCGTTCTCAACTGCAACTCGGCGCGGTTTCCGGCTGCAGTCTTTTTGCGTCCACACTCGGCTTCGGAAGTTTCACGATGTTCTTCAGCTGGCGGTTGATCCACAGTTCAATCGGAAAGCTGTAGAAATCGTGGTTCAACCGCACCCGAGCCGGATAAGCGGTGAGATGTTGAATCGCTTTCGCGAAGCGGCCATGGCCAGCAGTCGCGATGGGCGCACGATCAAACGCGATACGCAGATAATCCCGCATGGTTTGAACCCGCTGATGATCTTTGCCCTTGAGCCAAGGCAGAACGGTGTAACGCGGAAAGTAGTCGACCCACCCCTCAAAGGACTGAGGAACTTCGATGCCAAGTTTTGCCGCCTGATGAAAAATTGGTGAGCCCGGATAGGGCGTGAAAATGTTGGTCCAGAACTCTGCGCCCGGGAATTTCTGGCAAATATCCATCATAAAGTTGACGGTCTCGCGTCGTTCTTTTGTTCCCTCGCCCGGATAGCCAAAAATGATGTTGAATGATGGGATTACCCCAGCTTTAATGCACCGCTCGGTCGATTGGTAGATGTCCCCGAGTATCTGAAAATCTTTATTCATCGCCTTCATCACAGTAGGCGACGCGGTTTCGATGCCTTGGCAGATTTGGTGCAGCCCAGAGCGGCGTAGGAGGGTCAACTCATCGATACTGAGACGCGCCGTGAGGTTTGTCGTGGCTTGAACACTCCACTTGAAATTACCTCCAGCACGAATCAACCCTTCTGCGATCTTCAGCGACCGGTCGAGGTCGACCAGGAAATTATCGTCAGCCATCCACAACAGTTCGAGCCTGTAGCGCCGGGTCAGTTCGATGGTCTCTTCAACCACCTGCTCGACCGGCAGCGAATTCCACTTGCGTCCGTACACTCCCGCGTTGGTACAGTAGAAACAATTGAAGGGGCAAGCGAGACTCGACACATACATGGTCCAGCGGCGCCCGCAGACTTTCTCATAAGCGTCAAAGTCCGCGAGGTGATAGGCCTTGGCGGGCATCTTGTCGAGCGTCTTCAAAGGACGTTCAGGTGTGAGGTGCAACTTGCCATCGCGTTTAAACCCGATGCCGAGAATGTCGTCGAGCGGAGCGTCGTCACGCAGATGGTCGGCTATCTCGAGCATGCTCTCTTCGCCTTGTGCTCGGACAATTATGTCAACGTAAGGAGCTTCAAGCGTCTGGCCCGGCAGCAAGGACGGGTGCCACCCTCCTAGAATCACAGGGAAATCGGGATCCCACTTCTTGATCGCCTTGGCGACGTCGACCGTCTCACGGATCATTGGCCCAGTCACAACGGAAATGCCCAGGCAAAGAGCATCTTTCACCTCTTCCATGATCCGCTTCTTGTAGTCAGGAGTAATGGTCGAGTCAATGATTCGAACGTCGTATCCTGCCTTCAATAGGGGAGTGGAGATGGCGAGGATGCCCAAGGGCGCCGTCGCCTCGATGCTTGAAAAAGAAGCGACAAAAAACACGATCTTTTTCGAGGATTTCACGCTGGTACCTTTCGATCGTTCATCTCGACGAACTCTCGGGGCAGTCAAACGGTACCAATCGGCTTCTCGTCGGTTGTCTCCAAATTGTCAATATTCTGCAAAATCCCCGTGACCCTCGCGTTGCTGCGTTGGATCTGGGGCCGCCCCGACAAAATGACATCCTTTTGACAATTGCATGACAAACGTCTTTCGCCTGAATCCTAGCTTTGATGTTCCAGCGCGAACGCGGTTCTATTGAGCGACATGCCTCGAAAAAAGAAAGTCGTGCTGTTCTATCCGCCCTACGACGGGCCCCCACTGGGTGCACCGCTGTGCTTGCTGGCACTGGCATCCCCTCTGCTTGAGGCTGGATTTGAAGTCAAGCTGGTGGATAACCTGACCTCCCCTGACTTTGAAAATGTGATCCTGCGCGAAACCGCGGACGCGCTCTGTCTGGGCATTTCGATCCTCACAGGCCCGATGATCGGTTCCGCGATCAGAGTCGCGAAAAAGGTCAGGCTGAATCGTCCGAACCTGCCTGTTATTTTTGGCGGTTGGCATCCCACGCTGGTTCCAGAACAAACGTTAACGCCGGATTTCGTGGACGCCATCGTGCGAGGCCAGGGCGAGTTGACTTTAGTCGAACTGGCGCACCGGCTGGCTGAGGGTCTTGGCCTGCACGGAGTGCGGGGCCTGTCGTTCAAGGACGAAGTTGGAATTCATCACGAACCGGAAAGACCAGTGGCAAACATCAACGATCTGCCAGCGCCCGCATATCACCTCGCAAATGTCGATGTCTATGCGTCTGCTACCGGCGTCCGCCAACTCGCTTATGCCAGCAGTGTTGGTTGTCCCTACGCCTGCAATTACTGCACCGACATGGTCTTTTACAAGCGCCGCTTCAACGCGTATCGCGCCGACCGTGTAGTCAGCGACTTGACTGAGCTTGTTCCGCGCTACGGCATTGAGGAAGTCGCGCTCCTGGATTCGAACTTTCTGGTGGATATCAAGAGGGCGGTCGCTATCGCTCGTGGAATCGTTTCGAGCGGTGTCAAGTTCCGCTGGGACTTTCAAGCTTCAACCGACTTCGTGGCCAGAATGAGCGAAGACGATGTCCGGTTGCTCGGTGAGAGTGGCGTGAACCACATGGGCTTTGGCACGGAATCGGCTTCGAAAGATGTGCTCGCATTGATGAACAAAAAACACGAGCGCATAGGCGACATGGTGGATACCGCCCGCAAGTCAGAACTTGCAGGAATTCACGTTACGTTTAACGTCATTCTGGGGTACCCCGGCGAAACCGAGGGGGATCGCCAACAAACGTTTCGCATCATGAGCGAGATCGCCAGGGAATACTGGAATGTCAGTTTTTCTCCCAACATTTTTACTCCTTATCCTGGGATTCCAATATGGCCCCAACTGAAAGAGATGGGGCTGAAAGAGCCGCAATCGTTGGAAGAGTGGGAAACTCTGGCTCTGGGATTCAACGTGCTCCCGTGGTTACAGGGAGAAGAACTGCGCCGTCTCCGGCGCAGCCTCGAGTATTTCCTGCTAAACAATCAGATCCGCAAAGCGACAATTAAAAGTGCCTGGTTGCGGCAGGGTTTTCGCCGGGCTCTTGGTACGCCTGTACGCTGGCGGATTAGCAAGAACCGTTACTCATTTCCTTGGGAACTCTGGGTCTCCCGCGCTGTTGAGCATGTCACGACAAGGAGATCGCTTCTCACGGGCCAAAAGTTAAGCGACCGAATGCAGGAAGTTTGTTGATCTCGTGTCATCGCGGGCAGATTGTGTGTCCAACCCTGACTGTGTTCTCTCGACCGTGACAACCAGAGTTTTCACGACCCGCCTTGCGAGTCGGTTTGCGTCGAACGTCGAAAGTGGCAGACCAGGACAGCCGGCACTTGGCAGGCTCGCGCGAACAAATGACCTTTTCCCGCCCGGGCGAAAATCGGCATTTCGGGTTCCCCGAGGCATAGCGGGAGGTGCGTCAGGCACTCGAATCCGGCGGAATAAAAGGCTCGGACAATCTCTTCCGCCGAGCGAGGCGTCATTTCGATTCGAACGGCATTGCGCGAATCACGGAAACCGGTTCGCCATCCTCGCTCATATGCCTCTGGATGGAGGTCACTGACGACAACATCCGCGCCAGCCTTCGTCACTCGAGCTAACTCGCTCAATGCCTGCCCCAAGTCGGGGATGTGCCCGAGAGCGAATGAACAGACGACCAAGTCGAAAACGGAAGTTCGAAACGGAAGGCTCCGGCAGTCGGCCGTGGCGATTCTCCCCTGAAGGGCAGCCTTCTTCCCTGCCACCCGAAGCATCGCAGCTGAAAAATCAACTCCCACTCGGAGGCCACTGCCAATGCCCGAAAGCTTCTCCAGCCACCTTCCGGTACCGCACGCCAGATCAAGGGCACATTTGCCGCCCAAGTCGGGGAGAAGCGCTGTGAGCTTGCGTTCTTCGAGATGCAGTAACGGATTGGGAGCATCATCGTAAGTTGCTGCCCAGCGTTCGTACCCTTCCTCGACGGAAACACAAACGGGAGCAACCGATAGATCGTCATCTTGTTTCGATGATTGGATAAGGCCAGATACCGGCGTAATGGAGGCCTGGTTCACAGACTCTCTGCTTTCGGCTTTCGCAAGTCGATAAACTGCTGCGTCCATTTCAGCTCCAGTGGCGCGGCATAGACACCCAATCGATATCGCCAACTGCTCAGGGCTTTCAGCGCAAGGCGTCCCCAGTGGGGCAGTCGAGTGTCCTGAACCGTCGGCCATCTGGAGGACACTACCAGTTCAAAGTTGTCGATTAACTGTTTGGTACGAGGCCGCAGCCAGGGGGTTTGGGGATCCTTTTGAGTAGCAAACCTTTGCCAGGAGTCGGTTGCCCACTCATCCGGAGTGGTGGGAAATTGAAATTTGTCTTCGATACCTCCGTACATCCGGGCCCGCTGCGGAACTGGAGTGTAATGCTCCACTATGATTTCCGAATCGGGGTTGAGCCGCTTCAGTTGGCGAATGAACCTGATGCAATCGCGTGTGTCGCCCTCGGGATCTTTCGGGTTTCCGAAGATAATGGAGAACTCAGGAATGATGTGAAAAGGGCGAATGCGCGACGCCAGCGCTAACGTGTCTTCAGCGCAAAGATCTTTGTTCATCTCCTTTAGATTTTCGTTTGATCCCGATTCGGCACCGAAGAAAATCATGGCGCAACCGGCGCGGCGAATGGCTTCGAACGTGGCATCCGAATACTTCATCATGATGTCAGCCCGTCCTTCGCACCACCATCGCATCTTGAGCGGGGCCATGCGATCCGCAAGCTCGCGAGTGTGGTCCTCGCGCAAGAAAAAATTGTTGTCGTAAAACTGAATGGCATCGACCCCGTAGTTCTGGACGAGGTGCCGCAGGATGCCTTCAGTCCGAGAAGGCGATTCCATTTTTTCGCGGCTGCCGGAAAAGTTAACCACGCCGCAGAAATTGCATCGATATGGACACCCGATGCTCGCTTGGTGTACGGCCGTGCGCCGGCCCAAAAAAGTAGGTAACAGGTATTGATCTACCGGCAGCCGGTGATACGGATACCAGGGGAAATCACCGGGACTGCGCATCGGACGCTCTGGATTCGAGCGA
>DATHPO010000344.1:0-36055 GCA_035483835.1 Terriglobales bacterium
CAACGAGTTGGTGCGATTGCTGGATGAAGAGCAAGCCGAGGTTCACCGCATTCTGGTCGAGATGACACGCCGCATCGGGGAAAATATAAGCCCAATTCTCGCGGCGGTCGATGTGCTCGGCGAACTCGAGTTGCAGTTTGCAAAAGCGCGTTTTGCGGAGGAATACAACTGCGTCCCAGTAGTTTTATCCGCGCAAGACTCAGGTGGTGACGGCCGCCCCCGGCCGTCCACGTCGAGCAAAGCTCGACTCGTTCTCATTAAAGCTCGCCATCCTCTGCTCGAACGCAATCTTAAGGCGAAAGGCGACCACGTCGTTCCCACCACCATTGAACTCGAAAGCGAAGCTCAGGAACTCGTCATCACCGGCCCGAATACTGGAGGCAAGACTGTCGTCCTGAAGACGGTTGGCTTGCTCGCGCTGATGGCGCAATCCGGGATTCCGGTTCCCGCCGACCGCGCCGAGCTGCCCGTCTTCGACGCCGTACTGGCTGACATCGGCGACTATCAATCCATCGAGCAAAATCTTTCAACCTTCTCCGCCCACGTCACGAACATTGATTTCATCTCACGCACTGCGACCTCGCAATCGTTGGTGTTACTCGACGAGCTCGGTTCCGCCACCGATCCCGAAGAAGGCGCAGCCTTGGCGGTCGCGATTGCTGAGCACTTTCGCTGCATCGGATGCTGCACCATTATTTCTACGCATCACACGTCGCTGAAGGTCTTCGGCGCAAACACGGCCGGAGTGATCAACGCTTCTGTGGGATTCGACGAAGCCACGCTGCAGCCAACATACGAGCTGAAGATCGGCGTGCCGGGAGCGTCTGCCGGGATTAACATCGCGCAGCGGCTAGGGCTCAATCCCACAATTATTGAAGCAGCCCGTGCGCGATTGGGTTCGCAGGCGCGGGATGTCGGCGAATTTCTGGATCGCCTGCATTCCCAATTGGGCGACGTGCAAACCGAACGATTGCGTTTGCGCGTTCGCGAAGACGAAATCCAACGAGAGAAGGCTACTCTTGCCGCAGAGGGCAAAAAAGATCAGCAAGCCAAAGTCAGAGAAATGGAAAAGAAATTGGACAGCTTGCTGCGCGATTTCGAGTACCACGCGCGCGAAATGGTCAACGGAATTCAGGATCGGACCGCGGCGCAAAAGCTGTCCAAAGACGCCGAGCGGCGCATCTCCAAACTGCGCCGCGAATTCCGCGAGCAGTTTGATTCAGCCGTGGTGGCCCACACAACAGGTGCTGACCAAGGTGATCCCCATGCCCAGCCGCAACTGGTGAAACATGTTTCCGAAGGCGATACGGTCAAGCTGAAATCCGTCGGCGGGCCTGCTGTGGTCGCGCGTCGAATCGATGACAACCACTTCGAAGTCGAAATCGGCGCCATGAAGATGAAGATCGCTCGGGACGACATTGCTGACGTGCTGGTGCACGCTTCGGATTCCCCCGTCAAAGCCGCCCACGCTCGTGGAATCTCGGTTTCGCTCGAAAGTGAGAATCAGAGTGTGCGGACAGAGATCAACGTGATTGGACGCACCGTCGACGATGCCACCCGGGAAGTTGAAAAATTCGTAGACCGCGCATTCCTCGCGGGGTTGCCTCGCGTCCGGGTCGTTCACGGTAGTGGTATGGGCATCCTTCGTAAGGCGTTGCGCCAATACTTGCAGAAGCATCCGCATGTCGAATCCGTCACCGAGCCTCCGCAAAATGAAGGAGGCGGAGGCGCGACGGTTGTCGAGTTGCGAGTCTAGTTCGTCGTTGTGGACCCAGATTGTCATTCCGAGCGAAGCGAGGAATCTGCTCTCGCTTGTAGCCGCGAAAATGCTTGCAAACCACTCCCGCGAGAAATCCACAGCGTTTCAATGTCCAAACGTCACATTCAAGTCCTCGAGAGTAGGCATAGCATGGCGTCTTTTGGGTAGTTTCGGGGACTTGCCTTTTGGCAGTGCTTGCTGTGCAACACGTGCGACGAATGCGAGGCGGAGCACAGGGGCATATGATGCGCTGCTCGGATGGAAACTTTTACGTGGTGAAGTTTCGCAACAACCCTCAGCATCTGCGCGTACTGGCCAACGAATTGTTGGCCACGCGACTTGCAGAGGCCGCCGGATTGCCTGTTCCGCCAACCGAGGTCGTCGAGGTCGGCGATTGGCTGGTGGAGAACTCATCTGACCTCAACATTCAGCTCTCCGGCAGCGTGATCCGCTGCCAGCCGGGACTGCAATTCGGGTCCCGTTACGTAGTCGATCCGCTGCAAGGTCAAATATTCGATTATTTTCCCGTGACCGTGCTGGAACGAGTGCAAAACCTCGGAACGTTCGCCGGAATGCTGGTGCTCGATAAGTGGACCGCGAATTCAAACGGCAGGCAGGCAACGTTCTGGCGCAAAATGCGAGAGAAAAAGTACACAGTGAGCTTTATCGATCAGGGATATTGCTTCAACGCCGGAGAATGGACCTTTCCCGATTATCCGTTGCGTGGAGTGTATGCCCAGAACGAAGTGTATTTGAGTGTGCGCGGTTGGGAGTCATTTCAGCCCTGGCTCGCGACCATAGAAGGAATGAACGAAAACGTCATCTGGAACTGTGCCGCCGGAATCCCCCCAGAGTGGTATGCCAGCGACTGGGGCGCGCTAGAAGAGTTGGTCCGCTGCCTGCTTGATCGTCGGTCAAAAGTGCGCGAACTCATCATCGCGTTTCGGATGTCATCGAGACAGCCATTTCCCAACTGGAAGGAAGACGCATGAGTCGCTGCTGTGATGAATCACGATGGAGCACATATTTAAAAATCGAGATGCTGAGTTGCAGGTTCGAACCCCGATGGCCGATCTGAAACAGCTCGAATTTTACGTGTTGCGGTATGTCCCTTACGTGGTGAGAGGAGACTTCTTAAGCATCGGAGTGTTATTGGTCGAACCACGCCCTAACGGGTTCGGATTTGCGGACGTCGCCATGACCAACGATTGGCGACGCGTGCAATGCCTGGACAGACAGGTCGACATCGAGGTTTTGCAAAGCCTTGAACCCTATATTCGGATGCAATTGCAGCATTCGCAGGATGTGGGCATGCTGTTGCACAAATTCGCAGACTCGTTTGCCAACATGATCCAAATGTCCCCGAGAGCGGTGTGCTTGGCGGAGGACCCAGCCCGAGAGCTAAAAGCGTTGCGCTCAATCTATGTGGAAGAACCGTCGTCGGACATAATGCCCGCCGCACCCCGCCCGAAGAATGAGCACGCCATGATTCTTGCTGGAATAGAAGATGCCTTAACCCAAGCCGGAATATGGGGTTTGCGCATAGAGAAAGTCAAGGCAGTGGAATACACAAAAAAAAAGGGTGACTCACTAGTTTTTGATTTTGGATATATGGTCGGCAGCGAGGTCCGATTCTTTCAATCCGTACCTCTAAAAACAAACACCAATCAGGCGGTTATTCTTGCCCACCGCTTCCCCAAGATTGCGCAGTGCATCTCTGCTGAAAACGGTGCAATCGCCCGGCTTACCGCAGTTGTTTCCGACGACCTTGATCGCACAAATTCCAACATCGAGTTTGCGCTGGACGCCTTCAAGGACAATGACGTGAAGGTGGCGACGGTGGCGGATATGCCGTCAATTGCGAATAAGACAAGGCAGGACCTGAACGCGTAGCGACGACCTTCCCCGTTCGGGAGTATCCTCAGTCAGCCTGTGACCACCATCGCCGCCGCCAATCTCCTGACTCTGTCATTCTGAGCGCAGCACGCCCCGCGCTCTTGCAGGGCTTGCGGAGTCGAAGAATCCCTACTCCCGCGTCGACCCTCATTCCCGCGGTCTTTGTCGCCGTTTTCCTCTGCCCTCAACCGAATAACCGTGCCTTCCACAGTTTCTCCACAGCAACCGCACTCCGGTATATTCACATTGGTTGCTCTATGCCTCACACTTCCTGCGGACAGCTCTCACTCCACTCATGACCGACGCCGTCGAGTTCAAAGAAATCGTTAAGCAGCAGGCGGACATCGTCCGTGTAATCGGCGACTACGTCAAGCTGAAGAAGGCCGGGGCACAGAATCATTTGGGGCTTTGCCCATTCCACAACGAGAAGACACCGTCGTTTTCAGTGCACGCCACGCTGCAGTTCTTTCACTGTTTTGGTTGCGGAGTTTCAGGAGACGTATTTACCTTCGTCCAAAAGATTGAGAATGTGACGTTCCCCGAGGCCGTAAGGGCCGTGGCGCAAAAGTTCGGGATTGCGCTCCCGAAGCTTAGCTTCAGCAGCCCCGCGGAAGCGGAAGAAGCCAAGCTACGCACGTTGCTGCTCGATGTCCACGAGCGCGCGGTTGCATTCTTCCAGGAGTGCCTCCGGCGGCCCGAGGGCGCCCGTGCCCGCGAATATCTCGCTGGACGTGGCTTGACCCAGGACGTCATCAAGGCTTTCCGCATCGGCTATGCTCCGGACTCAGGATTCGTCTTGAAAGACCGCCTCAAAGGAGAGTTCGACGAGCAGGTGCTGCGCGGGAGCGGGCTTTTTTCGTGGAAAGAAAGCTCTCAGCCATCGGCCGCCAGCCCTGAGCAAAACAAGTCCCTTGACTCGGCTGGAGAGCCTGCGGTTGGTTTGTCCGATTCCGTTCGGGACGACAAGCCAACGACCAACGACCAACGGCCAACGACAATTTATTCCAAATTCCGCAACCGGGTCATGTTCCCCATCACCAACGAGACCGGGCGAGTAATTGCCTTCACCGGGCGGACCCTTTCCACCGATGATAAAGCCGGGCCAAAGTATCTCAATTCGCCTGAGACCGCGATCTATTCCAAGTCCCGCGTCCTGTTCAATCTCGACCAGGCTAAAGAAGCCATTCGCAAGCTGGATTACGCCATCCTGGTCGAAGGCCAGATGGACTGCATTTCCGTCTACGCTGCCGGATTTCATAACGTGATTGCCAGTTCCGGAACTGCCTTCACCGAACTCCAGGCCCGATTGCTGGGCCGCTTCAGCAAGAACGTAGTCGTGAATTTCGATCCCGATACGGCGGGTGCCAAAGCCACGGAACGGACTCTCGGCCTGCTGGTTGAGGAAGAATTCCAAATCAAAGTGTTGACTCTCGAACCGGGATTCGACCCCGATCTCTTCATTCGGCGCAAAGGCAAAGACGCCTATGGCGAAGCCCTCAAGCACTCGCAACGTTATTTCGACTACCTGATCGAGCGCGCCCAGAGCCAGTTCCCGATTCGTAACGCAGAAGGGAAAGTGAAGGCTCTGAATCACCTGCTGCCGCATATCCAGCGCGTGCCCAGCCGCATCGTACGCGACGAACTAGCCCGCGAGATCTCACAAAAACTCGGCATCGATTCTGCCGTCCTGCGGCAAGAACTCAAACATGCCGCCGCCAACCGATCGACCGCTAGCGTGAAAGCTCCACTCGAGGCCCAAGTCACCGATGCCGAGAAACTCTTGATCCAGGCTTTGACCTCGGCCAGCGAGATTCAAACCTCCGAGGAGCACTTCTCCGCCCGCGAGGGCGCAGAAGAAGAGTTCGACCCCGCCCGTCAGGCGCATTTTGTGCTCACCAACGAGCGCCTGCACATCGGATTGGCTACTGAGTCCCTCATCGAATGCTTGCTGAACTCCGCCGGAGAAGCGGTCGAAGTCATGGAATTACCGCTGGCTGATTCCGACCGCAATATTCTGGCGGCAATCCTGATGAAAGCGGACGAGGAACTCACGGCTGAGCGGTTGGAGGGCGCGGTCCGAGCCCTCCGGCGCATTCAGTATCGGCGCCAAATGGACGCGGTTCAGCGGGAACTCCAGTCCGCGAAAAAAGACGAACCGGACAGGCTACGCTTCTTGCTGCGTGAAAAAGACAGGCTGAAGAGGGCGCTCATGGACCCGGGCTTATCGGATCAAGGGGCAGTCCAAAGGCCGGCTTGAAGACTGGGAACCGGGAACTGCCACCTGGGTTTTTATGATCCGCTCTGTTTTCGGGGAAACCGGCTCCCAGCTTCGAACCTTGAAACTAAATGGGCTGTTTCGCCATCTAAGTTATTAACGGCGGGCAACATAGCGGCGGGCATGATCTTGACATTCAGTTTTGGTCTGGCGCGATGCGTTCTCTGTGCTATACTTTGAGGGTTTGTGTCGGCGCTAATCCCGCCACTTCACGTTCCCACCGCATTAAACGACGTTTCGACGTCCTTCCATGGGACGACTTAAGGACAATCTTTCTTGGCTCTTGACGACAAGTACGACGACATTAAAAAGCTGATCGATACAGGCAAGGAAAAGGGATATCTCACCTACGACCAGGTGAACGATCTCATACCGCACGATGTGCACTCTCCTGAAGACCTGGACGATCTGCTTACGACGATTGGTACGCAAGGAATCGATGTGCTGGAGGGACCAAAGCTTCCCTCCTCTGCGCTCGACAAGAAGTTCGACGAAGACGAAGCTGGCGAGGACGTCGAACTCGATCTAACCCCCGGCGCTCTGGAAAAAACCAATGACCCCGTCCGCATGTATTTGCGCGAGATGGGCACTGTCCCACTGCTTACCCGCGAAGGCGAAGTTGAAATCGCCAAGCGTATTGAGCGCGGACAACTGCGCGTTCTGAAGGCGCTATCCCGCTCTCCGATCGTCATCAACGAACTGCTGGCGATGGGCGAAGATCTCAAAAAAGGTGTCCGCTCCATCAAGGAAGTGGTCACCTTCGATGAGGAAGAAATCACCGACGAGATTCTGCAGAATCGCCTGAAAGAATTCACTGGAAAGATCGACGATTTAGCCAAGGCCTACAAGAAGGCCAATCAACTTCTGGAGAAGTTTGCGGCAGTCTCGCAGAAGAAGCGTCCCAAGGACTATCGCCGTTACCGCATCGCACTGGCGCGCGCCATTGTCGATGTTTCTTTGTGCGTCCGTAAGCTCGGCTTCACCAACACCGAACGCAAACGCCTCATCGACCGGGCCAACAAAACGGTCGACATGATGCGCTCGCTCGACCGCCAGTCTTCGAACCTGGAGAAAAAAGCGGACGCAACCCGTAGCGAAGAGCAGCGTAAGGAATACCGCCGCCAGTCGCGTGCCATCCGCACCGAACTGGAGAAGCTCGAAGTCGAAGCCGGAGTGTCGTTCCAGGAACTCAAGCGCACCCAGCGCGAAATCATCCAGGGCGACATGGACGCGGAGCAGGCCAAGCGAGAGCTGATCGAGGCCAACCTCCGACTGGTAGTTTCAATCGCCAAAAAGTACACCAACCGCGGCTTGCAGTTTCTCGATTTGATTCAGGAAGGCAACATCGGTCTGATGAAAGCCGTGGACAAGTTCGAGTACCGTCGCGGTTATAAGTTCTCCACCTACGCCACGTGGTGGATTCGGCAGGCGATTACTCGTGCAATTGCTGATCAGGCGCGTACGATTCGCATCCCGGTCCACATGATCGAAACCATCAACAAGCTGATCCGCACTTCGCGGCAGTTGGTGCAGGAGCTGGGACGCGAACCTACGTCAGAAGAAATTGCCAAGCGCATGGACATTCCGGTAGCGAAAGTGCGCAAGGTGCTGAAGATCGCACAGGAACCAATCTCCCTCGAAACTCCGATTGGCGAAGAGGAAGATTCGCATCTGGGCGACTTCATCGAAGACCGCGCCGTGGTCTCGCCCGCGGAGGCCGTAATCAACGTCAACTTGAAAGACCAAACCTCGCAGGTACTACGTACGCTAACGCCCCGCGAAGAAAAAGTCATCAAGATGCGCTTCGGCCTTGAAGACGGCAGCGAGCACACCTTGGAAGAAGTAGGCCAGTCGTTCGCAGTAACTCGCGAACGAATCCGCCAAATCGAAGCCAAGGCGCTGCGCAAGCTGCGCCATCCGTCACGCTCGCGAAAGTTGCGCGCGTTCATGGATGGAGTAAGGGACTAAAGGCTTTTTCACCACAGAGGCACAGAGAAAACCAGGTTTTGGAAGGCACGGCTCGGTCGCGCTTTTTTCCGAACGTCACGTGATGCGTCTACAACAAATGCCTACAACACGATCTCAACAGGAATACCCACCTGGACTGCTATGGGAGTGTGGATGTCGATATCCGAGGCAGTGGCGTTGATTGAAACGATTAAGCAATATCGCGCGTCGCGTTCATAGTGGCGAAGATACGGTTTCTCCTTCCACCACCCGGTGACAGGATAGACTGCAATCGCATCTCGATTAGCGAGTTCGGTGGCTGCGCCACGCCAGTAATCTGAGTGAAGCGAGCCAGCATTCCGTGGAATTCCGATTAGCCAATTGTCAGGGCCCGCGTCCGTTGCGGTGTCTTCTTCTTCAAGCTGGACTGCCCTGTTAATTCGCGCACGAAAAGCGTCGAGGCTCTCGAGGCTTCGCTTCATGGCGATTTGTGACCTGCGAAACCTTCTATTGACGGTTCTTAGGTTTCTTGGGGTTCTTGAGTTTCAAGCTGATCGCCACCTTTATCACTGCGCCATCCACGGGATCGATCTCGAAGACTGCCCTGCTGGTGTAGTTGGGGCTCTCCAGCCGGTATTTGAAAACGCTATACCACTGAACAATGTCGGTGTCATAGGGGGCGCCGTACTTGGCTTGCACATCTGCAGCGGTATAGCTGCGGTCGGTAAGCGCCAGCATGAAGTAGGTGTCGTGGTTCTTCTCGCTTTTGACTGCGGCAATTTCGGAGAAAGGAAAAGGCTGGCGCCTCAGTTTGTAATCCACGATGGCGGTCTTGTGCCGATGGAAAATGCCTTCCTGAACGATCTCGTCAATCTTTTTGCTGACTTCCTCCTCCAGCATCGAGCCGTCAGCCTTTGCGGCGCACGGATTCTTGTCCGGTCTGCACTCCGCTCGAACCTCGTTCCCGACATAGGCGCGAAGCACCTTAGAGTTCTCGAGCACCGTCTGGATGCCTTGCTCCCCGGGCACAGCGGCCGCCGCGAAAAGATGGGGAACCATTTCGCGCCAGTCGAAGGCGTCGGCAGAGAACTGAGCCTGAGCACCCGTGCCAGGGGGGTGGTTGCCGTCCGACGCAGCCCACAACGATGGAGCGAAAAGGGAGAGCAACAACGACACGATAACCGGGAGAGTTACCGATTTTATTTCTGCGAGCAAGGCGAGATCATAGCGGATGCACACCGAAACAGCTAGCCCATCGCCGGCGCCGCTTCGTCGGCAGGCCTCCGCAAAGCGAAGGCCTGCCCTTCCTCAGGAGACTCTTATTTGAGGATGATCTCTTGCAGGAGGTCGGAGGTGATTAGCTCGCGGATCTCGGCTCGCTTTTCGGCCAGCTGTTGAGCGGGTTGTTTTCCGCCGAGGATCTTGTCACGAACCATTTCTGCTTTCGCGGCTAGGCCGTCCATGGCAGCGTGATTTTTGTATTCGACTGCGAGGCAGACGTCCCAATCTTCGGGATTACTCTTGGTCTCTTTGAGGAAGAGCTTGTAATCCATGATCGTTCCATCCTTTTTCTGAGCGTCGAGGATGGGCTTGGAGGATTGTTGGAGGCTGGTGAGATAGGCATCCATTTGCGTAGGCTTCACTCGTACGAGCGAGACGCGCCAGACTGGGCCTTCGGTGTAATGTTCCTGCGCGAGAACCGCGGGAGCCAGCAACAACAGGAACGCAACGAGACGGTAGATCGTTTTCATAGATCTCCTTTGAGGTTAAATTTTGGGGGAAACGGCAGGAGCATCATACACGCCGCGCGGCGTGGGATAAAGGAGGGGCCGACTGAAAATCGACCGCGCAAGATTCCTCGCCCCGCTGAAAAACGCGGGGCTCGGAATGACGCCTGTCATACAAGCGGCTCGCTGGAAGTTGTCAGCTGAGGGCCGTAAGTTATGGGGCTTCGATCAGTTCCATTTTCCCGTCGCGGGTGCGATGGAGAACCATGACTTTGCCTTTGGGATCGCGGAAGACGAATACATCGCGATCGCGGAAGTGGGCTTCCTTGATGGCTTCTTCCAGGGTCATGGGGCGGAGGGCGACGGCATCCTCGGATCGCACTAAGTGCACTTCGGTGGTGCGGGCGACGGCGGGAAACTTGTGGACGACCACGTCCACCGAGGTTTGTTCGGAAAGGCCAACAGCGATTCCGACCGCGTCCTGAGAGCTGTCCCCGTTCCATTTCCCGGCAACGGGGGTTCTGGAACTCTGGCTCTTGGGGTTCGGACTCTTATGGTTGTGGCGTTTCTTGGTGCGCCAGCGGGTCTTGTATTTGACTGCCTGTTTCTCGAGATGATCGAGGGCTTCGCTGATGGCGGAGGGCATGTCGCCGGCCTGGGCTAGTCCGACGAGGGGTCCGTTGCGTGGGCTGATGGTGATCTCAGCTTTGTGTCGGTGCTTCTCAACGGCGAGGACGACTTTGGTTTCAAACTTGTTGCCAAGAATTTTGCGGATTTTGACGAGTCCGGATTCAACGTCCTTGCGAATGGCGGGAGTGACTTCGAAATGCCTGCCGGTGTATTCCACGTTCATGAGCGCCCCCTCATTTAAATTTTGTCGTGCATTACCCGGGCACTACTTTTGGAACTGGTGGGAAAACTTTGCGCCGCAACCCATCTTTCGCCCCGCCGGGGCTCGTTGGTGTCCGCCTTCTACCCGCGGCTTACGACGTGGGCTGCATTCTTGCGCCGCTTCGCGGCTGTTGCCTGCGATCTTGATGGGCATCTCTCTTACTTCTTTACTCTGCGCTGGTGGGTGCTCGGGATGCGCATGTCTTCCCGGTATTTCGCAACCGTGCGGCGAGTAACCTGGATTCCCTGCGATTGCAGGATGCGGGTAATCTGCTCGTCGGTGAGCGGCCGGGCGGGATCTTCTTCCTCGATGAGTTTCTTGACGCGGCGTTTCAGGATGAGCAGCGAAGTGTTGCCGCCCTGGGGACCGTTGACGCTTTCGCTGAAGAAGTACCGGAGTTCAAATACGCCCTGGGGGGTGTGCGCGTATTTGCTGGCCACGGCACGGCTGACGGTGGAAGGATGCACGCCGATTTCTTCGGCCACCTCCTTGATCATCATGGGCTTTAACTGGTCGATGCCTTTTTCGAGGAAATCCTGCTGGCGGGCCAGGATGCTGTAGCAGACTTTCACGATGGTCTGTTTGCGCTGCTCGATGTTCTTGATGAGCTGGATGGCGCTCTTGTAGCGCTCTTTGACGTAGTTGCGCGTGTCCTTGTCGTTGGTCTCTTTGGTGAGGAGACGCTTGTAGGCCGGGTTGAGACGAAGCTGGGGCACGTCTTCGTCGTTCATGACCACCAGCCACTCGTCTCCGTGCTTCACGAAAGCTACGTCGGGTTCGATCAGGCGCGGCTGGGTTTTGTTGTAGCGAAGACCGGGGCGCGGGTCGAGGGTGCGAATGTAGTCCAGCGCCTGCTGCACGGCTTCAACCGGGCGACTCAGCGCGCGGCCGATTTCCTTGTATTGCTTGTTCTGCACTGCGCGCAGATGCTGATCGACGATGGCGATCGCGTCGGTGAGGATTTGGGTCGTGGATTCGCCGTCGCCGTTCTTGTGCAGCTCGTGTTGCTGTTGGTGATAGCGCAGTTGATAGAGCAGGCACTCGCGAAGATCGCGGCATGCTATTCCCGGTGGGTCAAGTTGCCTTACCACTTCAATGGCTTCGTGAAGATCGGAGACGGTGAAACTGGCCGGAAACACCGGATGCGGAACTGGAGCTGGCTTTGGCGCTGGTTGAGCAGTGATTGGCTCTGGTGCGGTTGCAGCCGCAGCGCCAGAGAGGTCTACTCCATGCGACTGTTCACTCCAACCTGCGACCTCCGGGAGATCACCGGCGAGATCAATCGAGAGAGGGTCGGTCGAAACGGATTCCGGCGAAGCGAGCTCGGACGAATTCAGGTCCAAAGCAGCCTCGGGCGCGGCATCTTCGGATGGACTCGGCTCGGACGAGCTTGGTTCGGACGAGCTGGGGTCGGACGAACTGATCCCGATAGCGGCGGCTTCTTTGAAAACATTCTCGACGACGGCAGCATCGGACTCCGGCGGAGCGGGTGGCGCGACTCCCAGTAGCTCTTCGTCGCTGGCGATCAGGTAGCCATCTTCATTGAGATTGCCGATGATGCGTTCAACCGCCTCCTGCACTTCGGGGCGCATGGAGATGGAACCGAGTTGCCAGACTAGATGGTCAGTCAGGCTGCCGGGTTTCGAAAGGAAATTCTCGAAGGAGGGACGCTCGATGTCCTCCATTTCACGGGAGCTGCGATAGCCGGGGTCGAGGTAGTCCTGGAAGAAAGAGCCGAAGTCGATCTCTTCGAAGGGATCTTTCTTTTCGGCGTCAGCGGCGGTGGTCGGGCTCTCTTCGATGGGAGCGCGGTCGCGATCCTCTTCCCGTCGATTCACATCGTCGATGAGGGGAACTGATTCTTCCAGTTCTTCGAGAACCGGATTCTCGACCATCTCGGCCGTGATCATGTCCCGCAGTTCAAGCTTGTTGAGCGCGAGAACGCTGACCATCTGGACGAGGCCCGGGGTCAGGATCTGTCTCTGCGAGACTTTGAGACTTAGTTTGTGTTGCAGCAAAACCATAAATTCGGTCGTTCGTTTTTGGTCGTTGGTCGTTCGTCGTTGATCTGCCAGCGACCGACGACTAAAGGCCAACGACGTTCTTTCACACCAGCGAAAAGCTCTGGCCCAGGTAGACCCGTCTTACTTCGGGGTCGCCTCCTAATTGTTCTGGCGTGCCTTGGCGGAAAATGCGTCCTTCATTGATTATGTAGGCGCGATCGGTGACCGATAGCGTTTCGCGCACATTGTGATCGGTGATCAGGACGCCGATGCCGCTGGCTTTGAGATCACTGATAATCTTTTGGAGATCGAGCACGGCGATCGGGTCAATCCCGGAAAAAGGCTCGTCCAGCAGAATGAATGTCGGGCTAATGCACAGGGCGCGGGCGATCTCGACCCGGCGGCGTTCTCCTCCAGAAAGAGCGTATCCCCGATTCTGCCGGATGTGCTCCAGCCCTAACTGATCGATCAACTTCTCCATCTTCTCGCGGCGTTCATGCCAGGAGATGGACTGCGCTTCGAGGACGGCGAGGATGTTCTCCTCGACAGTGAGCTTACGGAAGACCGACGCCTCCTGAGGGAGGTAGCTGATGCCGTACTGGCGTGCCCTCAGATACATGGGGACGTCAGTAATGTCGTCGTCGTCGATCAGGACTCGACCCGTGTCCGGGGGGATAAGGCCAACGATGGCGTAGAAGGTTGTGGTCTTGCCGGCGCCGTTAGGTCCAAGCAAACCAACAACTTCGCCCTGCTCGACGCGCAGGCTGACCCCGTTTACAACCCGGCGGCTGCGATAAGATTTGCCGATTTCATCGGTGGCTAGTGTACGCATTTATCGTGCCACTCGCGTTTGGGTGACGGTGGGGGATGAATTATTGCCTTCAACCAGCACCCTATCATCGTGCCTAAAGAAAGTCAACGAAACGCCGGTAATCTTGCCATGTTCGGCATCAAAAATGCTAGGTGGTCCGCCGGTCAGAACAAATTTGTCGTCCGAGGCGGTGTAAGTAAGGAGATCGCCGGTGGCGCGCCGGTCGGGTTGGGTGATCACGACTTGCTCCTGTGCAACGATCTTGTCCAGTTTTCCCGCTCCAGAAAGCGATTGGCTGGTACGACCACGGGCTTCGAGAAATGCGTCCATTTTCCTGGCGGTGATGGTGATGTCGGCGCTCTTGGCGGTGACATCGCCGTCGAAGTGCGCTTTGCGCTCGTTGTCGGCGTAGGTGAGGCGAGTCGAGGTAATGGCAATCGGGGCCGATGGTTCAGATGTGCCTGACTTCTCTGCCTGAACCAGGACGGTCGAGACGGTTCGGGACGTGGCCGATCCAACGGCGACCATGGAGCGGCGGTCGCGATTGAATTCAATCGACTGCGCCTCCACTGCATTTGCGTCCTGCCAGAGCCGGGCGTCTCCGGTGTAGAGGGCGATCGCGGAACTGCCGTGGACGCTCATGGAGCGAGCGGTTACGTGGATGGGGCTGGAAGAAGATAGAAGCGCGCCACCGGCCTGAGGCTTCAGGTCGCTGTAGGTCGATTTGACGTCACCCTCGGCGAAGGCGTCTCCGGTGGCACGATTCAAGCGCATGGAGTTCGCGGTTGTGGTCATGCCGCCGTCGGTCACGCGAGGAGAACCGGTGAGAATCAAGACTTGATCGGTCGGCGTGTAGCGGGCGCGGTCGCCCCACGCTTTGCGCTCTCCGTCGACGTAGGCAACGCTTCCCTGCTGCACGATGGATTGGATGCCGCTGCCGGGTTGAAAGGTGGCGTCGACAACCCGACTGGTGCTGATGCGGTCAGGCTCGCCGGGATTCTGGCTGACGATGCGGGCGTCGGGAGCACCGTGCACTGAAGTGAATTGCCCGGAGTTATCAAAGTGAGCTTCAAACTTGGCTGCTGTGACTAGCGTTTGTTGCCCGCTCCCGGCGGCGGGGCGAATGCTGATCTGGGAGGCGCCGGAGGTTTCACCGCGGTCGATGTGGCTTCCCTCACCCGCAGGAGAACGGTCAGCCATAAAAAAGTCCATACCTTGTGCGGTTAACTCCAGATCTTGCGTGCTAGATGGGGCGGTCGAGGGATTCTGGTGCTGCAATAACTTCACGTTATCTTCGGCGTGGACCTTGGTAAGAAAATTCTTGCTGGCAAATTCAAGAACGACGCGACCGGCCTTGCCCCGCATGGGCCACTCTTTTGGGGTTTGGTCGGGGGCGTTTTGAGCTTCGCTCGGCTTAGACGGGCGGGGATGCCCGTCCTCCATGGGCTGTGTGCTCGCGACTTGGGTTCGGACGTCTCCGGAAAAAATAGCGGTTCGCAGGGTGTCGTGCTGTTTGGCCATGATCAGTTCGAGTTGTTCGGATCGGGCTTCTGCCGGCTGCGAACCTTCCGCTTTGACCAGGACGTTGCCGCGGGCCAGAACCCGGTCCACAGTGTTGTCCGAGCGCAGAAAAAGTGTCGCCTCGTCGGCGTCGCACTGCCGAGCACCACTCTGCACGTGGGGGTGGTCGAGCACGACATGGTGTGGATCCTTGGTGATAGTCGCTCGGACAGCGGTTATGGTCGCAGCGGTCGCGCCGCTGAACCCTAGATTCACCTGCGACTGCAGCGTCAGCACGTTTGCCTTTGCCGCATAGTTCACTCCGACGGCAGATCCGCTGCCTTGCGGCAGATCAAAGTCGACTCGCTCTTTCGTGTGTGCGTCACCGGTGTTCTGATTGAAGATCAGGCCGCTGGTCTTCAGGTGGATGGGGTTCTTTAGCTCCGTGGGAGGGGACTGGTCGGGATTCAGCAGGCCTTCTGGATTTGACTGCAGATCAATCTGGACTTCGCCTTTGGCGATGACATTTCCGGACTGCTGGTCGTATTCGAAATCGGCTCCACGGATCTGATCGAAGCGGGTGGAGTCGCTTCCATAAAGAGTGATTTGCACATCGTGCAGCTCGGCGTGTCCGCCTTGCTTGAATTGAACCGCTTTGCTGGCCTGGATGGTAAACAGGGTGCGTCCCTGCTCAGACTTCGAGACGGTGAAGCCGGTCGCGCTTTGCTTGATTTCGAGGCCGATCTTGGCTGGAACCTGTTGCAAAGCGTTCTGGATGCGATGTCGCGCGTAGAAATATGCCCCCGCGACGAGCAATATGGCCGCAATCGTGGCGCCGGCAAACCAGCGGCGCAGGCGGGATAGAGTAGAAGACATCTGGAGATTAGTGTACTTCAGGCTTCGGGCTTCGGGCTTCTGTGCGCGGCATGTTCGTTCGGGTGTAAGATACCCGACCAGAATTGGAATTCGGGCCGACCCCTGGGCGTTCGAACAGGAGGATCCGGTGAGCCCACGCATTTCTTATAGCGCTGCGCAGGATGATTTGTTCAACCCTGGGCGTCGGGACGGTTTCTTTTCTCCGGCACCACAATCTGAAGCGGCTTTGTGCGCGGAGATGGCAAGGTTGTCCTATTGTAGAAAAGAACCTCAGTTTGGATTTGATCGGGACCGAATCACGAAGATCCTGGAAAGGGTCGAGTTTGTGCCGCAGCGATTTTGCGAGAGCCCGAGCAGGCCGCAGGGAAAGGGGGCACATTGCTTCTTGGCGGTCCGGAATGACGGACGAAAGGACGGCAAGCTTGCAGTGGTCTCATTCCGGGGAACGGACGTGAAGGACTCGAGCAATCTTGTATTCGATGTTGACCTTGAGTTGGTGAAGTGGGAAGGAGCGGGCAGAGTACATGAAGGTTTTCTCAGCGCGCTCGAAGAGGTGCGGGAAGATCTGGAGCCAGCGATCGAGAGCGTGAAACCGTGCCGGTTGGTTTACACAGGGCACAGTCTGGGCGCCGCCATCGCAACTTTGATGGCGGGCTTGCATCGACCGGATGCTCTTTATACTTTCGGAAGCCCGCTTGTGGGCGACAGCGACTTTGTCGCCGGGCTGCAGGGCCTGACGAATTATCGCTACGTTGACTGCTGCGACCTGGTGGCACGAATACCGCCGGACGGCTTGGGCTATCGGCATTTTGGAGAGCCGCATTACATCAAGAGAAATCGCAAGATAAAGATCAATCCTAGTGAGCGGACGATTTTGTGGGATCATGTCTTCGCGGTGTCGGCTTACACCCTTTGGTACGCTTTCCGGAAGGGCAACGAGAGGTTGCGTGAGTTGGCCGACCACGCTCCGATCAATTATGTCTGGCCGGTCAAGGCAAGCCAACCCTAGCTGCTCTCAGTTGCCAGTTGTTTCAACGACTGCGGCTCGCGCCATACTTTTGTCCGCTTGCTGCGGGCGCCTGAAGTCGCGCAGGGAGAGTTCCAGTCCTCCGAATTCGGGGTGGTCGTTGTGATCGAGGGTGAAGGCAATATCCAGAGCATCGCCGGGGAGGAGCTCTGCTTGCTGGATGCGCTCGGCCATGCGCCATCCGAGGGCATCGTGGACGATTGATTTTCGCCAGCCATGATCGGAACTTTGAGCGTGGACTCGCGGCAGCACGCCTGCCTCGCCGAGGTCTTCGTTTTGCGCCGAGAGCTTCAGCTTCACGTGTTTTTCTTTGATCACTCGTGGCATCGCCATCACGCGCAGCTTGTGGGCGGCAAATACTGGTTCGGGATTGCCCATGCCGAAGGGTTCGAGTCGCCGCAAAGCTTGAAACAGGTCGTGGGTGATTTGATCGAAAGGGAGTTCGCAATCGACGTCGAGGATGGGTTCGAAATCGGCGAGCGTCAGGCGAGCGCGGGCATACGCGTCGAGATGGGCGCACAGCTCGGGCAGGTTCACGGCGGGCATGGAGAAACCTACTGCATGGGCATGCCCACCGAAACGGGTAAACAATGGAGCACAAGACTCAAGCGCGTTTAGCAGGTGAAATGCTCGAATGGATCGGCCCGAGCCGTGGGCTTGGTCGCCATCGCGCGAGATCACGAGCGTGGGACGGCAGTAGCGTTCGACAACCCGCGTTGCCGTGATGCCGATCACTCCGCGATGCCATCCGTCGCCGTCGATGACAAGGCAGAAAGCATCGAGCAGCGCAGGCTCCCGCTCGAGTCGCGAATGAATGGCATCGAGAATTCTGCGTTCTTCCGCTTGACGGTCGGAATTTAGCTGGTCGAGTTTGTTGGCGATCTCGCGGGCTCGGGCTGCGTCTTTCACACTGAAGAGTTCGATCACGTCGCGGGCAACATCCATGCGGCCGGCCGCGTTGATGCGGGGCGCAATGCGGAATCCAACCTCGCCGGAAGTCAGTGGCCGACCGCCGACCTGCGCGACTTCGAGCAACGCTTTGAGCCCGGGATTTACGGCGGAGCACAAGGCTTCGAGGCCCAGCTTGGCGAATACGCGATTCTCGCCGGTCAAGGGCACGGCATCAGCGATGGTGGCGATTGCCACTACTTTCAAGAACGACTTCAAGAGCGGGGCTTGATCCCTATGCGTAAGGTGGCGCTCCATGAGAGCTTGGGCCAATTTGAAGGCAACGCCCGCGCCGCACAATGTCTTGCAGGGATATTCGCAATCTGACTGATTCGGATTCAGCACCGCCAGCGCGGTCGGCATGCCGTCCTGGCCTGGGAGGTGGTGGTCGGTGACGATGAGGTCGACACCCAGGCGATGCGCGGTATCGGCGGCGGCGAAGGCTCGAATGCCTGTGTCCACGCTGATGATGAGATGAATGCCTGCGGCCGCGGCACGTTCGATCACGTCGCCGCGAAGATCGTAGCCTTCCTTGATGCGATGGGGAACGTGGAAGTCAGCAGCGCCACCGCATAGTTCGATCGCGGTTTTGAGGATGACGATCGCGGTGGTGCCATCGACGTCGTAGTCGCCGTAGATCAGAATGCTTTCCTTGTTTTCGATGGCGGCGTCGAGGCGATCGACGGCAGCTTTCATGCCGGTCATTAAATAAGGTGAGTGCAGATGCGCGAGAGTTGGCGCGAGGAAGCGTTCCGCAGTTTCGGGGTCGTTGACTCCGCGCATCACGAGGAGGCGGGCGAGAGTGGTGCTGAGCTGTCGACCTTTGAGGCCTAAGGCGGGGTTCGAAAATAAAGCTGAGGACAGACGTTCGGTCTGGGCGAGATCAGCGGTCTTTGAAACCCATTTCATTCAGTGATTCAGATTCTGCGGGAACTATGATTCTACTCGCAGCGAAGCGGCGTCCGGGCGGTTGTCGTCTCTCGCCCGTACGGAGAGGGCAGGGTGCCCGCGCTACAAGGACAGGACGGGTCAAAGACCCGTCCCACATTAATAGGGTTTGTCGTCGTCCTGGTCGGGTTCGTCGATGGAGAGGCCGGCGAAATCGTCGGCCATTTCGAGGATGTTCTGGTAGCGCTCGTACCATGACGTGGAGGCTTCGTAGACCATCATTACGCCTTGTTGGGGGAATCCGAGTTGCACAAATCCGGTCTTGCCGATATAGGTGCGCAGCCAGCGGGCATCTTCTAACTCCTCATCGCTGGTGAACTCGGCCGAGCCCAGGCGTTCGATCATGGCATCGAGTTCGTCGCGGTCCAGTCGCCACGAGTCCATGGTGAGGAACGGCGCCGCCGCGGCTTTGGCAAGCTCGACGAAATCTTTCCAGCTGTCAGGATTGTCTTGCGACTTCCAGGTAACGCTCTGCACTTGTTCGTAGTCGACGAAACCGGGAAAACGCCGCATACCATGGCCCTCGATGAAGGCGACCATGTCGTCTTTGAGGCTACTGAGATCGTCGGAGACAGAAGGCATATAGGGGCTCTGGATAAATGCATTGTATGCCTGAAAGCGGGCAAATGGGGATCGTCGTTGGTCGATAGTCGTTGGTCATTGATCAAAGCTGTGAAGAGACCCGGCGAACGACCAAGGACCAACGACCAACGACGATCTCCCCTGTGCTACACTATTTGTTTCACGACGCACCCCCGATCCGCACCATGCTTCTTTCCAAAGAATATGTGGGCTATTTGGCCCGCGAAGTCACGAAAAAACTGATTGCAGGCAAGTTCATCGAGACCAAAGCTACGGCTGCGGTGACGGAGAAGGTGCATGCGGCAATCCTCGACGAATTCTCGCTCGAGGATCGTATCAACGATGAAGTCCGCGTGATTCTGGAGGCCTATTCCGCCGAGATGCAAAAAACCGGAGCCAACTATCAGGAGATGTTCCGCAAAGTGAAGAACGAACTGGTGCGCAAGTACAAGGCGGTGCTGTGAGAGTAAGCCGTGACAAAGTGAATAAAGTCGCGCACGTGGTCACGGACGCGCTGGCCGAGACGGATGCGCTGGATTTTATCGAGGACCGGAACACGATCCGGCTGGAAGTGCGTAAGATTCTCGAGGACCTGCTCAATCAGGAAGAGAAGATCGATCAGGCGGCCCGGCACAAGATCGAGAATCAGAAGCGGACCATTCTGGAAGGCAGCCAGGAATGGGACATTCTTTACCGCAAGTACTACAACGAAGAAGTAAAGAAGCTGGGAATATAAGGCCGCGAAAAGCCGTTCTCAGCGGGTGGCGAATTTCCACACTGCCACAACCACAAAGGCGACTATCCCGAACACATACGCCCAGCCGCGTCCTTTTTGGAATCTCTCCTGATCGATCATGGGACACCTCACAAGCCTGCTTTAACGATGCCACGAACGGGGATGCAAAGCAAATCTCCTGTTCATCCCCGCGCATTCATGCCGAATGTGGTCCAGCCATTCCACAAAAAGATGCGATTTGGCGCCTTGTAGCAGTAAGATTGTCACGGTCGCCGGTGATGCCGGTCACGGCAGAAATCGGGATGCGGGCCTTAAATAGAGTGTTGGCAAAGTTTCATGAGTGTGCCATGTTCAAACAAACAAATCGTAAATTCTGAAAGCATTTCTCACATCGGAGGGAATCCCATGAACGTAATGACCCCGCCCGGAGTCAAAACTTCGAGCGATTACATTGAAGACGTAATGAGCATCGTAAAAGCGAAAAACGCAGCCGAGCCTGAATTCCACCAGGCCGTTCAGGAAGTGTTCGATTCTCTAAGGCTGGTGCTGCGGAAGCATCCGGAATATAGATCGTCGAAGATTCTTGAGCGCATCACTGAACCCGAGCGCGTCATCATGTTTCGAGTCCCCTGGTTTGACGATCGCGGCGAAATTCAAATAAACCGAGGATTCCGCATCGAGATGAACAGCGCCATCGGTCCTTATAAGGGCGGACTGCGCTTCCATCCTTCGGTCAACCTCGGCATTTTGAAGTTCCTGGCCTTTGAGCAGGTGTTCAAGAACTCGCTGACCACGCTGCCCATGGGTGGTGGCAAAGGCGGATCGGATTTCGATCCTAAGGGCAAGAGCGACAACGAAGTCATGCGCTTCTGCCAGAGCTTCATGACCGAATTGTCGCGGCACATTGGCCCGGACACCGACGTTCCTGCGGGCGACATCGGAGTTGGCGGGCGCGAGATCGGCTTCATGTTTGGCCAATACAAGCGTCTGCGCAATGAATTTACCGGCGTGTTGACCGGCAAGGGCCTGAGCTGGGGCGGTTCGCTGATTCGCCCCGAAGCTACGGGATACGGCTGCGTGTACTTCGCGGAAGAGATGCTGAAGTCGCGCAAGGATTCGTTTGCAGGCAAGCTCTGCCTAGTTTCAGGCAGCGGCAATGTTTCGCAGTACACGGTCGAAAAACTGCTTGATCTGGGAGCGAAGCCGCTCACGTTCTCCGATTCCGACGGCGTTGTCTACGATCCGGATGGAATCGATCGCGAGAAGCTGGCCTGGGTCATGGAGCTGAAGAACGTTCGCCGCGGACGCATCCGCGAATACGGCGACAAGTTTAAGAAAGCGATCTTCATGCCCACCGATATCAAGCTGGAACACAATCCGCTGTGGAACATCAAGGCCGATTGCGCGTTCCCGAGCGCCACGCAGAATGAGATCAAGGCGAAAGATGCCGCGAACCTCATCAAGAACGGCTGCAAGCTGGTGGCCGAGGGCGCGAACATGCCCTGCACGCTCGAAGCCACAAAGATGTTTCTCGAAGCCAAGGTTCTCTATGGACCGGCCAAGGCGGCGAATGCCGGCGGCGTCGCGACCTCCGGCCTCGAAATGGCCCAGAACAGCGCACGGCTGAGCTGGACCCGCGAGGAAGTGGACGATCGGCTGCACAAAATCATGATCGCCATCCATAAGAACTGCTTCGAGACGGCCGAGAAATACGGCACCCCGGGCAATCTAGTGAACGGCGCCAACATCGGCGGCTTCCTGAAGGTCGCCAATGCCATGCTGGATCAGGGCTTGGTGTAGTCCGTCGTGTGGGGCGGACACTCCTGTCCGCCTTCTGCAGAGACGTTGCTCGCAACGTCTTGCGTGGATAAGATGCGGGGTGGAAGAAGGTCCACCCCGCAAGTTTTTTTTAGAGGTCTCAAAGAACAACGGGGCACTTTAGAAAAGCACTCTCTGATTAGGGCTGCCAAATGTTCAGGAGAGGAAGATTCTGGCACAGCGGAAGAATCTACAGCGATGAGGGGTTTTTCGTAAGCACGGGTGGAAGGGACGCCATCGCCTACTACGAGGGAGGTCGGAAAATGACAATAACCGTACAGGAAGGCAATGGCGTTTACGAAGAAACCATTGGGCGGTGGGACGACGATCCCATGCAAAGGCTCGGCGATGAAGACCGGAAGCGGATCGCGGATAACATCAGACGTGCGTTTGAGTCCCAGGGCCTCTCGGTCTATTTCTTGGAACGACTCCGGTAAGCCTCGGAGAGCTACTCGCATCTTCAAGCACTTCCAAAGCGTGGCGCCCTTCTGTCTGCGGAATCCCTGGCTATTTGGGATACCCTTAATGCGGTGTCATCCTGAGCGTAGTAGCTGCTTCGCAAAGCGAAGCAGCCGCGGAGTCGAAGGACCCAGTGTCAGCGTAGGTCGAGATAAATGGCGAAAGGCGTTCTCAGTAGTCTGCCAAGTGAGAATTCCCGGTGGCAGCATTGCTAGGCCTAGAACCACGGGGTCCTTCGACTCCGTGATGGTTCGCTTTGCGAACGATCACTTCGCTCAGGATGACACTTCTATGGTGCCGGTGAATTTGTGAAAGAACACAACTACTGTGTCTACATCGTCGGGAGCCGCACGGGGACTCTTTACATTGGAATAACCGACAATCTTTACCGGCGAGTTTTAGTTCACAAGAGCGGTGAGTTTGAGGGGTTTGCCAGCAAGTACGGTTGCAATCGCCTGGTTTATTTTGAGAGCTTTGATGATGTTCGAAAAGCAATTGACCGAGAGAAGCAGTTAAAGGGTTGGCGACGGGAGAAGAAGATTGCTCTGATCGAAGCACTCAACCCACGCTGGCAGGATTTGGCAGAGAAGTGGGGAGCGCAAATGGTATTTGCCGGGGAATCGATCAAGGGCAAATAATAACTCTGTCATCCCGAGCGCAGCGGCTGCTTCGCAAAGCGAAGCAGATGCGGAGTCGAAGGACCCCGTGTCAGCGTAGGTCGAGATAAATGTGGAAAGGCGTTCTCACAAGGCTGCCACGCAGAAATTCCCTGCAGCAGCATTGCCAGATTCAGAGCCCCGCGGTCCTTCGGCTGCGTGGTCGTTCGCTTTGCGAACGACCACTTCGCTCAGGATGACACTTTAGGATAGCTCGGTCAGTTCTCAGCAGATGCGCGTAACCCACGCCTCCGGCCCCATCGTCGCCCCGGAGCGCCTCTTCGAGGGCTTCGAGAACCTGATGCCCACTGGCCACACTCAGCGACTCTTGCGCCCCTTCATAATCTGTCATATTATGAAGGCATGACGATGACCTCGCTGAACATCTCCCTCCCCGAAGCCCTCAAGGAGTATGTAGAAAGGCAAGTTGCTACGGGCGACTGGGGTACGCCAAGCGAGTATGTCCGCGAACTGATTCGCCAGGACAAGGAACGCCGCCTTGTAAACCTCGAACAAGAGCTCGTCGCTGCCGCCAAGGGACCGAAAATCGAGATCCCCCTGGCTGAAATTCGCCGCAAGGGCCTGATCTCCGCGCTCCGCGCGCGCGCCCGCAGCCGATGAGAAGGCGTCGACTTGTCTTCAGCGACGCGTCAATTGCCGACATACTGGAACAAGCTGGGTGGTACGCCGCTCGGACGGGAAAACCATTAGCTCAACGCGGGCAGAAGGCAGTGACGACAGCTATTTCGCACCTACTCACCCGACCCGCAACTGGAGCGCCCTGCAAATTCCGATCACCAGCACTTCGCTACGTAAGACGAGCGACAATCTCAGGATTTCCCAAGCATCTGCTCTTTTATCGGTTCGACGACGATGAAGTGTTCGTTCTTCGCGTTGTGTATGGCGCCCGCGATTTAGAGCGGCTCTTTTCTTAGCCCGGCCCTAGTCCGAGGGTTCCGCGCGTGGCGAATTTCCGGTGCGAGTATGATTTAGCTATTAACGGCCCGACATGTCCGTGCTAGACACCTCCGAACCCATCGTCGACCCCGAGCGCCTCTTCGAGGGGTTTGAGAACCTGATGCCCTTTCGGGTGCAGGATATTCTTCTGGTATCCAGCCTTTACGACTCCTTCATTCTGCGCGAGGACGGCCGACTGAACGAGTTGCTGATCGGGGAATCCCTCGAACTCGAGCAGCAGCAGATTCCCGGAATCACTCACGTTTCATCCGGCGCGGAAGCACTGAAGCTCGCGCGATCGCAGCCGCGATTTAACCTGATCGTCACCAACCTCGAAGTCGAAGACATGGATGCCGCGCAGTTGGCTCGCGAAGTCAAAGCAGCAGGTCTCGACGTCCCCGTGGTCGTGCTGGCCTACGACTACCGCGAGATCAAGAAGTTCGTGTCGCGCAACCCGGTCACCGACTTGCAGCAGATATTTCTGTGGCAGGGCAATGTTCGCATTCTGATTTCGATCGTCAAATACATTGAAGACAAGCGCAACGTCGAACATGACACCCGCGCCATCGGCGTGCCGGTGATCCTGGTGGTCGAAGACAACATTCGCTATTACTCGTCGTTTCTTCCCACGATTTACACCGAATTGATTACCCAGTCCCGCCGCCTGCTCAGCGAAGGATTGAACGTCGCCCATAAGCTCGTGCGCATGCGGGCTCGGCCCAAGATTCTGCTCGCGTCGAATTACGAGGATGCGGCGCGGCAGGTGATGAAATATCGCGAGTATCTGCTGGGCGTGGTGTCGGATGTCGAATTCCCCCGCGCCGGCGAGTTGAGCCCCGACTCTGGATTCGACCTGGCCCGCATGGTGCGCGAAGAAGTGCCCGATGCTCCCATCGTCCTGCAGACCAGCCGCACTGAATTCCGGGCACGGGCGCATGCAGAGGGATACTCGTTTTTGCGGAAACGCTCGCCAACGTTGCTGCGCGATCTGCGGCGTTTCCTCACCGAGCAGTTTGGCTTCGGCGACTTTGCGTTCCGTCTGCCCGATGGCAGCGAGGTAGCGCGGGCGAGGGACTTGAACGAACTTGAGGCCCGGCTTGGCGAAGTTCCGGCAGAGAGCATCGCGTACCACAGCGAGAGGAACCATTTCTCGCGCTGGCTGTGGGCGCGGACCGAGTTCGCGCTGGCGCAGAAACTCCGGCCACGAAAAGTTTCCGATTTCGCCACGCTCGAAAACTTACGGCGCGATCTGATCGAGTCGATCGCCGAGTATCGCAACGAGCAGAGCCAGGTTCTGATCGGGGATTTCAACGCATCCACGTTCAAGTCAACCGAGGGATTCTTTTTGCGGATTGGCGGCGGCTCGCTTGGCGGAAAAGCGCGTGGGCTGGCTTTCATCCGTCACCTGCTACACAAATATCAGACGGCGCGACGTTTCGCCGCTGTCCGCATCGCCGTGCCCCCGAGCGTTGTGCTCGCGACCGATATGTTTGACCGCTTCCTCAGCGAGAACAATCTGCTCGACTTTGCGATCAATAGCAACGATGACGCCGAAATTCTACGGCGATTCCTGGAGGCGTCTCTCCCGGCTTCGCTGCGCGACGATCTATTGGCGTTTCTGGCCGAGGTCCATTATCCGTTAGCAGTACGCTCTTCCAGCTTGCTCGAGGATTCGCAATACCAGCCCTTCACCGGTGTGTACGAAACTTTCATGCTGGCCAATCAGCATCCTGATTTGTCGGTGCGGCTTGAGCAACTGATGGAGGCCATCAAGCGCGTGTATGCCTCGACCTTCAGTCAGCACGCCAAGGGATATGTGCGCGCCACGCCCTACCGCTTGGAAGAAGAAAAGATGGCGGTGATCGTGCAACAGGTCGTGGGTACGATTCACGGCTCGCACGACGGACAGCGGTTCTACCCCGATTTTTCCGGCGTGGTGCGATCGCATAACTTTTATCCGGTGCCGCCCATGAGCTATGGAGACGGAATCGCCGCAGTGGCATTGGGCCTGGGACGAGCGGTCGTAGACGGTGGAAAGTGTCTGACCTTCTGTCCGCGTTATCCGCAAAACCTTTTGCAGTTTTCCTCGGTGGAAGATATTTTGGCGAACTCGCAGTGCGAGTTCTGGGCGCTGGAGCTTGATCACATCGAGCGCCGTGATGATCCCGCTTCCGATCCGCTGCTTGAGCTTAAAGAATCTCGCTTCGGTCTGGACGTGGCGGAGAGCGACGGAGCCTTGAACAATCTGGGATCGACATATTCCGTCGACAACCATGTCATTTATGACGGGCTCAGCCGGCCCGGTACCCGCATCGTGAGTTTCGCTCCGATTCTCAAGCATGGAGTGTTTCCCCTTGCCTCGATTCTTGAGCTGCTCACGAGAATTGGCGATGATGCGTTCGGGCGTCCGGTGGAAGTGGAGTTCGCGGTGCGCCTGCCGCAGAAACCACGCGAAACGGCCGAGTTTGGATTTCTGCAAATACGTCCGCTGGTGCTTTCGCGCGAAGGCGAAGAGTTGCGGATGGAAGATGTGAATCCGGAGCGGCTGGTCTGTCACAGCTCCAAGGTGCTGGGCAACGGGCGCGTTCGGGATTTGCGCGACGTGGTGGTGGTCGACTTTCATCGCTTCGAGCGGGCGCGAAGTCAGGAAGTCGCCGAGGGTGTGGCCCACCTGAATGCCAAGCTGAACGAAAGCGGAACGCCGTATCTGCTGATCGGCGTGGGACGCTGGGGATCGAACGACCCCTGGCTCGGAATTCCTGTCGAGTGGGATGAGATTTCAGGAGCGCGCGTGATTGTGGAGGCAGGCTTCCGAGACTTTCGCGTAACTCCGTCGCAAGGCAGCCATTTCTTCCAAAACCTTACGGCATTTCAGGTGGGATACTTCACGGTGAATCCCGATGCGGGAGAGGGCTTTGTCGATTGGGAGTGGCTAGGTTCTGCACCCGCGGTTGAGGAGCGCGGGTGCGTGCGGCATCTGCACTTCGAGGCGCCTCTGGTGGTGGTGATGAACGGCAGGAATAGCCGGGGGATGGTCTTTAAACCGGAAGGAACATAGCAAAACCTCATCCTTCCTTCGTGTACCTTTGTCCTTTGTGGTCAATGAAATGCAAATGCTAGAACCACAAAGGACACAAAAGGTCGGTATGAATCTATGGTCCTCCAGTTTGCGTGCGTCGAACATTTCCACTTGACATTTCGCTTTTTATTCGCTTATGATCTTGTCCGCGGTTGGGCCCGAAAATCATAAACGGAGGAACGAAAATGTCACTCAGTCAATCTCTGCTACCCGAGTTCGATCAGGAAATGGCCAGCACTCGCAAAACCCTGGAACGGGTTCCGGACGATAAGTTCTCCTGGAAGCCGCACGAAAAGTCCGGTGCCATGGGCTGGCTGGCCGGACATCTGGCCAACATTCCGGAGTGGGCGGTTGAGACCATCACGAAAGATGGCTTCGACATGAATCCCGGAGGCAAAGGATTTCAACCACCGCCAGTGCCGAAATCGCGCAAGGAGCTGTTGGAGTTGTTCGATAAGAACGTGGCGGCGGCACGCGCGGCTTTGGCGAAGGCCAGCGATGCTGAACTGGGAAAATCGTGGTCGTTTCTGAACAATGGAGTGACGGTTTTCTCCATGCCACGAATTGCCTGCTTGCGCACTTGGGTGATGAATCACAATATTCATCATCGGGCGCAACTGGGAGTTTATTTGCGGCTGAATAACATCGCCGTGCCCGCGATTTATGGGCCTTCGGCGGATGAGAGTGGGATGTAGCCTGGGAGCAGCGCGTGCGGAAAAACTCGGCTTGGTGAGTTTTTCCGCAGGCTGTCGGGGGAGAAACTAGTAGCGGCCTTCCCTGATCCAGAGGCGAACCTGCTCCTCGACCGAGAAGCTCGCCGTGGTATTGCGGGCGAACCTTGATGCCAATGCTAGGGCGTGGGCCTCGAGCGGTATCGCGAAGGGCGCGTTGGTTTTGAGGAAGCCGCGAACAAAAAGGTCGGAATAACGCTTCAGCCCGAGGATGTGAAACTGGACCGCATGCACCAACCCGTCAAACAGGGCGCGATCCGCGATCCTCTCGTTGAACACCACCACGTCCAGAAACGTGAGGGAGGCCATTTGCTGGAAGCTGGGCAGGTTGGTAACACCGAGATCTTTCGCCTGCGAGTAGAACGGTGGGTCCGAAATCCGCTCGCCAATGAGTTCCACGATTCTGATCCGGTTGAGGAAGGCCGCGGAGAAGAACGGCTCCATCGTAGCTTTACGCTGTGCGCTCAACGGTGCGGCAATGGGAAAGTAGCGGTCGCGCTGTTCGCGCAGATACGAGCAAATGCAAGTGCTGAAATCACGGACCTGGTCTTCGGTCAACGGAGGCGTGCTGACCTCGCCGGGCTCAGTGGCAGAAGGAATCTGTCGTTCGATGGAGGCGTAAAACTCGTTCAAAGCAGCCGCTGACTCGATGGCCTTGCGCAACAGATCGCCTTCGGCGAAGCGGGCCAGATCTTCAACGGAGAAGCGGAGACGTAGCTGGTGGGTGGCGCACTCTGCGCTGAGCAGTTCCAGCCGGGCATGCCGCAGCTCAGAGTTCATTTGAACCACGGCGACACGGTCATCCGGATTGTCCCAGGAAAACATCTAAGACTCCTGAATTTGAGCTATACAAAACCGGGAAAGGGGCCTATATTTATTACGTATACAGCGTTACGTTAACGATGTCAACATAAATTATTCAATCGTTTTATGTAGGTTCAGAGGACAGAAATGCCAAGACTGCCCGATCCTGATCTGCAAGAACGTATTTTGGACGCTGCCCAGAAACTCTGGAAAAAGGGAGCGGAGAAGACTCTCACCATGCGCGCGGTAGCCGAGGCGGCCGGTACCAACACTCCTGCCGTCTATCGCCGCTTTCGGAACCGCGAGGATATCCTTCGCGCCATGCTGCGCCGGATCCAGCAGGATGTCATCGACGCGCTTCGGCCCTGCTCATGTCCCGAGGAAGCATGCGAGCGCTACCTTGAATTCGCGGTGAGTCATGCTCACGAGTACGAACTCTTCTACACCTATGCGTACGAGCTCTCGCATCCGGCCCGCTCGGATCATGCTTCTCCGCTGCGGGAGCACCGGCCTACCATGCAATTCATGGAGACCAAACTGGCCGAGCGGCTGGGAGGGACGGCCACGGACCATACTCGCCTGTCACTTGCCCTGTGGACGATGGCCCACGGAACCGCCATGCTGCTGATTTCGAAATCGATCCCGGCGGCGCATGTGCCAGAGCTGCGTTCCGTCTTCAGCGCTGCGGTGGAGACGCTGATCAACAACTCGTCCGGCTTTTCGGCTCAGAATTGAGCGCCATCGACCGCGCGGAGCCATAGACTGCACAATTACGGTGCAAGATTTGGTTTAAAAAACTTTCTCTTTCCGGCCAAAATCCAGAAAACAAAGGGAGTGGGCCGGTCGTGCCCGAAACTAGTTGAATGTCATGGTAAGATTGCGCCCGCTTTCTGGGAGGAATCGACCTATGCGTCGATCAACCTGCTGCTTACTGGTGGTACTGTTCGGGTCGTGGCTGAGCAGTTTCGGGCAAAACACCCCAAAACTCACGTCTCCAAAAATCGTGGCGACGTTCGAGCGACTGGATCTGACGAACGAGATGAAGCCGGTCACGATATACACCCCTCCACAGTGGGGGACGTTCCGCATTTCGGTTGTCATGGTCTTGACCGCACCCGCCGGAACCAAGGGTGAATTCTGGTATGGAGAGCTGCAATTTGTGAACGCAGCCGGAGTGAATTGTTGCGGAGCATATAGCGTAGCGCTGCAATCTAAATCTCGGGGGAGTGCTTTTGGAGAATTTCCCATCAGTGCAAAAGCAGGAACACCCATCAAATTTTCAGTTCAACGAGCCGGTGACAATTTCGGCTCGAAGTACAACGTCTGGATTGTTGTGGAGCAGCTCATGTAACCAATGAGGCTTCACAGAGCTACCGGTTTGCGGTGATGATCTGAACGGGATAGTTTACGAAACCAGGCCATTTCACTCAAATCCCCTCAGGGAAGGCAGATGAGCGTTATAGAGGTGTTACGCCAGTCACCTCTTCGCGGAGCGGGCGTACAATCCGCTTGGGGGTAGTCATGAAACGCATCAGCCTCGTAGTTTTGATTTTATGTGCGTGCTTCGGAACCGTGGCATGGGGTCAGCAGCCAGCGGGCACGTGCGTCAACGACTGGAGCGAGTTCCACCGGACCAACATGGAGCGCTCGAACCCGTGTGAGACGGTGCTCAACGTTCACAACGTTGGCGGTCTCGTCTTGAAGTGGAGCTACACCACCAGCAATATGGTGGAGTCCTCGCCCGCCGTGGTCAATGGTGCGGTATATGTGGGCTCACTCGACAACAACGTGTATGCCCTGAACGCCACCACTGGCGCCAAGCTGTGGAGCCACAACACTGGCTACCAGGTGCAGCAGCCCTCGCCCGCCGTGGCCAATGGGTTGGTCTATGGTGGCTCGAACCACCGGAGCGTGTACGCGCTGAACGCCCGCACCGGGCACAAGCTGTGGAGCACCACCACCGGCAGTGCATTCGCCTCCCCCACAGTGGCCGATGGGGTGGTTTATGTCGGCGGCGGCGGCGGCGTTTTCGGCGACGTGTACGCACTGAACGCCAAAACCGGCGCCACGCTGTGGTGGTACAACACCGGTGGCCTTAATGGGAATTCCTCGCCGGCTGTGGCCGCTGGGGTAGTTTATGCCGGCGCGGAAGACGACAGGGACGGACTTGGCAGCGTGTTCGCTCTGGACGCCAAGACCGGCACTCTGCTGTGGAACTTTCCCACTGCCGGCCCAGTGCACTCCTCGCCCGCGGTGGCGAATGGGATGGTTTATGTCGGCTCAAATAACCAGGGCAGCGGTGGATACTTGTACGCGCTGAAGGCCAGCACAGGCGCCCTGCTGTGGAGCTACGCCTCAACTCTGGTTTCCTCGCCCGCCGTGGCCAATGGAGTGGTCTATGTTGGATCAAATGACTATAGCGTTTACGCACTGAACGCCAAGACCGGCGCGAAGCTGTGGAGTTACCGCACCGGCTCGTATGTGGGATTCTCTTCTCCCGCAGTGGCGAATGGGATGGTTTATGTCGGCTCGCTCGACGGTAAGGTTTACGCCTTTGGCTTGAAGTGAAGGCAGGGTCGGGGGCAGGCAAGAGCAGCTTCCAGAGGCCCCAGCCTGAAGATGCTTTACCCCGTCTTCAACCTCAAGTTGTTCGAGCCGGGCCGCGATACTGTCGGGTTTGGAAGCTCTTAGGCCTACAGGGATAACTGTCGCAAACAAGCCTTATCACTCAGACCCCTCAATGAGCGTTATGCCGATGGACGTCAACTATCCGGGGGCGCACGAACTCTGGCCAGAGAGGTAGTGTGCGCGCATTTCAACTGGCTTGGTCGCCAATGCCAGCGCGAGCTCTCTTTTTAATATGCTTTCCTTCAGGCTTTCTTCAGTAAGCGGGTGATCCAGACCAAAATTACTGCGCCCACGAACGCCACAATAATGGAACCAATCATTCCGCCGCCTGGCCAGATTCCCAAAAGCCCGAAGATCCAGCCGCCTAACAGACCACCGAGAATTCCGAGAATGATGTCTACGACTACGCCGTAACCACCACCCTTCATCACTTGACCTGCAAGCCAGCCTGCGATTAGTCCAACCACAATCCAAGCGATAAATCCCATGGTTTCCTCCTAGACGCACTTCTTGGGGTGGATTCCAATGTGGAACTCTTGTCGGAGCAAAATATACGCTCGGCACCGCGAGGCCGCAACGCCGCCAGCCAATTGCGCGCGAAACCGAGATCGTAATCCGCAACAACCTCAGGAACAGACTTCCTCTGCCACGTCCTTGTTCTCTTCCCGCGATGTTTACCCATCCTAACGTGTCGGCCGCGTAAGCTGGGCGAGGTACTGCGCGGCACGGTCGACACATGAATCCAAGCTGGCTTCTGTGTCGATCACAAGTTTGGGGTGGTCAATCGGCTCCCAGGCTTTTTGGACCTGGTGATATAGGTCTGGCGTCCGATTCGTGGCTGGGTGGATCCGCTCCGCTGCCGCCTTTTCCAAGCGTGCGAGCGCGGTTTGTTCCGAGCAGACGCACTCCAATATGGCCCAACTGGTCTGTAATTGCGAGCAGAACTCGAGCACCTGCTCACGCTGGTAGCGCCGCGAAAATGTCCGGCCATCCAAAACAACGTAAGGCGACAAACTCCTTCCGAGCAGATACGCAGCCGTCTGCAGCATGATCTGCTGACAGAAATCGTCCTGCACCCGCGAATATTCGACATGTGCCGGGGTGAAGAGCGCGGCTCGAATCGTGTCTTTATCGAGCACCGTGGCCGGAAGCCGCTGCGCAAGTGAGCGCGCGACCGTGCTCTTGCCCGTACCCGGCAGGCCCGCCATGATCACAACCATCGGAAACTCCGAGCTAGAGTCAGCGCAAGCACACGAAAATCTCCACCACATTCTGGCATCGGGCCATCCAGGAACGATGAGGTCTGCCCCTGCGGGTTGATGCTAGCATGAACAGATTGATTGACGCTCGCTTTGGGGACGGGACACGGCGCCTCGCCCGGCCAGCTTCGAGAAAGAGTTGAAGTGTATAACCGAGTTTAGCGGAATCCGGACGGAACAAAACCAGGGTTCTTATCGTATCTAATAATCGAGGATGGGCCATGAATACTCTGAAAGTCTCTTTGATCGCTTCTTCGATTGGGACTGCGGCTGGGTTGGGGTCATGGTTGTTCGGCATCGGGCGAATCATCTGGCCCGCTCATCCTCAATTTGCCTGCTTTCTGCTGACCCTCGTTACAACCTTCGCGATTCAGATTACCTGGCCTCGGCTAACTCAAACGAATTCACAGTAATTAAGCAGGGAATAAGGGGTGACAGAACGGAGTGCCGGGCTCGGCTACATACAGATGCCCTCCCGTTCAGACCGAGCGGAAGGGCATCACTGTTATCGTCAGCTCTCGGCAGAGATCCGCTACTGCTTGTCGTACACCGCGGAGCTCTTGACCTTGTTGCCTTTTGCATCGGTTCCGCTCGTGGTGACCGTGCGGCTCTTGCCGTCAGCTGCCAAGACAATCCGGCCGCTGACGGTGACCTTACCGCCTTTCTTGACGTTGAATCCGTACGTACGATCGTCGATCTTCGTTACCGATCGCGTGTCCTCATTCGGATCGCCCTTGACGGGATAGTCTTTTCCATCGAGTTTGCCAGTCCACTCGTTATGCGTCGGCTTGCCGTCCTTGTCGCTGCCATCGATCGTGACCTTCACGTTTTCACCCGCAGGCTCGTAGACGACGGTACTATTCTTGGGCGCCCCAGGACCTATCTTCGATTTGGCCTCGTTTAGTTTCCAGGTGCCCATCATGTCAGCATCGGCGGCGAAGCACATGGCTGCCCCGACGAAGCATAGAGCCAGAGTCAATACAAGTGTTCTTGTTTTCATGTCTCTCCTGATTTGAGAAGCAAATTTTCGTGCGATTCAGGCGGCAGCCACTGTAGCAGTGTGTGGCGCGTTCGGCAAATCGCAATTTGTTCACAGCCAGTAATTCAGGTTCTCTTGTCGTTTGCGGTCCATCGTCATGGGCAGGCAACTGACGTACCCGCTGGATCTCACGGACGGTTTACTCATGAGCGAAATCGCAAGACTACGCCAAGAAAGAGGACAACCTGGGTGTTATTCGGTCGGGCATTGCCGGAAATCAAATGTGAGCGCAACCGTCCCACTTCGTTCGTCCAGCGACTGATGCTGAATCTTTGGATTGTCTACATCCACTCCAGGCAAGTGCTTTTGCAAGAAGAGCTCGATCAGATGCTCGTTGTAGATTTGACCCGGCGCCAGCGCCAAGTCCTTCAGCACTTGCGCTGGTGCGCCGTCTATGTCGATGCTCCGTACGGTAAACTGCTTGCCTTCGTCGACGTCAATATCCAGTGAAATTGTCTGAGCCTTTTCGTTGATCGTTGTGTTAGGAATGGAGGTGAAGTTGATGTAGCCCAGCTGTCCGTAAGCATCCTTCAAATTCTTGAGGCCTTTCGAAATCGTCGCGCGGTCGAAGATGTCACCATCCTTGATCGGGAACAGATTGCGTAATGCATCTGGGTTCGTTATCACCTTATTATTCTTGAATGCGATTTGTCCCAAACGGTATTGCAGACCTTCTTCTATGTGAACCGTGAGCACGATTCGCTCTCGGACGGGACTCATGGTCAATACGTTCCCATCGGAACTCACCTGCACTTTGAAGTATCCGCGATTCTGCCATTCGAGCCTTAGTCTTTCCTCAACTTCTTCTTTTACTTCATCGAAAGAGCCGACGTAAGACCGCTGCGTAATGGATGTTGAGATCTGTTCTGTCTCAGAGGCTGGCATCTGGAGAGGACCGGAGGCGCCCAGTATCCCGGCGATTGAAACCTCGACGTCGGAGGGCTGACTGTCGTCCGACGAACGCGATGGAGGGCAGGTCCGGGACCTTTCAGCGTCGCGATTGTTTTGGGAAATCGAACTCTGCGCGTGAACCGGCGTTTGGCAAGCCGCAACGCAGACCAAAGCCAGGACAACTGCTCGTCCGAGGCAACGCATGCCAACATTACACCAGCTCGAATTGTTGTTGTAAACTGCCCCGCCTCACAAGCCGGGCCTCGCTATTTCTTCACCACCACCGCGATGCAGTTGATCTCCACCAGCGAATTTCCGGGTAGCGCAGCTACGGCGACCGTAGTGCGGGCAGGACCTCCGTTGGGGAAGTAGGTCTTGAACACCTTGTTCATTCCGTCGTAATACTTGATGTCGGCGAGAAAAACGCTGAGCTGAAGAATGCTGTCCACGGTGCCGCCACCGGCTTCGACGAGTTTCTTCACATTGTCCATGACGATGGTGGTGTGATGTCCAATTTCAAATTGCTCGGCGGGACCGGAATCGTGCGCCCCCTGCCCGGCCACGTAGATTTGGCCATTGTGAACCACGATGGGCGTGATCATCTGTTTTCCATCGGCGGGCTTACCGTCGTCGCCGAGCTTGCGGATGCTGTCATCGGTCGCGCCTTGAGCGCTGCCCGCCAGCACCGCTCCGGTCAGGCCGACACTGGAAAGCACTGCCGCCAGCCGCCCAGCGAAATTCCTGCGAGTGAATGTTCCGAAATTCATGAGCCCTCCTTTGTGAAGCTGTTGAGTCTAAGCCAGTGCCGACATCCCGGTCAATGATCGTGCTGGCGAGTGTGCTGACGAGCTTCAACACTTAATCTTAGACCAGGCACAATTAGGCTTCAGCAAAATCGTCGTCTCAAGCAGATTGGTTTCCGACAGCGATCCCCATGCCAAATGACTATCGTTTGTTGCGATCGGCGCGACCGCCAGCGTAACATGCGAGGAAGAACGGTTCAGCCTTAGCCGTGCCGTGGAAGTACGTCATCATGCTGTCTGTCGCCCTGCTCACGGCGGTTGTACGGTCCCATCACTGTATGAGGTTCAATCCCCAACGTGATTCGCACTCACAACCCCACGCGATTCCAGAAAGTGACTTCCACCGGGCACGAGCTTTTGTAGTCCTGCTTCTATTGATGTCGACCCAACTGCTGGCGCAGGATTCCGGCGGCGCGGAACTCAGCACTCATGACGAAGTCACCACGTTCAGGGTGAAGGTAAACGAAGTGTTGGTGCGGGTCGTTGTGCGCGACGTGGCAGGCCACGCGATCGGTAACCTGAAGAAGGAGGATTTCGAGTTATTCGACAACAAGAAACCGCAGGTCATCACTCAATTTGTGATGGAGCAGCCGAGGACAGGAGAAAGACCGGCAACGGAGGGAACTGCGGAAGCAACTACAAAGGCACCCCTCGCTGCCCCCATCGCGCCCAACCGCTTTGTGGCCTATGTGTTTGACGACATGCACGCCGACTCCGCCGATCTGATGCGCATCCGCGACGCCGCGGAGCGAAATATGGAGACCCTGTTAGCTACTGACCGGGCTGCGATCTTCACAACATCCGGCCAGGGAAACCTTGATTTCACCGACGATCGAGCGGCCCTGCGCATGGCGCTGAAGAGCCTGATGCCGCGGTCCATAAGCAAGGGTGCCAGCGCGGATTGTCCGGATGTCTCTTATTACATGGCGGACCTGATCATCAACCGGAGCGATCAGGCGGCCTTGCAAGACGCCACGACGGAGGCGCTCGGGTGTGCACCTAAC
>DATHPO010000345.1:0-35389 GCA_035483835.1 Terriglobales bacterium
ACGACTCCCGGTTTGAATTTCATCTATCTGCATTTCAATCGCCTGATCAAAAAACTCGATCTCAACGTCATCTATATCGCCGGGCCCGGCCATGGCGGACCGGGCCTGGTGGCGAACACGTTTCTCGAAGGCACCTACAGCGAGCTCTATCCTCATATCCCGCAAACGGAAGAAGGCCTGCGCAAGTTGTTCAAGCAATTTTCGTTTCCCGGCGGCATCCCCAGCCACGTAGCTCCGGAAACGCCCGGGTCCATTCACGAAGGCGGCGAACTCGGCTACTCGATCGCACATGCTTATGGCGCGGCGTTCGACAATCCGGATCTTTTAGTCTGCTGCGTCGTGGGCGATGGCGAATCCGAAACCGGACCGCTCGCCGGCAGTTGGCACGCGAACAAGTTCCTCAATCCCGCACGAGATGGCGCTGTCCTTCCCATCTTGCACCTGAATGGTTACAAGATCGCGAATCCAACCATTCCCGGACGCATGACTGACGCGCAGCTAACGCAGCTGTTCACCGGCTACGGTTACAAACCCTATTTTGTCGAAGGACACGAGCCTGAGGCCATGCATCAGCTCATGGCCCACACGCTCGATGCCGTCGTCGCGGAAATCCACAGCATCCAGAACGCAGCGCGCACTGGCAAATCCGCGGGCATGCCGGAATGGCCCATGATTATCATGCGCACACCGAAAGGCTGGACGGGTCCAAAAGTGGTGGACGGAAAGCCGGTGGAAGGGACGTGGCGCGCGCACCAGGTACCCATCACCGATTTTGCGTCGAAGCCGGGCCATCTGAATATTCTCGAAGACTGGATGAAGAGCTATAAGCCCGAGGAACTTTTCGATGAGAAGGGCAAACTGATTCCGGAACTCGCCGAACTCGCACCGAAAGGCAATCGCAGAATGGGCGCGAATCCGCACGCAAACGGTGGGCTGCTGCTTCGGGACCTCGCAATGCCAAATTTTTGCGATTACGCCGTCCCTGTGTCCAGGCCTGGCACGTCCATCGAGGAAGCCACGCGCGTTTTGGGCAAACTGCTGCGCGACGTGATGAGTATGAACGCCGAGACGAAAAATTTTCGCGTCTGGGGTCCTGATGAGACAGCTTCAAACCGTCTAGAAGCGTTGTATGAGGCCACTGACAAAGTCTTCATGGAACCGCTCCTGCCCACCGATGAGCATCTTTCAACGAACGGACGCGTGATGGAAGTCCTCAGCGAACACATGTGCCAGGGCTGGCTCGAAGGCTATCTCCTCACGGGGCGTCACGGGTTCTTTTCGTGCTATGAGGCGTTCATTCATATCGTGGACTCCATGTTCAATCAGCACGCGAAATGGCTGAAGGTGACCCGCGACATCGCCTGGAGGCGCCCTATCGCATCCTTGAATTACCTGCTGACCTCGCACGTGTGGCGCCAGGATCACAACGGCTTCACGCACCAGGATCCTGGATTCATCGACCACGTCGTGAACAAAAAAGCGGACGTTGTTCGCGTGTACCTGCCGCCGGATGCGAACACGCTGCTTTCCGTCGCGGATCACTGCCTGCGCAGCTGCAATTACGTGAACGTGATTGTCGCCGGCAAACAGCCGGCGCTGCAGTATCTCGATATGAAATCCGCCATCGAACACTGCACTGCTGGAATTGGAATCTGGGAATGGGCTTGCACCGATCAGGGCGTTCCGCCGGACGTGGTCATGGCTTGCGCTGGAGACATCCCGACGCTTGAGACTCTCGCCGCGGTGGACTTGCTCCGCAAACATTTCCCCGACATCAAAATTCGCGTCGTGAACGTAGTTGACCTGATGACGCTGCAGACTAAAACGGAGCATCCGCACGGTCTGCCCGACAGCGAATTTAATTCGATGTTTACGACCGATAAGCCGGTGATTTTTGCGTATCACGGCTACCCTTCACTGATCCATCGCCTCACCTACCGCCGCGAAAATCACGCCAACTTCCACGTTCACGGCTACAAAGAAGAAGGAACGACCACGACGCCATTCGACATGACCGTCCTAAACGGCCTCGACCGTTTTGATCTGGCCGGCGACGTGGTCGATCGCGTGTCGCGGCTCCAGCCCATCAACGCGCATTTCAAACAATACGTCCGCAACAAGCTAGTCGAGCACAAGCAATACATTCGCGAGCACGGAGACGACCTGCCAGAAATCCGCGACTGGAAGTGGCCCTACTAGCCGATGAAAATTCTGGTTCTCAACTCCGGATCGAGCTCTCAAAAGAGCTCTCTCTACGAAATCGGCGACGCCCTGCCCCCCCATCCGCCCGAACCCATCTGGCAAGCCAAAGCTGAATGGAACGGCGATCAAGCCCAGGTAACCATTGAAACCTCCCACGGCACACAGCTGAAACAACAGACAAAAATCGCATCGCGCGAACAAGCCCTTCAGCCGCTGCTCGATACCTTGTGGACCGGAGAGACACAGGTCGTTTCATCGCCCTCTGAAATCAATGTGGTCGGCCATCGCGTGGTCAACGGCGGACAAGATTTCCGCCAACCTACAATAATTACTCCCGATGTAAAGGCTGCGATCTCCCACATGTCCGTATTTGCGCCCCTGCATAACCGCGCCGAACTCGAAGGAATGGAAATCGTTGCAAAGCGCCTGGGAAACGTCCGCCAAGTCGCTGTGTTCGATACCGGCTTCCATAGCCGCCTCCCCGAACCTGCCTTCGTCTATCCCGGCCCTTACGAATGGCTGTCTAGAGGAATTCGCCGGTACGGCTTTCACGGCATCAATCATCAATACTGCGCGGGCCGCGCCGCGCAACTGCTCGGCGAGGATTTGCTGTCGCTGAAGTTGGTAACCTGCCATCTGGGGAACGGCTGCTCACTGGCCGCGATTCAAGATGGCCACAGCGTCGACACTACGATGGGATTCACGCCGCTCGAAGGGTTAATGATGGGCACGCGTTCGGGGTCGGTTGATCCCGGCATTCTGACGTATCTGGTGCGTCAAGGAGACATTACGGGAGAAAAGCTCGATGAATTATTGAACAAGAAATCCGGGCTGCTGGGGGTTTCCGGAACTTCGGGTGATATGCGCCAGATTGTGGCATCGCTGAAAACAGGCGACACACGCGCCAAACTCGCCTTCGATATCTTCGTGCACCGGCTGCGATCCGGCATCGGCGCGATGGCTGCGGTGCTGGGCGGTATGGACGCGCTGATCTTCAGCGCTGGAATCGGTGAAAATTCCAGCGACGTCAGAGCCGCAGCCTGCGCCAATTTTGGGTATTTGAACCTATATCTCGATCCCGGGAAAAACGCAGCATCGACGCAAGATCAGGATATCGCGAGCGAGGATTCGGTGGTGCGCGTCCTGGTCATCCGTGCCCAGGAAGACTGGGCCATCGCGCGAGACTGCTGGAAGCTAGCCTCCGAAAAGATCGCCGGCAAAGCAAGCCCGGCCTGATCCAATCCTCGGCTGGGAACTCATTCCAAAATGCCGAGTTAAAGAGAGGCCCGCCTTTCAGCGGGCCTGCTCTTGCGTCACAAGGTGATCCTATGGCTTCCCCGAGCCGCCACCAGTTTCCGACATGACTTCGGGCCAATATGGCCTTGACGCATCCGCTAGCCGCCCGTCCGCATACCGATCGTGGTGCCGAACCCACGCCATGGTGAAAGGCAGCGAGTCTTCGTCGCGGCCCTTGGGCACGTAATCAAGATAGTTGTAGGTTCCGACCGTGGACTCGGTTCCGCGGGCATAAGCGGAATAGGTGTGGAAGATGTTGCCGTTTTCGTCCTTGTAAAAGACGCTGATTCCCGGCGCTTCTTCACTGGGAAATTCATTCATCCCGTAGTTGTAATCCACTTTTCCAGCGGCAAGTTCTTCCTTGGTGAACGCCACGTGATAATCCCGATTGAAATCGTTGGCGTTCGAGGAAACCCAAGGGAAGCGCCAGCCCATGCGGTTTTTGAATGCCGCGAGCTTGGGATATCGCGCCCGTGAAATCGCTGCAAACGAGACATCCCGTTGTCCCAAGTGCGGTAACGCACCGTCGGTGTGGTCCATATTGAACGAGCAGCTCGGGCAGCCTTCCTCCCAGTCCGGGCCGAACATGAAGTGGTAAATAATGAGTTGACTCTTGCCGTCGAAAAGATCCGCGAGCGTTACTTTCCCGTTCGGTCCGTCGAACACGTAATTCTTCTCGACCTTCACCCAGGGAAGCTGCCGCCGTTCGGCGCTGATCGCGTCCTTCTGACGTGTGAGCTCTTTTTCCTTCTTCAGCAGTTCCTTGCGAGCCGCAATCCACTCGGCTTGCGATACGACTTTCAGATGTTGTGGTATTGCTTTGCTACTGGCCATGGTGACTCTCCTTTCTTTGATTCTTCGCAACGCCTCCGTTTGCGAGCTTTTCGGTCCACACCTTCTTGACCACGAGCGCCGCCACTCCGCTCGTGGTGATCGCACTGCCGGCTATGAAAGCCGCTGCTGCCAAGCATGCTGGACACATAGTTCCCTGCCTTGTCTGCTGCCGAAACCCAATCAGGCCTTGGCCGCCGACGTGAGCTGCGCACGCATCATTTGCTGCATCTGCCGCATCACGGCGATGGCCCCTGGCGTGCGGGCTTCCGACCACGCTTCGAAGCGCTGTGCCGCTTTCTCTACATTCGCTAGGAACAGCTGATTGGAGAAACGTTTGCGGCCCTCCGCCATGGTGGGCTTCAGACGTTCCCAAACGCCGAAAAATTCGCCGCTGGTTTCGAAGAACAGATCTTCGTGCAGCAGTCCGTAATTGAGGAGAGCGCAGGCTTGCTCCCAGTAACTGACCACCATCATGAACGACTGGCCTGCTTCGGTTCCCATGGGGGCGATCTTCATGGCTTCGTCCATGGTGTCCGCGAAAAAGTTCTTGAAGAACCATTGACGCGCCTCGCGCAAACGGGCCTCGCGACGCTCCTCAAAAACCTGCAAGTGAAGCTGTGCTTGTTCGTAGGTTGGCTTCGTGCTCATGGTCATAATCTCCTTTTCTTTTTTTTGGTTTTTATGAAGCAACTAAACTGAGTTTTAACTCGGCTTTCAGCGCCGGCCTGCGTTTCTGTTTTCTCTTTTAGATTCACCGCGAACCAGGGCCCTCCGCCCGTCTGCGCGTGCGATCGAGGATCCACGCCCAACCCTTCCCCATGTTTTCTTTGTAGTCGTCCGGTATGAATCCCAGCACTGAGTGCCTGAACGTAATCAATGTTCCGCCGTCGGCTTCCGACAGTCGGTATTGCAAATTGGAAACCGCCGCAAAGGACATGAACAACGGCCCAGTAATCTCCAGTAGTGTCGGCCGCTTGATCGCCTGCACTGATCCCCAGAAATGCCCATTGTTATCGCCGAGGTCGCGGTACCACCTGCCACCCGGCCACGCCTCGATCTTCATGGGCAAGGGTTTGCCTTCCGGCGTCTCGTTGTGCGGCCCCATTTGTTCCAGCAATGCGCTGAAGGTCGTATCCAGCGGCGCGTCCACTCGGATTTCCTGATTTATGACGAGCGTCAAATTGTCGGCGATCTTGTCGGTCATGGTTGCGGCAGCCTTGCTCATTTACTCCTCCTCATGATTTTTATCTACTTCGTTCCTGTTTTTGACTCGGCAAAAAGAAAACCGGCTGCACCTTCTTTTTGTCGTTATTCTTTCGGGTTGGGCTGACCTTTGCCCTTCGTAATCAGGTTACGCAAACTGCCGTTGATGTAGGAGTTCCAGGCGTTTGAGCAGCCGTCATAACATTCGTCGTTAGGAGCCAAGCCCACGTGCGTGAAGCGGACTTCGGTTTTGTTCCCTTTCTTGGCGATATCAAACGCAATTTTAGTGCCGTTCCACTCGGTTTTGTCCTCAATGAAATCCAGGGAGCTGTCCAGAACAAGCCAGACGACTTTTTTGCCGGGGATTAATTCGGTTATCTTGTGTTTGCTGTAATGGATGTCTTTGTAACGGTACGTAAACTCGCCACCGAGTTTGTCGGTAGGCCCCTCAATTTCTCCCGACCACCATCCACGAACATTGTTGATCGCAGCGAAGGCATTTTGCGGAGCTTGATCCACGACGAACGCAAAACTGAGATCTTGATCCTTCTTCGTTTCCCTTATTCTCTTGGTCATGGTTTCTCCTTCTCCGTGGTTCGACGAAGCTCCTCTGTTTTCGTCGCGGCTTGTTCTGCGCGTTCTTTCACGCGGAACAGTTGGTGACGCCAAAAGCGCTCAAAGGTGCCCGCCCATTCGTGCAGAGGCCGGATTCCTTCGGCGTTAGTGCGATAGAAGACTTGGCGGCCTTCACGACGAACATTCACCAAACCAACGTCGCGCAGGACACGCAGGTGTTTGGAAACGGAGGGCTGCTCGAGTCCCAACCGGTCCACTATATCGCCGACCGGGCGCTCCTGGAGCGCCAAGTAATTCAGGATCTCCCTGCGCCTGGGTTCGGCAATGGCGTTGAAGGAGTCCGACGTCGTAGCGGCTCTCGGCATGGGCCGACAATACATTCCCATATGGGAATATGTCAAGCGATTTTTTTAAAGCTCAAAGAGCGGGAACCTTTGGGCAGCTTTCTGACGCCAGTCAACATTGGCCTCACAGATTACAACGCCCACCGATAGAATAGGTTACGGCGGCGCTGGCGGTCGTCCTGCAACAGGGATGTTGTTAGCGCGATGGGGGCTTAGGCGGATCGTTTGGTGGCGTATTCGCGGGCATGGGTGCGCTGACTGGTGGCGGCGCTCCTGCGGCAGCAGGCGGCGTCGATACCAAAGCAAGATAAGCGCGGCGGAACGCGGAGTACTGCGTGCCGGGCGCAATCACGACCGCTTGCACTGTGTAACGTCCGCCTTGCAGCTTCGCTAGCGGCAGACTGATGCGGAACGACGCAGTGTATTTCTTCGCGTCTACTTCGGCGGGAGCCAGCAAAGGCGTCGTGTTCACCTGCAAGCCGTTGCGAAAAAAAATCAGTCCAGCGCGGAGAGCACTGGCGTCGAGCGATTGCTTGCCTTCGGGATAATAAGCCTGAAAAAACACGTAAAGCGTCTGGTTCTGCATAAACAATCGCGTCACGCTGGGAACAATCGTCTCCCCATTCACTTCCAGCGGTGAACTCACGAGCTTCGCGCGCAATCCCTGCCCCTTGGTCTGCACCTCGGAATTCTTCTGCACCGGTATCAGCTGGCTGGAAAGCACAACAGAACTAAGCACCATCTTGCTAGGCTGCGCCACCGGCACGGAAAGATTTTCCTCAAACGTCCCAATCTTCCCCGACTCATTTTCCCGCGCCACAAATTTCAGCCGGTAATTTCCCGGCGCCAGCACCACGCCACCTTGATAAAGCAAATTCTTCTTGTTGATTTCCGCAAAACGCTGCGGATCAAGATTCACCTGAGTGGTGTCGCGCAGTTGCGCGACCGCCTGCCCGGAAGGCACCGCGCGCACATCCACGGCAAAATCAAACTGCGCCTGCCGGTGCCCATGTTTTTCGGCCCAATCGAGCGCACTCGCAGAGATTTTCGCGGCAATCGGCACATACATCTGGTCGGCGCTCAAGCGGAACATTCCCGTCTCGACCGCCACCGGAAGCTCGACCACGGGATTATCCGAATTCACCGCATCCGCAAGCTGCTGATCGCGATCTTCCTTTTCCAGATGCTGAAAATCGCGCGGCGCGTAATAACCATCGCGATACCGAACATGCGCGCCCGGCACGTTCACCTTCACGTGAATCGTGCGCCATCGGCCATCGCGTTTTACATCGGCGCCCAAATTGTAGCCGATGAGATAGTAGCCGCCATTGTCCTGCTGAATTTTCGGAAACGCATCGCTCAAATCTGCCAAATCGAAAAACGCCTTTCCTCCGGTATCAGTCGAAAGAGTCGCAAGCGTGTCTCGCGAATCCTCGCGCTGGTCGCTCTGGTGAAACACGGACGCCCCGGTAAACATGGAATTTCCAGTGGCGGCATTCGCAGTCGAATCTCCGCCCGGCGCCGTCGCGAATAATCCGCGCGAATCAAGCGAATAAATCGAGACGTCCGCGCGATTCGCCGCGTCCGTAGCGGCGCGAAGCTGCGTGCGATTTTCCTCACCGGTCTGGGTGATGCCACCGGTAAATTCCACCAGCGCTTTTCTGCCCCCGATTCCGCCCAGGACACTGGCCAAGCCTTCGACCGCTGCAAGTTTCTGATCGGTATTGAAAACGTTGAACTCAGTTTCGTCGGGCGTGTAAGCCGCGCCAGTATATTCCTGCACGTCATATTCGCCGTTTGCCGCCGCAGCATAAAGAGGGTTCGAAAGATCGGTCGTGCTGTTCTCGGTCAGTTGCGCGATGGCTTTGTCCAGAATCGCGTGATCGTTCGTGAAATTCGCGAGCACGATAAGCCGCGTGGAAAAAGCGACGACCGCCACGACGTCCGCCTTGGTCATCTGCTGCTTCACGAATTTCGCCGCGGCATCGTGCGCCCGGATCAGATCGTCCGGCTGCATAGAGGTCAGATCGAAAAATAAAACGATCAAGCGCCGATCGCGCAGCTGCTCGCTGGCCGCCGCAGCAGATGGCGTGTTCGGTCCTTCATTGTCCACCGGCACTACGATGGGTTTGGCATCCTCTGTTGGCGCCATCTCAACGTGCTCGATGTCCTCATATGAAAAGGTCGAAATCGCCTGCGGCTTGCCGTCATCTGTCACCACGAATTCGTCCGCACGCAATCCCTTGATGGCCCTGCCGGATTTGTCCGTAACTTCCACGTCGATGCGCACCAAATCAGACGTCGCTCGCAGAACCGGAGCGGGGGTCTGTTTCGAGGATTGACGCGCAGCGGGCGGCGCAGACGGCATCGGCACCGCGACGGGCGCAGGCGGATTCGCGGAAGGCTGCGCGGGCGGATTCAGAGGCTGCTGCTGTTGAGATTGCCCAAGCGCTATTCCGGTAACAAGCAAAGCCGCAAGAAGTGAATTCGCGATTCTGCAGGCGGCGCGTTTCATCAGAAGTTATACCTGACCATCACGTCCATCGTGCGCATAGCTGCCGCACTCGTCACGCGGCCAAAGGATGAGGAACCCAGCGTAGTGGCAAGCCCCGAAAAACTCGGCGTGTTCGAAAGGTTCTGAACCTCCCAGCGAATATCCAAATGCTGCCGCTCTTGCGGCCCGAATCGAAAGGATTTTGCGAGTGACGAGTTCCAACTGAATTTGCAGGGCCCTTCGACCGAGCCGCGACGCTGGTTCCCATAAGCCGTGGGAGCGGGTGTAGTGAAAGCCGCCGTGTTGAAGAACGACAAAGGCGCACCGCCGCAAATGCCCACGTTCGGATCTCCAATCTGCTCTGCGCGCAGCGAAAAACTTGCGCCGGTTCCATTATCCGCCGCAGTGCCGCCGAGATAAGCCGTATAGGGCGTTCCGGTTTGCCAGGTGACGATATTCTGCAGCCGCCAATTGCTAAGGACGTGCACGGCCCAGCCATGGTTCCCGTGGCGATGGTGCTCGCCAAAAGGCAGTTCGTACACGGAGAAAAGGCGCACTTGATGGCGCACATCGAAGGATGAAAGTCCGCGCTCCGCCGCGAAATTGCCGTCTTGCTGCACCACCACCGGCGTGCTGCCGCCAATCGTGCTGGCGTTATCGAGCGATTTCGCAAAAGTATAGAATGCCTGCAACGACACGCCCTTCGTAAAACGGTGCACCAGCCGCACCTGCAGCGCGTCGTAAATGGAATTCGCGCCGGATTGATCGTAATAAAAGCTATTGGCGTCGGGAATCTGGAAAGAAACCTGCGTATTCAGCGGACTCGTACCCAGCGGCGCGCGATTCGGTGCGCGTAGCAGATCCAAATTCGTGCCCTTGGTTCCTGTGTAAGTCAAATCCAAAATCCAATTCTGCGAAAACGATGTTTCAGTGCCCAAGGTCCAAAGCTGAGCGTAACCGTCCTTATAGAATGGGTTCACGCCTCCCTTGTTGGTCACCTTGCTGATGCTCGGGAAGCCATTCTGCAGGGTGAGGACCTGACTGCCTGATGTGATCAGATTTTCCGACGTCGCGAACGGCGGCTCGTATTCCAAATATTGCTGCGCCAGAGTGTTGTAGATCGCTTCGTTATAAAAAATCGAATATCCGCCGCGAATCACCGTCTTGGGTTTGATAAATTGTGGTACCCAGGCAAATCCGATGCGCGGCGCCCAATTGCCGTAATCGCCGTGGACCAAAGCGCGCGGGAACCTGCCGTTGAACATTCCCGTTGCGCCAGGCGTGACTACATCCACTTGTGTCGCCGTCGAATTCAAATCGAGATTCGCGATCCGGTCGTACTTGTCTGTTGGCGGAGTGGACACTTCATAGCGCACGCCATAAAGAACAGAAAATTGCTTGTTCATTCGCCAATCGTCTTGTGCGTAGGTAATAAAATCCCAGCTGCGCAGATAGATGCTCGGGCCGAACTGCACCGTGGTGCTATACGGCAAACCCAGAAGGAAATCGGCGAGCTCGAAGAATGGTTCGGTTTGCCGAGTCGCCGGCACGGGCTGGCCTGTCGAAGTCAATTGCGAAGTCATCACGCCGGTAAAATTGAATGCTCCGCGCGGCTGTGGATCGGCCTCCGAATTGAGCTCGATGCGGCGGATCTCGCCGCCAACTGTCACGGTGTGCCTTTCGTGAACCCATTTCACGCTGTCTCCGAGCCGCAAAGTTTGGTTACGCACGAGCGATGGCACCGGATCATTTAATCCCGAAAAGCTCGTGAACCGGATCGCCGGTATCCCGAACGTGAGAGGATCGGTCGAAACTCCGCTAATCCCCAGGTCGCCGGTAACGTCGTTGACGAACGAATTATCGCTCAGGATTCGCGTGCGGCTGCGGCTCCAGTTCAGTTGCGTGCTTTCCACCACGTGCGGCGTCCAATTGTGCGAAAGGCCCAGCGTCACGGACTGGCTCAGTGATGATTGCGTGCCGGCGGTATCGAGGAAACTGCCGAACGTGTTCTGCCGCTGGGAATTCAGGTTGTAACCTCCATTCAGGCTGAACTTGGAATTGATGGTGTGCAGCACGTGCAGGTTCACAATGTCGTTGTTGATCGGCACCGTGGTTTGCAGCAGGTAGTTTTGTACCGTGCCCGGTAAATTCGGCTGGGGATAAAACGCCAGGAGCCCCGCCGCCGCGGAGTTGATGGTGGGAACCTGGCAACCGTTGCCCAGTGGAGTGCGCGGGCCGCTGAAATTCGAAAATGGATCATACAGCGTGATTCCCAATCCACAGAAATCGCCGCTGCGTTCAGCCGCTGTAGGCACCGTGGAATAGGTATCCAGCGCGCTCGACTGAATTTCGTGTTGGTAGTTGACAAAAAAATACGTCTTGTCGCTCCCATTGTAAATGTGCGGAATTTTCAGCGGCCCGCCCAAGTTCCCGCCGAACCGCTCGTCATAATGGCTGGGCTTGGGAACTTCGTGGCCGGTAATTGAATACGGCTTGGCATCGAACGCTGAATTCTCATAGCGATCATAAAAACTGAAGCGAATGCGGTTCACCGTTTGACGCCCCAGTCTTCCCCGCCCGCCCCCGCCAAACATTCCTGCTCCGCCTCCAGGTCCGCCCTGCCCGCCTGGACCTCCAAAACCTCCGCCACCGGGACCGAACATCGGTCCGGCCCCTCCTCCTCCCCCTCCGCGACTGCCGCCTCCGGGACCACCCGGTCCAGCTTGCCCCGCGCCGGGAGTGCCCGGTATCAACCCACTCTCACCAAATCCTCCCGGCCCGTTCGATGCCAGACTCTGTCCGACGGTGCCTTGAAGCAGGAAAGAATCGGACGTCGCATTCCAGTTGGCACCATTTGAGAGTGCAGCTTCGGCTTGGGGTCCGGCGTTCGCTGGGCCGTTGCCTTCGGCTGTTGGTGGAGTTGTTCCGTCACCGGTCAAGTCGGTCTGCTCGAAACCGCCGCCCGCGAGGCCCTCGCGGATTGCGTTGGCCACTCCCGCTGGCAGGGGTCCCCGGCCTCCAGTTCCTCTGCGATTTTGCGCGGCATTGCCCTGTGCGTTGTTCTGCTGGTTACTCTGGCTGTTGTTGCCTTGACCGTTGCCACCTGAACTGGGCTGGTTTGACGCGGGATTTCCGGGCGCAGCAGACAGCTCCGCCAGAGTTGCGACACGCAAGACGATCGGAATTGGACCGGGCGGAACGACGGGGACTTCGATAGTCAGCGAACTCTCGACAAAACCGAGTTGGTTCGCCTCCATGCGATAATGTCCGGGACTGATCTGTGGAAATTCAAACTTGCCCGACTCGTCGGTCCAGCTCAACCAAACTTTGGTTGTCTCGTTGTTGATCAAGCGGACGCTTGCGCCAGGAACCGGTGTGCCTTCAGAAGTTCGAACCAGTCCGGTGAGGGCTGGTGGCGTTGCCGGCTGTTGAGCCGCGCAGAGATGCGCCGCTCCGAGGCAGCATAAAAACAGCGCCAGAATTTTTGCTCGCCGCCAACCGCAACACGAGCTTTCTCGGGCCGGAAACCTCATGCGCTTTGCCCGTGACAATTGGACGTATTATCCGCTCAACAAGTTTTCCGTGCCACATTCAAAGGCGCGCTTCGCGACGGATTTCGGCTGCCAGAGCCGCGAATGCCATTTTTCTGTTTTGGCGGCCTGGGCCCGCTCCACGAGCGTTGAAATCGCAATAGCCCTTTCAAGGCTTCCGGAGCGAGCCAGGCCATAGAATGGGTGACCAAAATCACCTATTTTCCCCAAAACCCGCGATGATGAACCCGTGGGCATTCATGATTCACTTTCGAGCGCGCTGCAGTTCCAGAAATTGCTTGCAGTTGCGCGGCCTGGGTTCCTGTCGACGGCCAATTTGAAGCAGAGCCCGCTCAGAAAAAGGAACTTTGTTGGTCTGAGAGCGGAATGGTAAGGGGAAGTCATGCGGTAGGTGTGTGGCCAGCGACCGATTGCATCGTTCAAGCCAAGACCCGGACGAAATTCATGTTCATCACGCGACCAACGCTGCTGAAACCTCCTGGAATTCCACGTGGTCTTTCCACGCACATGTTGCCGCGATCCTTACAACTTTGCCCGCTGCTTCTGGCAGGTCTTCTTGCGCTCGGCGAGGCCCCGCTGCTGAGTGAGCAAGCAGCCCAGCAAGGTCCGCCCATCACGTCGGAAGTGAAGATGGTAAAGATGCTCGCATCGGTGCGCGATAAGAAGGGGCACCTCGTCAACAACCTGACCAAAGACGACTTCGCGATTGATCAGGACGGCCACGCGCAGACAATCACTTACTTCGCGCAAGAATCCAATCTCCCACTGACGCTCGGTCTGCTGGTGGATACCAGCATGAGCCAGAGGCGCGTCTTGGATCAGGAGCGCAGCGCCAGTCACACCTTCATCGAGCAGGTGCTACGGGACGATAAGGACAAGGCCTTCGTCATTCATTTCGACCACGAAGTGGAGCTTCTGCAGGATCTCACTTCTTCCCGCCAGAAACTGGAAGCATCACTCGATCAACTGGGCGCTCCGCAATTTTCACAGACGCGAGCGAGCGATCCAGATGATGGCGGGCGAAGTTCATCCGGACACCGCGGCAACGGCACGCTTCTCTACGATGCGGTGTACCTCGCCTCAAACGAACTGATGAAGAAACAACAGGGTCGCAAGGCGCTTATCGTCCTTACCGACGGAGTTGACCGCGGCAGTAAAGAGACGCTGCAACAAGCCGTCGAGACCGCCCAGCGCGCGGACACGCTGGTTTACTCGATTCTGTTTGCCGATAAAGAAGGCTACGGAAACGGCGGCGGTTATGGCGGCCCGCATATGGGTGGAGGAGGTATGGGCGGCGGAGGGCATCGCCACTACCCGCAGGAATCGCGTCCCGACGGAAAAAAGGTGCTCCAGCAAATGTCCAAGGAAACGGGCGGCCAGTTCTTTGAAGTCACCAAAAAACAGTCAGTTGGCGATATCTACGACGCCATAAACGAAGAGCTCCGCAATCAATACGGCCTAGGCTACGTCCCAGCCAAATCCGACGCCACCCCCGGCTACCACAGAATCCATCTGACAGTGAAGCAAAAGGACCTGGCCGTACAAACCAGAGACGGCTACTACGCCGACCGCTAGCTCTTGAAACGAAGGCCGTGCTGAGCGGCACACCCCAAGACAACGTCACAAGTGCGGGTCCGCTTTTCACCAGTCACCACTCACCAATCACCAATCACTCACGGCATCTCTAGTCACAAATCGTGCCGCTTGCATCTCCACTGTTAGTGCACCGCGGTATGATTGGACCCGGCGTCAAATCACAAGATGTGAGGAGTCTATGCACTATCGTCCGTTGGGGCGTACGGGTTGGCAGGTATCGGATATCAGCTTTGGAGCCTGGGCCATTGGCAGTGCCTGGGGCCAGGTATCCGACAAGGACTCTCTCGCGGCATTGAACCAGGCGATCGACTGCGGTGTAAATTTCATAGATACCGCCGACGTATACGGCGATGGGCGCAGCGAACGCCTGATCGCACAACTGAAAAAGCAGCGCAAAGAACAAATCATCGTCGCCACCAAAGCGGGCCGCCGGCTCCCAAAACAGACCGAAGCAGGATACACCCGCGAGAACCTAACAACGTGGATCGAAGACAGTCTGCGCAACCTCGCGACAGACTCGCTCGACTTGTTGCAGCTCCATTGCCCACCGGCTTCGCTCTACGAACACTCGGAAGTCTTCGGAATACTCGACGACTTGGTGAAAGCCGGAAAGATACGTTACTACGGCGTGAGCGTTGAAAAGGTCGAGGAAGCTCTTCGCGCCATCCAACACCGGAATGTGCAGACGGTACAGATCATCTTTAATTGCTTTCGCCAACGCCCGGCGGATACCTTCTTCGCCGAGGCCAAGCGGCGGCAGGTGGGTATATTGGCACGTGTGCCGCTCGCAAGCGGCCTCCTCACCGGCAAATTTAGCCTCAATTCAACCTTCCCAGTGGATGACCACAGGAATTTCAATCGTCATGGAGAAGCCTTTGACGTGGGCGAAACCTTTTCCGGCGTGGACTACCAGACAGGCCTCGAAGGCGTCGAGGAGCTGCGTCAACTGGTGCCGCGGGGCATCTCGATGAGCCAGTTCGCGTTGCGGTGGATTTTGATGTTCGACGCAGTGACCTGCGCCATTCCCGGCGGCAAGCGGCCCGAACAAGTTGCCGAAAACTGCCATGCTTCGGATCTCCCTCCCGTGACGGACGAAGGGATGGCTGCGGCTCGGCGCATTTACGACCAGAAAATCTCTCCGCTCATAGGAAATCGATGGTAGGGCCGGCTCACCTGGGTAACCGTTGATCCTTAGTCAAGTAATTAGAATCTGTCGCCGGGCAATTGACAATCCCGCGGGCATTTGCCATAGTCTCAAAGCGGTTAGAAGAATTGCGCTTTTGAGCGTTTGTAATGGGCATGGCCGCGCGGGGGAGACGTGAGCGAAAGCGGTTTTCTCTTCCATTCTTCGGTATTGCCACCTCAACAAGGCGGCGAACTTCTCCACCTACCTCGCCAGCAGGCCCGCTGGGAGTGGATGAGTTTTTTTGTTCGCCGACTGCGATCGGGTGACGTGTTTCGAGCGAGAACCATTGCTGAAGAAGCGGCATTCGTGCTGCTGGGCGGAACTTGTACGGCCGACTGGGGACGAGGCGCCAAACGCTTGGGAAGGCGCCGGGACGTTTTTGACGGTTTTCCGTACGCATTGTACCTGCCTTCCGGGACTGAAGTTTCGTTCCAGGCCGAGTCGGTTTGCGAGATCGCTGAATGTCGGGTTCCGTCCGAAGCTGAGTTACAACCCCAGCTGATCGCCCCCGGGGATGTCGCGAGCAGTCTACGGGGCGGCGGGAATGCGTCGCGCCAGATCGTGGACATTATGGGCCCTGCTTTTCCAGCGGATAAGCTGATGGTCATTGAGGTTTATACGCCGGGCGGCAACTGGTCGAGCTATCCTCCGCACAAACATGACGTGCACAATCCCCCCGCTGAAGTTGATTTGGACGAGATCTATTATTACCGAATCCGCCAGCCGGAAGGTTTCGCTTTCCAGCATCTGTACGCAGGTCACGCTGGCGAGCAAACATTAAAGCCTCGAGACGGAGATACGGTGCTGGTACACAGCGGTTACCATCCGGTTGTGGCCGGACCCGGATACGATGTCTACTATCTAAATTTTCTGGCGGGATCTTCTCGCGCTCTGGCTGTGACCGAGGATCCCAATCACGTTTGGATACGCTCGACGTGGAAGGACACCGACCCTCGCTTGCCTCTGGTGCGGGAATAGCTCTTTCGGGCGGGGAAGGATAACCCATGCGGAAGTTCACCTGCGGGAGCGCCTCCGGATCAGCGGTGAAAGCAGAATCAGCACAGGATGCCCAGACGTTTGCCGATGAAGGCTTCGCGAGGGCTGAACATTATAATCGCTTAGAGCAAGAGTCATTCAATACTTCCTTGCGCCCCGCCCAGAATGTGCTTGCTTTGGTTCGTGATGCAGTAAGCCGACTGTGTAGCTACTCAGCCGGGCGCGCCTCCCCTATTAGCACATCGGTCTTTCCGACTTCCTGGCCCTTTCCTTGGCGTCCGCTACGCAATACACTCCTGCGCAGTTGTGGATCTCCCCGGGAAGGCATTGCCCAATGACCGTGCGGATGACCGCGGCACAAGCGACCATCGGATTTCTGAAAGCGCAGTTCTCCGAGAGAGACGGCAAGAAACACCGGTTCTTCGGCGGATGTCTGGGAATTTTTGGACATGGGAATGTCGCGGGAATTGGCCAGGCGCTGGAACAAGATCGCGCGCTGCGCTACTACCTGTTTCGCAACGAACAGGCGATGGTGCATGCGGCCACGGGGTTTACGAAAGCAAGTTTCCGCGTGAAAACGCTCGTTTGTACCACTTCGGTAGGACCGGGGGCGACCAACATGGTGACTGGCGCCGCCCTGGCCACAGTGAACCGATTGCCGGTTCTTCTGCTTCCGGGAGATGTATTTGCGCGCCGCAACGTCGCGCCAGTTCTGCAACAGCTGGAATCTACGGCGACACAAGATATTTCCGTCAACGATTGCTTTAAGCCCGTTTCGCGGTATTGGGACCGGATTCAACGTCCCGAGCAATTGCTCACTTCCCTTCCCGAGGCAATGCGCGTCCTGACATCACCTGCGGAGACGGGCGCTGTTACCATCAGCTTTCCGCAAGACGTCCAGGCGGAGGCATTCGAATTTCCAGAGGAATTTCTTCGCGAACGAGTTTGGGTGATTCCGCGAAACCGCTGCGATCAGAGCGCTCTGCACGAAGCTGCCAAGTGGATGGGAGTTTCGAAGAAGCCCTTAATTGTCGCGGGCGGAGGCGTGATCTATTCCGAAGCATCCGACGCTCTTTCAAACTTTGCCTGTTCGACCGGCATACCGGTGTGCGAAACGCAAGCAGGTAAGGGCTCATTGCCGTTTGACCATCCTCAGCAGCTCGGTGCCGTAGGAGCGACTGGCACACCCGGCGCAAATATCGCAGCTCGCGAAGCCGATCTGATCATTGGAATCGGAACGCGTTACAGTGACTTCACGAGCGCTTCCAAGACAGCGTTTCAGAATCCGGCGGTTCGGTTCATTAATATCAACGTCGCCGAATTCGACGCGTACAAGCACGCGGCTCTGCCGCTCACTGGCGACGCGCGCATTACCATCGAGGAATTGCAGCTCGCCGTGGGCAACTATCATGTTGAGAAAAGCTACCGCGATCAGATCGAGAAATTCCGTTCAGATTGGGAAGTCGAGGTTGACCGCATTCATAGCCCGAGGAAAGCTCCGCCCATCACTCAAGCAGAAGTCATTGAAATCGTCAACAATTTCGTGGAGCCTTCCGGCGTCGTGGTTTGTGCCGCGGGAAGTTTGCCGGGCGACTTGCACAAACTTTGGCGCGCACGCCGGCCTGGGGAATACCACATGGAGTACGGCTATTCCTGCATGGGGTACGAAATCGCGGGCGGATTGGGCGCAAAAATGGCGGATCCTGAGCGAGAGGTCTATGTCCTGGTTGGCGACGGCTCGTACCTGATGATGGCGCAAGAAATTGTGACGTCCATTCAGGAAGGCTACAAACTCAACATCGTGCTGCTGGACAACCACGGATTCTCCAGCATCGGAGGCCTCAGTCGAGCCTGCGGGAACGACGGGATGGGCACGAATTATCGGTACCGCCGCGGCGAAAGCTACGACGGGGGTGTATTGCCGGTAGATTTTGCCGCGAACGCCGCGAGTCTGGGAGCGTGGACAATTCGTGCCAATACAGCGGAAGACCTTAAGGCCGCCTTGGCTCGAGGCAGGAAGCAAGATCGTACTTCCGTGATCGTTATCGAGACATCCTATGACCAACGGGTACCGGGCTACGAATCTTGGTGGGACGTGCCAATTGCAGAAGTTTCCGAGCGGGATACTGTCAAAGCTGCGAGACGCGACTACGAACAAGCGCGCAAAAAAGAGCGCTTTTTCTTTTAGACAAACTGCTCGCAGGCACTTTTCGAGAAGGTCCTGTTTGGCGTTGAACGACTCGATCCGTAAGAGGTGAGGGTGGCGACTTCTAGCGACACCGTTCAAGCAGCTGGTCCCGCGCAGCCCCATCTCAAGCGCGTGCTGAGTCTGTGGGACCTGATCTATTACGGAATCATCCTCACTTCTCCCATCGCTGCGGTTCCTCTTTTTGGCGAGGGGCAAGTGCTCTCGCACGGGCACACCGTAGCGACGCTGCTCTTGGCGATGGTGGCGATGTCGGTGACGGCGGTTAGCTTCGGTCGTATGGCGAGTGTGTATCCCTCATCCGGGTCGGTGTACACCTATATTAGTCGAGAGCTGAATCCACATGTGGGCTTCGTCGTGGGCTGGGCGATGTTTTTGGAATATTTGTTTCAGCCCATCCAAAACGCGCTGTACGCCGTGCTGGCAATTCAACGGATGATCCCGCGCATCCCGTTTGCGATTTTGGCGGCTTTGGCTGTGGGATTGATTACCTTCATGACCGTTCAGGGCATTCGCTTCACGGCGCGGACGAATGAAGTCCTGCTCGGGTTCATGATGCTGGTCACCACTATATTCTTGGTGGAGGCCTTCCGCTACATCGTCCTGCATCACCGGTACATCGGGCTCTTTTCGACCAGCCCGATTTACAATCCGGCTACCTTCAACGTGCGCGGGCTGGCGGCGGGAACCTCGCTCGCGGCACTTGTGTTCATTGGATTTGACGGCGTTTCGATTCTGGCGGAGGAAGTGAAGAACCCCAAGCGCAATGTCTTGCTCGCATCGGTCCTGGTGGTGGTGTTCACCGGACTCTTCAGCGGGCTACAAGTGTACATGGCGCAGCGCGTGTGGCCGGATTACACCACACTGCAAAATCCCGAGACGGCGTTCATGGACGTAGCGCGGATGGCCAGCGGGCCGTTTCTGTTCGCCGCTTACGGCGTGATGCTGCTGATTTCGAGCATTGCCTGCGGACTCGCAGGGCACGTGGGCGCGTCGCGCTTGCTTTACAGCATGGGAAGAGACGACGTGCTGCCGAAAAAAATATTCGGTCATCTGAGTGCAAAAAAGAGTAATCCGATTTACAACGTGTGGATCATCGGCGTTCTCGCTTACATCGGGGTGATCACGATTCCCTGGGAACACGCGGCGGAAATCGTAACGTTCGGAGCTTTGCTCGCCTTCATGGGCGTGAACTTGGCGGCGTTGCGGCATTTCTGGTTCTCGCCCGAGGCGGTCGGACACCGGCACTTTTTTGTCGATGCCTTCGTCCCGGGCTTCGGCATCGCTTTCTGTTTCGGTTTGTTGTACAGCCTGCAAACCTGGACCCGATATGCCGGGCTCACCTGGCTCGCCGTGGGACTTCTTTACGGAGCCTACAAGACCCGCGGCTTCACGCTGCGTCCAAAGTTAATTGACTTTAGCGAATCATAGCTTCGCGTGCTGCGAGGAATTTGGAGCGTTACTTCGCTTCTCGAATCAGAGGTGCTTCGAGTGCTGAAACGGCGGGTTCGGCGGACGGAGTGCGGGACATGCTGAGCGCGAAGCCGCAAGATTCGCGAATGCGAAGTTCGGGCTGCAGTTTTTTGACCATGGCGGGACTGCGATCTCCTGAAATCCGGCGAATGAGAAGTTCGGCCGCTTCACTGCCGAGTTGGTGCTTGGGCAGCTCGACGGTAGTTAGCCTCGGGCGGAAAACGCCGAGCCAGGGATAATCATCAAAACTAACGAGGCCGAAATCCTCCGGGCAGCGCAAGCCCATTTCTTCCGCAGCTTTCAGTAGTCCGATGGTCATCAGGTGATTCGCCACATAGATTCCGTCCGGCCGGTGCGAAAGCAAGGAGTGCCCGGCGCGAAATCCCGATTCGATCCGATAATCCCCTTCGATCACCAATTCGGGCTGGTACGGCAGATCTTCCGCTTTCAGCGCGTCCCGAAAGCCCTCCCAGCGCGCCGTCGCATTGCTCACTTTACGCGGACCACCGATCAGTCCAATGCGCCGCCTTCCCGAACGCGCTAAGTGAGACACGGCATCGTAGGCACCCTGGTAGTCGTCGGTTATTACAGCATCTTTGGTTAGCTTGGGATACATGCGCATCACGAGAACGAATGGAATATTGACTTCTTTAATCATTTGCCGCAACGAGGGCCGAAAATCTTCGGCCGCTTTGGTCAGCAGAATTCCATCAACTCGTTTGGAAAGCAGCAGCTCGACAGAATTCTCTTCTTTGGCCAAACTGTCGTCACTGTTGCAAAGCAGCAAATTGTATCCGTGTTTTTGGGCGGCATCCTCGGCGCCGCGAACAACCATCGGGAAAAAAGGATTGGCGATGTCTGGCACAATCATTCCGATGGTATGGGTTCGCTGTTTCGCCAGGCTTCTGGCAATGAGGTTGGGACGGTAATTAAGTTTGCGGATGGCCGCTTCGACGCGTTTGCGAAGCTTCAGTCCCACATGGCTCTTGTGATTGACTACGGCGGACACAGTAAAGACCGAGACACGCGATTCGCGGGCGACATCATAGATGCTCGCGGACTTAGCCGGTTTCTTGCGATCGCCTTTTTGCAGGGAGGGCATAAGTTCTCAGTATTCCTCGCTAACTTCTCGTCTGCGATTAAGTGCAAATTACCTCTTATTGAACTAGGCGCTTAGTATTTTATGATAACAGGCTGCTTGGTTCTCGCCGACTCGTAAATCGCGTCAATAATTATCATATCGCGATGGCCCTCGACGCCGTCTGCTTCCACAGCATGCTTATTCTGAATTGCGGACGCAAAGGCGTCAATTTCCGAAGTGAATTCGTCAATCAGTTTGAACTTCCGCGCGAAGCTGCGCTTTCCAGTTTTTCCGATGAGCTGGCGTACTTCGTCGAATGGAAATACAGGCGCTAACGAAGCCCAGCCCTTCGTCCCCTGAACGAATATGAATGACGACAACGTTGCGCCATACGACGAACTGCCGTGTACCACCAGCTCAGTTGGAAACTTCAGCCGAAACGAAATTCCTTCCTCGACGTCCCGAAACGTTTCCGTATCATTTGTCCACGACTGTGCCGTAGCTTCCGTTGGGTTTTCGCCCACCAGCCAGCGGGCGGTGTTCACGCAATACACGCCCAAATCCATCAGAGGGCCGCCTCCCGCCAACTTCTTATCCAGCAGCCAGCTTTGCGAAACACCAGGTACGTAAAGCTCGCTGAATGCGGTGTGTATAGTGTCAATTCGACCGAGTTTACCACTTTGAATAAGTTTCTTCAGATGCAAAGCGCTGGGTTCGTAATATTTACGATAGGCCGTCATCAGCAGCACGCCATTTTCCCGACAAGCTTCGACCATCGTGGCGGCCTGCTCCACGGTGGCCGCGAGGGGCTTCTCGCACAGCACGTGCCTCCCGGCCTGGGCTGCTTGGACCGTCAAGTGCGCATGCTCACCTGGCGGAGTCGCAATATAAACGGCGGATACATTGGGATTCGCCAAGCACTCGGCATATTCGTCGCCGTGATAACCGACGCCGGCATGGAACTTCCGCGCTAGCTGCGCCGTCTTTTGTTGATCTCTGCCAACGAGCGCAACCAGTTTCGCACTCTTACTATTTGCGAATGCCGGAAGTACAGATCCTTGTGCGATCTTGCCTAGACCCACAACAGCGAATCCGACCTTTTTTTCCGCAATCACAGAGGGAATGTCTCCAAGACGTTATCCGCCGACATTGCGCCGTTATTTTGGGGCTCAGACCCAAGCGGGGGGTTCGCAAAAAAAGTGCTAGCTTTCGCGGTCGGCACGGCCAAGCCTTTGATTCCGGATGGCCTTGTGGTCCAGGCCACGAAGTTCCTCGACATTCGTGAGCACCTTGTCGATCGCTTCGGCGATCGCATCCACATCGGCGCTGCTGCCCAAGAAGTGCTGATGCGGAAACCACACCGCTTCATGGTATGCCGCGCGATCCGCTTCGGGACAAGAGTACATATTTCGAAGGTCCAGCGGTTTTTCGCGGCCCCAACTGAGAGCTGGAAAATCGGCCGCGTCCACTGGAAACAGCGAACTCTTATAGACCGGCTCGTAAAACAGGCCATCGCATGGAATGCCTTCCAATTGGAGAGCCGCCACGAACGCGGCTCGGGGAATATCTTTCACCTTGTCTGCGAAATATTTGATTACGTAACCATATGGTGCCAGACGCGTGATACGCGGATCGGGTTTCAATAGTCCGATTCCCGGGGTATTTTGTAAACGCGATTCGAAACGTTTCATGTTCTTTTCCCGAATCGCCGCCTGCTGAGGGAGCCGCTCGAGCTGAGGGCCGAGAACAGCCGCTTGAAATTCGCCGAGACGATAGTTAAATCCGATGATGCGATGATGGAATTGATCGGTAAGGCTGGAGCGTCCAGCGTTGATGTAGCTCTGCACCAGCTCCATGTACTCAAGATTGTTGGTTACGACCGCTCCGCCTTCTCCCGAAGTGATGAGCTTGCTGGATTGAAAACTGAATGCACCGAGATCACCCATGGAACCTGCGCCCTGGCCCTTCCACATCCCGCCATGAGCGTGCGCGCAATCCTCGATGACTCTCAGATTATGTTTTTGAGCGATTCGCAAGATTTCGTCCATGTCCGCGAAGCGCATTCCCAGGTGGACCGGTAGAATTACTTTGGTCTTGGGCGTGATGGCCTTCTCGATCAGCTTCGCATCGAGGCAATAGGTATCCGGATCCACGTCAACGAACACGGGAACCGCATTCATGAGCAAAACCGGGCCGACCGTTCCTTCCCAGGTATAGGCAGGAACAATCACTTCATCGCCAGGGCGAATGCCGACGGCCTTGAGGGCCGCCTGAATCGCGACGGTTCCTGTGTTCACCAACTGGGCGTATTTTACAGTGTGAAATTCTGCGAACTTTTTAGCGAACGAATTTGCATACTTGCCGGGAAAAGGCTGCCCTCCCCATTTCGTGCTGGTGAGCACGTCTTCGAGTGCTGCGGTTTCGTCCTTCGTCGCGATCGGCCACGCTGTAAACGGGGCCTTTCGTAGGGGTTCACCGCCCGTAATCGCTAGCTTTCCCACGTGCGAGCCTCCAGTCAGATAGTTGAGCAATACTTTTTCGGGCTGCCGATGCCTAAGCCAGGTCTGGGTCCGGAATCAAAATGTCGCGCACAACGCCGTCCAGATCATGGACCGCTGAAATAAACTGGCGAAGCGTACGACGCGTGGGCCCAAAGGAATCGAATTCTTCGACCGCAAGACCTTGTTCGGTATTCGCGCGCCGAAAGTCTGCGAATTTTTTCGAGAGTTCGCTCTCAATTTCCTCACGTACCGGCTCATTGATTCGTGAACGAACCTCGACGTCACTCACGTTGAAACGCAGTTGCCAGGAATAAGGTGGTGAAATCACCAGATCGCCGCCGATGAATTCACTCCAATGCATGTGATTGCGGAAAGCGGCGGATAGAAGCCGAGTTCGATAGCCGCGTTCACGATACATGCGATACGCCTTTTTCAACACGGCGACACCGGCCCATTCGAGATAGCCGGGATCGATTGCGATGTTGTTTTTCTCTAAGAGAACCTTGAGCCAATCATCCAAGCGGCCGACCATGACGGTGCACACGGGCCCCATCGTGGCAATTTCCTTGCCTTCCGTTTCCCTGCGCTGCAAACCCCGTTCGACTGCTTCCGCAACGGCAATCGCTTGCGGCAAGGTAAAACTCACGGTCGCGTTGACGCTTACACCGCGATAGGTGGCCTCCTCAATCGCCGGAATTCCGGCGGAAGTAGCCGGTATCTTTACGATCATATTCGGAGCAAGTTTGCTGAATTCGACTGCCTGCTCAAGGATCGCTTGAGAATCGCGAAATAGACGTGGGTCCGTCTGGATCGAAAGCCTGCCATTCTTGCCGCTATGCGCGCGAAAAATCGGTTCGAGCAATCGAGCGGCTTCCACCGAGATTTCGCGAACCACTTGCCAAGCGATCCGATCCTCCGCTGCGGTGGGAAGCTCCTTGATCAATGCGCGGATGCGATCTTTCCAGACCTGCAGCTCTTTCTTGAGAACACCTAGTACGATCACCGGGTTGCAGGTAGCGCCGACAGCGCCATGTTCGATCGAGTATTTCAGTTCCGAGATCGAAGCCGAATCATTCCACAGGCAAGTGGGAGTGGTCTGCGTCATCTTGTGCAGCGGGCTTTTGTAGGCCGTGACGGTAGACTCAGTCATACTCTTGTCCTCTAGGCTCTCCGTGCTGTCATGCCAAGCCCAGCGGTACTGAAACCAGAAACTGCAACGCACTGGCGCGGTGCCATCACGCCGCCGAACCCACTTGCTCGAGCCGAACGGCGACGGGTCTGGATTGTAGGTGCGAGTTTTCCGCCGCCACGGCAATAGCCAGCGCTTTCAGACCATCCTCGCCTGTAACGCGGGGCGCACGATCGCTCAACATGGTTCGTACAAAATCGCGAACCTCCGCGAGGTACGCGTCTGCAAAGCTCGAAAGAAAGTGATCGGCGAGAACCTGTTCGCCGCCTCGGCTGGAAAGGAAAACCGCGGGCATGCGCTGTAGACTTCCTACAAAAATCGAGCCTTGGGAGCCGACGATCTCGGTGCGCACGTCATATCCGTATACTGCCTGCGCGTACGACTCGATATTTCCGATTGCGCCTTGCTTGTACTGGAGATTTACCACGCTTGCGACAACGTCTCCATACTTCGTTACCTCAGGACGGATCGCGCTGGTGGTGTAGGCATGAACGCCGCTCACTTCATCACGCATGAGCCAGCGAGCCAAGTCAAAATCGTGAATCGTATTGGTGTAAAAAAGCATTCCGTTGACGTTCGACTCGTAAGCGGCGAGTGGTGGCTGGTCCTTGTCGCGGCCGACGGACTTGAAGATCACCGGAACGCCAATTTCGCCGGCTTCGATCCGCTGCATAGCTGCCGCGTAAGCTGTGTCGTACCGCCGCATGAAGCCGACTTGCAAACGCCGACCCGCTTTGGCGACTGCGTCGAGAGCCCCCTGCGCATCGGGAAGGTTCAAAGCTAGCGGCTTCTCGCACAGAATGTCCTTGCCGGCGCGAGCCGCAAGGCCGACGGCCTCGGCGTGAAACTTGTCCGGCGTGGCGATTAGGACAGCCTCGATCTCCTTGTTCTCTAACATCGCTTCCAGGCTGCCGTAAGAACGCTCGATTTCAAGTTCGGTCGCAACTTGCCGCGCACGCTCCGCTGAGACGTCCGCGATCGCGATAAGACGAGCCTGGGGGACATTGCGCCGAAGATTCTCCGCGTGGCGCTTGCCCATCTCTCCTACACCCACTACGCCAATTCCGAGCTTTCGCATTTCACGATTTCCCTCAGTTGCGTCGCAATTTCGTCAGTGTGCTGCTGCCGCCGTTCCCAGATCCTTCACAATGCCGTGGAGATACTTGAGGCTGGCGGTAATACTCTGCGCGGGCGGAACCTGCGTAGCGCCGAATTTGACGTCTTGCTCGACGACTGACCAACCCGAATATCCGTTCCTGACCAGAGTGCGGAAGAACGCCGGAAAATCGATGTTACCCTGGCCGATGACCGTGAAAACCTTGTGTTCGATGGCTTCTTCAAAAGTCCATTTGTTCCGGCGGGCTTCTTCGAGGACCTTCGAATCGCAATCCTTTATATGGACCAATCGCAGCTTGCTCTTGTACTTCTCGGCTTCCTTCACCGAATCGCCGTGACCGTACACACAGTGGCCGGTGTCCAGGCAAAGACCGACGTTCGTATGAGAAGTTGCGTCAAAAAAAAGCTCGCACTCTTGGGGAGTTTCCACATAGGTTGCAACGTGCGGATGGAATACAAGATCTAGCCCGAATTCATTCGCCACTTTTTCCGCGTCCGCAACGATGTTTCCGATGTGCTTCCACTGTTCCGCAGTCAGTGTGGGACAACCCTGGTCGTACACACGTCCCGAAAACGCGTTTCGCTCGTGCGATTGATCGTCGGCGATCACGAGGAAGGGTGCTTTCAGAGCTGCCAGCAAGTTGCCGACCTTGCGAATGCGCTCGATCACTGCTTTGCTTGCGCCCGGGTCGGTCATTTTTACGGGCACGAAGGAAGCGAGCAGCTTCAACTTACGTTTCTCGAGTTGCGGCTGGAGAATTTTAGGGTCCGTGGGAAAAAATCCATAAGGCCCCAACTCCGAACCCGTGTAGCCCGCCTGGACCATTTCATCCAACATGGTTTCGTAGGATTGCTCCCAAGAAGGTCCGGGATAATCGAGCACGCCCCAGCTGTCGGGGGCCGAAGCAAATTGAAATCGCACGTTTGTTTCGCTCATGCTCTGTCCTCTTTCACCGCGAAGTAGAACTATCCAGAAAATTGGCGACGACTATTGCCAAGGCTGTAAGACAACTTTCATTGATCCCGGTTCGATCGATTTCTGCATCGCGGCTTCCACATCGCGCAGTCCAAACCGGTGCGTGACAAATTCTTGCAGCGGATATTTCTTCATGTAGCGGGCCATTTGCCTCATGCTCGGGCCGTACGCCGCCGGTTCTTCGCCGCCGACGCCAAGGATGCGCGCGTTTTTCGCGCAGAGATGCCGGTGCGGGCTGAACGATACTTCGCCCAAATCCGAAAAATTGCCAGCTTCCACAAGCAGGCCGCCGATGCGCAACATCTCTAGCGCCTCAGGAACCGCTGGCGGAACTCCCGCACATTCAATGACCATGTCGGCGCCGCGGCCGTGGGTTAAATCCTTCACGATTTGCAGGCGTTCTTGCCTCGAGTGCTTCCCGACGTTCATGACGTGATCTGCGCCCAAGCGCTTCGCAAAATTCAGGCGATAGTCCGACAGATCGAGCGCAATGATCGTACCCGCGCCCAGCATGCGGGCTTTCATCAGGAAACACATCCCGAGCGGCCCGACGCCGAGAACGACGACCGTATCATCAAAGCGAAACGACTCATTCGGAAAAGCCGACATTTGCTTGGCGCGGTCCAGTCCCACGGACACGGCAAAAATCTCGGTCAGCACTGCAATTTCAGAAGGTAGCTCGTCCGGCACCTTGACCAAGAAACTCCCCGGGACAATGTACATATACTGCGACCACCCGCCAAAAAGATGCGGCGGGTCCTTGGCGCTCAAATTATTGCCGTAATCCGTCATGTTTTCGCAGCAGTAGTACGGAAAATCATGACGGCAGTAGTAGCACTCGCCGCAGCAAACGTTGGCGCCGACAACAACGCGGTCACCGACGCCTAGCGGGATCCCTTCAAAATCGGAGTAATGGCCGTTTCCTCCGATGGCCGCAACGGTGCCAACATTCTCGTGGCCTTGGATGATCGGGAATTCCAGTTGGCGGCCGCCGTACTGCGTGGTGTAGCCCTGAAAGGTGTGCTTGTCCGTTCCGCAAATACCGGACAATTCCATTTTGACCACGACGCAACCGGCAGCAGGTTCCGGCAGTGGATATTCCCTTATTTCATACTGACCTGGTTTAATAAGTGTCGCCGCGAGCACGCCTTGGGCCGCCATAGATGAGTACTCTTTGTAGCTTCCGCGCTCCGGCGGCCATTGGTTGTTTAACTTCTTAGCGGGCCCGCGGCAACCGTTGCCATCACGGCCGCCATCAGGCGCCTGGTCTCAGGCACCGTCGATTCGTCAAGCTCTACTAGAAATACAGCTTCAGCGATAGCTGACCAATGCGGCCTGGCAGAGTTCCAGGAACAAAACCGAAAGAACTCGAGGTAGGCGCGCCCCCACTGAAACCGGTGATGCCGCTCGGCGTCAAGAACTGTGCATGGTTGAAGAGATTGAAAAATTCACCACGAAATTGCAGGTTAACCCGTTCGGTAATCTGCGTATCTTTGAGGAGAGCAAAATCCCAATTGTTGATTCCCGGCCCGTGGAAAAACCGCCGCCTTGAGTCGCCTTGGGTGCCCAAGGCAGAAGGACCAAACGCTGCGGGACTGAAGTATTGACCTCCGGTCTTCCGCGGATCGGTTATGTTGAGCGGCCCGATAAGATTCGGAGTGTCTACCGGGAGGGTGATGGGCCCGCCAAAACCAGTACCGAGCAAGGACTGATCATCTGTTTCGACAATCGTTACCGGAAGGCCGGTCGCGAAGCGTGTGATGCCGCTAATGGCCCAACCGTTGGTCAGGCGTTTCGGACCACCTAACTTATCGATGGGCAGCCGGTAGTTGTAGCTGGCGACAAAATTGTGGGTGCTATCAAAGGCCGAAAGACCTCGACTCAGTCGATGGTTGATGGGATTGATTTGTTCGCCGTAGCCCGAAGAATCGTCGAAGGCTCTGCTAAAAGTATAGCCAATGAGCGTCTGGAGGCGGCCGCTCGTATGGCGATAGTTAATCTGCGCAGAGTTGTAGGAGGAGGACCCGGCAGTAATGAAATACGAATCGTTGCCGAACGGAACGATCGGCGTGCCATTCGGGAGCGTGGTGCCAGGGAAGTTCAGGCGCGTCCCGGGCTGAAATCCACCGCCCGGAAGAGCGTAGACTAAGTTCTCATTCCCGGGCCCGCACGTGGTGTTGGTCGTGCCGACTGCAGTGGCTCCCTCGGCTGCAAGTTGAAGGCACAGCGAGGGACTTCCTGGATTCGCAGATTCAGAAGAGAGTAACCGATGCCCTTGCGTCCCCACATAGCTCAAGGTCAGCAAATCGGAGCTTGTTATCTGGTGTTCGACAGAGAGCTCATATTCTTCGGCGTAGGGAAGCCGATTTCCATTGAAAAACGCCGGCGAACTGCCAATTGTCCCAAACGCATTAAAGAAGTCCGTCAGGTTATCGTAAGGAGGACCGCTCGCAGGATGTTTCGCCGAAAAGTGCAGCGGCGGCTGGGTTACCGGGAAAAAGTTCGTAATAGAGGTGCCTGAAGCCCGGTTGGTAAACGGGGCGGCGAAAGTCGGCTGATTCTGACCCGTATAGTTTCCAAACGGAGCGTCTCCGATTTCATTGAAATTAGTAGCACCTTCAAACGTACTGTAGAATATGCCCCATCCCGCGCGGACGCTGGTGGAACCGGGAGCGCCGAGGATCTTGCCGAGGACGCCGTCATGTTCTCCGAACGAATACGCGAGCCCGAGTCGAGGCGCGAAATTGTTCCAACGAGTCGGAGCGAGCGTGTTCGGAACGTGAGGGTCACCTGGGAATACCCACCCAGTGGGTGAACCAGGAAAAACAACGGACTGTTCGCCGGGAATGAGGGTTTGAATCTGGTTGTACTTCTCATTCCAAGGAGCGCTCACGTCATAGCGCAGTCCGTAATTGAACGTCAGATTCGATTTGACGCGCCAACTGTCCTGACCGTAAAGGCCAAAGTAGAAGTTGCGGCCGTAAGAGGGATAGGACTGCCCTTGCACATACGAACTGGGCGCGCCGAGCAAGAAATCGACAAAGTCACTCCCGGTTTCGCTGGGCTGGCCGTTAAAATTACTGCCAAAGAAAAAGTTGCCGTTCGAGACGTTGTCAATAAGGTCCTCTTCAAGCTGGTCATAGTGAAATTGACCGCCGAACTTCAAGGAGTGGGTGCCGACGACCCTACTGTAGTTGTCCAATATCTGATAAATGTTATCGATAAGACCGTTGGGACGGCTCGGCACTCCGATCACAAAATCGTTGAAGTCAATTTCAGGAACGCCTTCCAGAGCAGGCGCCACAGGAAAGATTCCCGGAGCGCCATTCGCGCCTGAGGCAAATCCCAGGCTGGCTAGAGTAACTCCCTTGCCGCCCGAGGGCTGGTTAAACGAAGTGTCCAGCCGAAAATACCCGATACGAAATTCATTCACTGACGAGGAACTTAAGGTTTTTGTGTCGCCTAGATTAACGTTGTGAGTCTGGCCTTTTCCATCGACTTGAAATCCCGGATACACAGGTGCATTTCCCGGCCAATATGGGTCAACGCGGCTGTACTTGTCGAAATAGTAGTACGCCGAAAGAAGCCCGAAACTGGTGTTGGCATCCACTCGCCCGCTGAATTTGTTGTCTGTAAGATTCGTCGCGTTCGCATTGGTAGTAAAGGTCGGCACACCTGAGCTGTTCGTGCCATTGGCAGGCAGAATGTACTTCAGAAGATTTGCCGCAATCGGACTAAAGACGGTAGGCGAGAGCGTGGCATTGGGGAGCACGCATTGGGCCGTGCTTGTGCAACCCGAAAAGTAGTATTTCTCCCCGGATGAAACGGGATATCCCAGTTGGCTGGACAATTGATTTGCCCAGGCCGATCCAGTCACCGTCGTCGGGACCGGCGGAGTTCCTGTGACAAAGCTGCCCGCGAGGCTCGACAAGTTGCCCGACTCAACAGCCGCTGTCGGCGCACCCGTGATCAGGGCGGTGATCCCTTGAACGACTCGGTTTCCCTGATAATCGGCAAAGAAGAAGATTTTGTCGCGTTTGATGGGCCCGCCAAAAGTGCCGCCGAACTGATTTTGGTGATAGGCACCCCGTTGTCCCGCGTCGAAATAATTCGCGGCATCGAAATCGGTATTCCGCAAGAATTCGAAAAGGTTGCCATGATATTGGTTCGTGCCGGATTTGGTGATCACGTTGATAAGTCCGCCGCTGTAGTTGCCGTATTCGGCGTCGAAATTGTTCGTGAGTATCCGAAATTCAGCGAGTGAATCGAGATTGGGAATGGCCCCCGCACCGGAAAATCCCAGCTCTTGCACCAGTACGCCATTCAGGATGAATCCATTTTCCGACTCGCGCATGCCGTTCACCGAGAGCGCGCCCGAATTCAAATCACCCGAAACCAAGGGGGCGGCAAACCCTGCGGATATGAACGGACCTGCGAAAGCGCCGCTCATCTGGGATGCCGACGGCACCACGCCTGGCTGCAGTGCGAGCAAGTCCGTATAGCTGCGGGTCACCAGCGGTACGTCGGTCATTTCTTTTCCGGTAATTACTTCGCCCATTTGCGTGCTCTCGGTGTCCACATGCAAAGCCGCACTGGACACTTCGACCTTCTCGGACGTCTCGCCGATCTGCAAAGGCACGTCGACAACCAGAGCTTGGGTAACATCCAGAACCAGTCCCGTTTGCCGGTAAGCCTTGAATCCAGTCTTCTGCACGTCAATCGTGTACTTGCCGACAGGAAGCTCTTGAAAGGAATAGAAACCCTGTGCATTGGATGTCTGCGAGAGGGCCACGCCGGTATCGACGTTGGTTGCTGTCACGGCTGCGCCCGCCACAACCGCCCCCGTGGGATCAGTGACAGTACCGGAAATGCTGGCGGTTACGCCGGCCATAAGTCTGTCGCAGGACAAAAGCAACAGCGCGAATAGGAAAACACCCAAACACTTGCGGATCTTAGAAGTTCGCATCCCACCACCCCCAGTTTTTGCGAGCGTTCGCCGGATAAGCGGCCGAGCGCACTACTTCTAACCGCTTATCATGTTGAACAGGCTTATAATGTAGGCTCCATTCTTTGTCAAGATGTTTTGCGAACCCAGCACCGGCCCTCCCTGGTGGCATTCAAAAGGTGCCACGCAGTGAGCCAATTTGGCTTCGCGGAATTCAAAAACCATATACATCCAATAAGTGTGGTTTTTGAAAGCTCTCTCGACGCTTTCGATCGAACTCGCCGGACGTCGAAATAAAAGTGCAAGATCATCTCGGGCAACGGTCACCGCAAGCCAACGAAATCCAGGTTTGGCCTTGCATCTGATAACCGTTTAGATCGTCGGCACGAAAGGCGACAACTTGGAAGGGGGATACCCTGGGTGAGTGCCTCCCATTCTAGGATGCGAGCGCGTCTTGCGATTGCCGACTAAGACAGAGTCTTTCTCTGTTGCCTTGCCACCTCGATGTATTGCCCCACCCCGAGGATCGCAAGGCCGCCCGAATAGAAACTCGACGGTGAAGGGTCGGTCATGGGTGCACTGAACGTCGAATTCTGCCACCGATTTTGAGCCGCTCGGGGTTAGGAGCCATCCCTTTGTACAAACCGGAGCTGACTGCGATGGACCCGTCGCGCCTGTCGGGCCTCTGCCTAAATATACCTTGACACGTATATGCTCGTTGGAGTATACGAAGGGAATGGAATCAGTATTTGAAATCATTGCCGAGCCCAACCGTCGCGCGATATTGAGCCTGCTGGTCGCGTCCCAACAGTCGGTGGGAGATATTGAGCGTCAGCTTGGTATGACGCAGCCGACCGTGTCAAAGCACCTGCGCGTCCTGCGAGAGGCCGGTTTCGTCGAATCGACGGTGGACGCACAGCGCCGTCTCTACCGGCTGAAACCTGAACCGCTTCAGGAGGTGGATATGTGGCTGGCTCAGTTCCGCCGGTTCTGGTCCGCTCACGTGGATGCTCTCGAACGCCACCTCGACCGCATGGATCAATCAACACCCACAAAAAGCAAGACAAGGAGAATACGACGCGGCCCAAACCGCGGACCTTATAAAGGAGAAACGAAATGAAAATCAAAGTGACCAGTCTATACGTGGACGACCAGGACAAGGCCCTGCTCTTCTATACGGAGGTATTGGGCTTTGCCAAGAAGACCGATTTCAGTCAGGGCCCCTATCGCTGGCTGACCGTGGCCTCGCCCGAGGAGCCGGAGGGCACCGAGCTACAGCTGGCGCTGAACAACAACCCCGCAGCCAAAACGTATCAGCAGGCGCTGTTTCAACAGGGCCAGCCCGCGACGATGTTCTTCACCGACGACGTCAAGGGTGACTACGAGCGGATCAAGGCCCGCGGCGCCGAGTTCACCATGCCGCCCACCGACGTGACCGGCTCGACCATTGCGATGCTGAAAGACACCTGCGGCAACCTCATTCAGCTCACCCAGCTGGCACGCTATGCACATTAAGGAGAAGAAGGTGAACCATCGCGAGCAATACACACCGGGTCCAGCCAGCGGAGCGCAGATACGAAAGGACGGAGAGAGGTGGACGCTCATTCTCGTTCGAGAACTGCGCCACTCGCCGGAAAAAGTCTGGCAGGCGCTTACCGACCCAACGCATCTGCGCGAGTGGGCTCCCTTCGATGTCGATGGGAGTTTGGATCAGGTTGGAGCCACGGTGAAGCTCACCTGGATGGGAAACCCCAACCCTGTCGAAACAAGAGTTACGCGAGTCGACTTTCGAAAGGTGCTTGAGTACGGCGATCAGCGGTGGGAACTCGAAGCCTTTGGTCGCGGCACGCGCCTCACCCTGTGGCACAACATCGATCGCCGCTTCATCGCCTGGGGCGCCGCGGGCTGGCATATCAGCTTCGACGTTCTGGATCGCCTGCTCGCGGGTGAGCCGATTGGACGCGTCGCCGGCGCTGACGCCACGAAGTTCGGCTGGCAGCGGCTGGTCGCGGAATACGCCAAGCAGTTCGGTATTGAAAAGCCCCCTACGCCGCCTCAGGCGGCTCAAGAGTCGTGAATGGAGCTAGATCATGAACCAAACCATCGTACGTACAATTTTTCGCTGGATTCACATTGTTTTCGGCATTCCAATACTCGGTTACATTTATGATTCTCCGACGGACACTCCATACTACGCTTGGGCTATTCGGTCCGTCTTCGTTCCCGTGATTGTCCTTTCGGGACTTTGGATGTGGAAAGGTCATATCGTTCGACGACTTATTTCGAAGAATAAAACTACTGGCACGCGAACGGGACAAAAATTGGAGGCATAAATACCCAATGGATCCATCCGAACGTATTGACCAGCTGATCGCAGAACTCACGGACTGGCGCGGCAAGACGCTCGCTAACATCCGCAAGATTATCCTTGAGGCCGACCGGGAGATAATCGAGGAATGGAAGTGGATGGGAAGCCCCGTGTGGTCTCGCGACGGAATAATCGCAGTTGGCAATGCCCACAAAGATAAGGTGAAGGTCACCTTTGCCCAGGGGGCGAGGCTCCCGGATCCTGACAAGCTCTTCAACGCGGGCCTCGAAGGCAACACGTGGCGAGCGATCGATCTTTTCGAGGGCGATAAAATTAATGCGGGTGCTCTAAAAAATCTCGTCCGTGCCGCCGTTGATTACAATCAGATCAAACTGACCGGGAAAGCGGGTGCTCGTGTGAAAGCCCGTAAAAGCAAAAAGTGAAACTACTTCTTGTCACTAATTTTCTCTGCGGGACTGCCTGACAAATGGTGCTTTGATGCTGCTGGATCGTCGTCGCAGTCACGGACAACAGTTCGGACCACCGAAGACCGAAACGACCGTCCTGGTCCCGAGGGTATGCTGAACCTCCGCGTTCCATTCGGTGTACTTCGGGCTTAGCAATTTGCCAACATCATTTAAGCCCGGAACCGCGCAATTCGGATTTGGCGCAATGCTACGAACGGCACGAAGAGGGTTCTTTTTTAGTGCCTCCTAGAATTTGTAACCAACCCAGAGGGCCCCTAGTTCAGGGTGCGGCCCGGCTCCGTCTCTTTCAGCAAAATCAGCGGGTTTCAAGCGGTTCGAAATGGGTACCACACTCTCCGGTGTAAGACTATTCCGCGCAAGGGGCTACGTCGCGCTCGAAATCTGAGCGTCCCGCTTCCGAATGGCAAGTTCCCCCCTTGGTTCGCATGTCCAAACAAGCGTGACCCGAAATAAGTTCTTCGCCTCGAAGAATCCATCTCAGAACTGGAACGTTCAACTACCATTACATCCTGAAAGACTGCGTTACTTCGCTGGCGTAGCTACAATGCATACTCTTCGCTAAACTCGAGCGCGAATGAGCATGACGGAAGATCTTCCGCAGGGAGAATCGTATGCGGCATATGGAACGGCTTCTTTTTGTGGCGGCTTGCTTGATGTTCCCTTGTTTGGTGATGGCGCAAACGACGAAAGGCGTCGAGGAATCGTCTTCTCGAAAGACAGAACACGGCCGTGCGTCGTTGCAAGCTCAACAGGCGGCAATGGACGATGATTTACTGGAAGTAACCATCCCGCAACTCGAAAAATTTTATGCCAGTCATAAGTATACTG
>DATHPO010000346.1:0-10787 GCA_035483835.1 Terriglobales bacterium
CGCGTCTTTATCAAAGCTGATTGGTCGACCGGTCTTTCCGTTCCCTGTTTTCATAATCTTCTTCGCCAGTCCAATATTAGAGTCCACAATCGTGAATCCGATGCGCCACGCACCACATCTGTAGTGAGTGTTACACATGTAGGACCGACCAGTCAAATTAAAGAGTGGCAAGGGGCCGCGGAAAGAGAAAACAATGAAAGTTCTTGTTGTAGGCACAACGGGTTTAGTAGGCAGTGAGGTAGTTAAGGCGCTGCTTCAGCGCGGAGCGGAGGTGCGGGCTTTCACCCGCAAGCAGCCCAAGCCGGGGTCGAAGGTGCTGCGCAAAGAAATCGCTTACGCCGGACACGCAGATTTCGACGATTTTGAAGCCCAGGTGCGGGAAAAAGGGAGTCCGAGTTGGCTGGCCTACGATGTTCGAACCATGTACCAGGGTTTTGTCGAGCGGGGATTCAGCAACACCGAGGACCAGGCGGCGCGCTTTGCTGCCTTGCTTGGCCACCAGCCGAGAACGTACAGCAGCTTCGCTGAAGAACTAGCAAGGGAGTGGGCTGCAGTGTGAGCCACAGATCATGGTCTCGTCACAAACGTTTCCACTAAGTAAGTTCAACTTCAACACTAGAAAGAGAGGTTCCATGAGCTACGCAATTCTAGGTGCAGGTAAAGTCGGACAGGCGCTCGCCAAAGCGTTTGCTCGAAAAGGGATTGAAGTCGCAATAGCAAGCAGGCAGCCGGTCGAGGCGCTTGCGCCGGCCGCAAAGGCAATCGGGCCAACGGTCGTCCCTAAGACGTTGCGGGACGCGATCAAGGCCGACATCATTTTCTTGGCCGTTCCTTTCGAAGCCTATAAAGAGGTAGCGAAGGTCACTCAGAGTTGGCAGGACAAGATCGTGATTGACGTAACAAATGCTTATGCAGTCCCTCCGGAAAAGCTCGGCAACCTTCCTTCCTCCGTTGTGATATCGCAAGCCTTCCCTGGAGCAAGCCTGGTGAAGGCGTTCAACCATCTATCGGCAAAGACCTTGGCGGAAAATCCTAAGGTCGATGGCGAACGCCGCGTTGTGTTCCTCTCAAGTGACGACCAAAGTGCAGGTAACAAAGTTGCGAAATTAGTTGAACGACTCGGCTTTGCACCAGTGTCGCTGGGGAGCCTTACAGAGGGCGGCTTACTGGTCCAAGCGCGGGGCAACACCTGGGGTCCACTGATTTTTCAGGATCTCTTCAAGAAGGAGGAAAGGGAAAGTGTATGACCACGTGATTTGGCCCGAACAATACGACCCACGGCATTCCGCCATCTATGCGCTCAACGACATAGACGTGAAAGCTCCGCCCGAAGTGGTTTGGAAGTTGCTACAACGCATGGCTTCCCACGCCAGTGCTCGAAACATTTATTACTTCTGCGAGTCGGACCAACCCGGCCGTGGATCGGGGCATTAAGCTGCGGATCGCTGTTGATGAACGTGCTCTGGATTTTGGCCGTACTTATTGCGGAAACGCGTCGACGCATCGCTGGCGATGGGCTTACCATGGCCAAACCCGGCGGCATCGAAGGAAAGGCTGGCAAGTTTGCGCTGGCTCATACGACCTTCCTGCAAGTTTTCGAAGCCAACGGGATCACCGAGGCCTATGACGTTCGTGCACACATCAGCGGCGAACAGCATTCGTCCAGGACGCCACAGCAGTGCGACCTGTCCGGCGCAATGCCCGGGGACATGAATTACGTCGAAGCCGCCTGCGATCGGCAGTATTTCTCCTGGGGTCAAAGGCTGGTTGATGGCAACCGGGTCTAATCGTTCGTTGGGATGGAAGAACAGATTGCACAAAACTTGGCCCATTAGACCGGGCGCCGGCGTCATTGGCCGAAAAGGACCTCCACTCTCGGCGATAGGGATATCGAGCGGGTGCATGTAGGTCCTCGCACCGGTTACGCGCACGATCGCGGCGGCGCTGCCGATATGATCAGGGTGGGCATGAGTGAAAACGAGATGCTTCAGTTGGTTTGGTGAACGACCAAGCGCACAGATCGCCGCGAAGACCGCTGACTCCTTACCCGGAAAACCGGCGTCAATCAACGCCAACCCGTCGTCGCCCTCGATCAGGAAGGCATTTGCAAACCCCATCGAAACGATGTGCACACCTTTGATCACCCGCTTCACAGCCAGTAAGCTCCCAGTTCGGTAATTGATGCCTTAGCGACTTTTAGGGTTGGAAGACAACCGAGATATGGGCGAAAGAGTTCTCATGAAATTTGTAACTTTTTGCAACATCATAACATCATAATGTATGAAAATGAGCCAAAGTGTTCAAAGTTCGCTCTTCGCGCTTCGGGCGTTCGACAAATCAGAGAAATAGAGAGGCTTTTAAATATGAACCAACTTACTCAATTATTGGCACAGCAAGGCAACAGCCGTCCCGCATTTCTACGCAGCCGTCTTGCATCCTTCGCAACACCTTCGGTGGCTGTTTGGGCTCCTATTCCGCTACGGCTGATTGTTGGCTACGGTTTCATGGAGCATGGCTTCGCGAAACTATCGAGGGGGCCTGAAGCCTTCGCCGCCATCCTGCATACGATGAGCGTGCCTGCGCCTCATCTCATGGCATGGCTCACCATTCTGACCGAACTCATCGGCGGTCTCGCCGTCCTGCTTGGAGCTTTTGTTCCTCTTGCAAGTGTGCCGATGGCCGCGGTTCTTTTCGTGGCGATGCTAACTGTTCATCTCCCCTACGGGTTCAGTTCGATCAAGCTGCTGAGTGTGATGTCCGGTCGGGCCCAGTTCGGGCCTCCGGGCTACGAACTTGACCTGCTCTATCTTGCGTGTCTTGCGGCGCTCGTATTAGGCGGTTCAGGGCCGATCGCGATCGACAACTATCTCAGCAAGAAGTGGGGGCCGCGTTCATAAAACCGCACAGGATGTGGCATCAGGTCAAACGATGTGTCCGCGTTGGATAGAAACCGGATCTTCGGATGACCTGAATCCAGCACTGAGCAGAGCGGGCCGGGAGAAACAACTCATGGAAAATAAAATACCAAAGCGGATACTCATTGTAGGCGGAGGTTTTGCCGGGCTCACGGTTGCCATGGAATTGGAGAGAAAACTTGGCGGTGATCCTTCAGTCGAGATCACACTGATCAATCGTGAGAACTTTTTCTTGTTCACACCCATGCTTCACGAAGTCGCCGCCAGCGATCTGGATCTTACAACAATCGTCAATCCTGTCCGCCAAATGCTGCGCCGTGTTAACTTCCTGGCAGGGGAAGTAGACAAGATTGATCTCGAACAAAAGACGGTCATTGTTTCCCATGGCTTCGATCACCATCCTCACACCCTCCAATTCGATTTTCTGGTTTTCGGTCTAGGGTCCATCACGAACACCTATGGGCTTCCTGGAGTGCAAGAACACGCGCTCACGATGAAGTCGCTGGGTGATGCTATGCAAGTGCGAAACCATGTGATCGCTCACCTTGAGGAGGCGGACAGTGATTGTTGTGAGAAAAAAATAGAGTCGTTGTTGACGTTTGTTGTGGCAGGCGGGGGTTTTGCCGGGGTTGAGACGGTCGCCGCTATCAACGATTTTGTCCGTCGAGCACTGCCGTCTTACCTCCATGTTTCCGAAGACATGGTGCGAGTCATGCTTATCCATTCCGGTCCAGTTATTCTGCCCGAGTTAGAGCAGAGCCTAGGTGTTTACGCTCAGACAATCCTCGCCGGGCGCAAGGTCGAGATCCGCCTTAACACAAAGATTGAAAGCTTTTCGGGCGGAGCTGTCCGATTGACTGACGGAACGATGATTCCTACCAACACGCTCGTTTGGACGGCGGGAAATTCCCCGAATCCTCTGCTCGAAACCATTCCGTGGGCGAAGGAAGGCGGCCGCCTACTGGTGACGGAGTTTCTTGAGCTCCAAGGCTGGCCTGGTGTCTGGGCTCTGTGTGATTGTTCGGCTATCCCGGATCGGCTGACGGGTAAGTTTCATCCGCCGACCGCGCAACACGCGCTGCGCCAGGGCAAGATCGCAGCACATAACATTATCGCGTCCCTCCGCGGGACGGAGAAGAAGCGGTTCGATTTCTCGGCCATCGCACAGCTTGCGACGATCGGCCGGCGGACGGGTGTGGCCAACATCCTGGGCATTCACTACTCAGGGTTTATCGCTTGGTGGCTCTGGCGAACGATTTACCTGTTCAAGCTCCCACGGTTCGAAAAGAAACTCCGCGTGGCTTTGGATTGGACGCTTGATCTGATCTTTTCGAAGGACCTCGTTCAGTTTCTGGACGTTCGCGCGCCCGTGGTTTCGCGCCCAGACGCACATCCGTTGCGGGAATCCAAGACCCTGCAGCCCGAACTGTCTGAGCCGGTTCCCTAAGGCACGGACTCTAACCGGGACTTGAAGGATTGGCTCAGGGCCTTCGATTGTGCACGACTAAATAGTACGAAAGGCGAGGCTTCGACTCGTTACTGGATAGTGCTGGTAGCGGGACACATGCAATCAATGTGGAACCTTTCGGACGAGGCGTGTCACAAACTGGACGAGATCTCCCCGGTAATGCAGTGTTTCGTAATCGACCGGACGGCCGCCTGTCGAGTAGGAGGTTCGCTCAATGCGAAAGATCGGAGTCTGTCGCTTGACTTTCAGCGCTGCAGCGACCTCGATCCCGGCCGGCACTGCGTCCAGTTTGTACTCGGCCTCGATCAGCGGAACACCATATTTGCGCTCAAGAAGTGAAAAGATGGGCTCGACTTTCAGGTTGTGGGTGATGACTTTCTTGCCGATCTCCAAAGGGAGGAAGGTCTCATCGAAAGAGAGGGGAGTGCCATCTGCCAGGCGCACACGGCGGATCCTGACAACGCGCTCGCCTCTTGTCAGTGCCAGTTGAGTCGCCACGGTCGCATCGGCAGACACAATTTCTCTGCTCAGCACGCGGGCCGTTGGCTTGCGGCCGAGTGCGTGCATATCCTCGACAAATCCGCTCAGCTCCGTGAGGTCCTGGGTGATTTTTGGGGCAGCAACGAATGTGCCCTTGCCGCGGCGAATCTCGACGAGACCGCGGCTGACAAGATTCTGAATCGCCCGGCGGACAGTGATGCGACTGACCCCGAATCGCGCGATGAGGCTGTCTTCCGTGGGTAGTTGGTCGCCGACCTTTATATCTCCATCGGCGATCTCGCCGGCGAGGACTGTTTCGACGCGTGCGTAAAGAAGCGAGTCATGCGCCGCTGACATGACGACATTATAACGTCGTGCGGGTTCACGTGAACCCATATTGCGAATAGCGCCTGACGGACGGGCCACTCGGATGTTGAGCCAAGCAGCGCCCCCAAGCCGAAAGTCGGCTTCGCTGACTCCACGCCCGTTTATGGCCAACTTTCGGATTGCCGACGATCCACGAACTTGGCTCGCTTCCAGGTGGGTACGGAGGCAACCGTATTCGGATTCGCGAGAGCACGATCAGTCGAGCTTTTGTCGGACACTTTTTAGAATTTCCTCCGAGAGTCGCGGATCCTGCACGGCGCGAGCCAGTACTACGCCACCCATCATCGCCGCCGCCCGAAAGATGGCTTCTTTCCGGTCCCCACCCTCAGCGGAAAGCATGTTCTCAAGTCCCTGCTCGAAGGCGACTTTGAGTTCAGGGGTCGAGCGAGCTACCTCCTGCGCCAGCGCGGCCATGGTGCAGCCGTCGCCCGGATTATCTCGGTGCCACGGGCTCAGATACGCATCGGTAAACGATCCTTTGCTCTTCTTCCTTCGGCTGCGCTGGAGGCGACCTAGCGAGACTTCTTGGCCGTAGGCAACGGCAGCCGCCTGCAGTTCTTCCTTCGAACCGAAATGGGCATAGAACGCCCCGTGCGTCAGGCCGGCGGCCTTCATTACTTCGGCCACGCTTACATTCACAAATCCACGTTCACGGAACAGGCGGGAAGCCTCCTTCACAATCCGTTCATGTTTGGCGGCGGTCTCTTCGACGGGATAGCGCATATTTTTCTGCATCCTCCATCTATGATGGTCATCATATCACATGTATGACGGTCATCATATTTGATGCCCAGTCAAACAAAAAGGAGGCATTATGAAGCTCACAGGGAAAAAGGCTCTTATTACCGGCGGCAACAGTGGCATCGGTCTTGCCACGGCTCGTCTCTTTATTGCGGAGGGCGCGCAGGTCGCCATTACCGGTCGCGATCAGAGGACGCTCGACGCAGCAATCGCCGACCTCGGACCAAACGCGCGTGGCTACCGCGCAGACATCACTGTTGCGGAAGACCGCAAGCAGCTCTTCGCAGCCCTGGCCAAAGAGTTCGGGAAACTCGACATTGTTTTCGCCAATGCCGGCATCTCTGGCCGGACGCCTACCGGTTCCACTGACGAGGCCGTGTTCGAGAACGTAGTCCACACCAACCTGAATGGCGCTTTCTATACGGTGAATTCAGCGGCGCCTCTGCTGAACAACAACGGCAGCATCATCTTTAATGGGTCGGTACACAACTATCTCGGCCAACCCGGCGCCGCCGCATATGCAGCCACGAAGGGCGGCATCGTCTCGATGGCGCGTTCCATCGCCGCCGATTTTGCACCGCGCAACATTCGCGTGAACGTCGTCGCACCCGGCGCGACGAAGACTCCCATCTGGAAGCGCGGGCCCCGCGCCTCTATATCTGCAGACGAGTCCGCCAAGCAGGCGAAGTTCTTCTCGTCTGTCATTCCGCTGGGCCGTTGGGGCGAGCCCGAAGAACTTGCCAAGGCTGTGCTCTTCCTGGCCTCGGATGATTCCTCATACGTCAATGCAGTTGAGCTGATGGTGGATGGCGGAGCCACTGGCGCCCCTTTCGGAGCTCCCATTCTTCGCGGCTAACCGAACAGGGATAAGGCATGGAGCAACGGGCAGCACGACGCGAGCTTGCCGGACTGGTACGCAGCGTTACATGGCAGCGGAGCGGGCATGGACTGGAGCGGCCGATGCAAGCGGCTGTGTGCTTGTAAGCACTAGAAATTGTGGTTTCTGGTTACCAGAAACGACAAGTACGGAGAAAGAAATAAAACTTAAGGAGAAAGAAATGACTATTCAGGAGAAAGCAATGAAAACTTCGCAAATATACCGAGCTGATTCCGCGCCTCAGGCGCCCAAGTCAGCGCTCCGAGGCCGGATGCAACGTCTCGGATTAACCCTCTTCGCGTGCACGCTCGTCCTGGGTGTGACCGGTTCTGCGAGAGCCGCCGACGCTCGGGACGAAGCAGCCGTTCGATCGCTTGGAGATAACTTTGCCCAGGCTTTCCTTCAGAAGAATCCCGAACAGCGAGCGTCCTTATTTACCGAAAATGGAACCTTCGTGACGCCGCAGGGGGACTTTCTGCAAGGGCGGGTCGCAATGGTGAACGACTTCGGTCAAGAGGCGCAAGCCGTCAACGGCAACACGCAAGCGGCGTTCTCCAACTATCGGATCCGCTTTATCAATCCCGATGTCGCGGTCGCCGACGCGCTCCTTACCTTGCACAATGTCGTCGGTCCGGACGGGGCGGTCATCCCCGTGATCCCAGTCAACGTTTTCTACGTGGCCGTCCGCCACGGGGGTCAATGGCTGATCGGGGATGGGCGCGCGCATTTCGCACCCGCGCCGCCTAATGGCATGAGCGATCATGGGATGACCGATCATGGTATGGCCGCTCACAAGTAACGTGGAGAATGTGCCGCATTGCACGCGGCTCGATAAGGAACGAATCGCCACCAGCACGCCGGAGTCTGAAGCCGGCGTGCTTGTGGTTCGCAGGCACCGCCACCGGCTGGTGCGGTGCAGCTACTGGCTGAACTTGACAATCCTTCTCGGCCTCATCCTGAGCGGCAGGTCTATCTATTGGGCATCGCCGGTCTATCAGCACAACCAGATCCAGGAGAGCATCGACCCCTCGAAAGCGATCAAGCGTGACCTTCACAAGTGATCGGGCAGATTCAGAATCTCATGCCCTTAAGAAGTCACTGCCTGTCTTACTTCCAGAATGATGTCGACGACCTTCTGTGGCGCGCTTAGCAATGGTGTGTGATCTACGGCGAGCGACCTTATCGATGCTCCCATTCGTTCGGCCATGAAATGTTGCGTCTTGGGATTGATCATGCGATCCTCTTCCGCAATCAAGAACCAGGAAGGCCTGGATCTCCACGCCGGTTTGGCAACCGGCTTTTGAATACACTTCACTGAAATTGGCCGCTGGACAGCTGTCGATAATGCGATTTGTTCTGCGGTCGCATGCTGTGAAAAAGCATTTCTGAAGCCTTCATCCGGCATCCAGATAAAACCGTCAGCATCCGGAGTAAGTTGAGGCGATTGCGGGTGTTTATCATCGCGATAAAAGACCTGGGCAACCGTCTCGCCTTCGTCCGGAGCTAGCGCCGCGATATACACTAGCGCTTTCACGCGCTCGTCGTTCACCGAACCGATAACAGCACCTGCATAAGCGTGCCCCCCAAGAATCACCGGGCCTTGCGTACGGCCGATTGCGCGCTTCAATGCGGCGGTGTCATCGTCGAGAGAAGTCAGTGGGATCGGAGCTGCGATCACCCTCAATCCTTGTCGTTCGAGAGGAAGAATTACGTCTTTCCAACTCGAACCATCGGCCCACGCTCCATGAACCGCAACGAGGGTAATTGTTCCAGAACCTGTCACGTTTCGAATCCTTTCCGCACGTTCAAAGACTGAGGGGGCTGCCCTCGTTCAGAACAGCTGCTAATTGCGAACTCGCCGAACACGCTCGGCGATGAGAAGGACGAAAACAGCGCTCTCACCCAGCCGAGAGTTGCCGGCTCAGTTTGCGCCCCAGAAAGTCGCGAATCGTGCTCGCAATCTCCCGAACGTGCGTCTCAAGCGCGAAGTGGCCGGTGTCGTAAAAGTGCACTTCGGCATTTGGATTGTCCCGTTTGAAGGCTTCCGCACCCGGAGGCAGGAAGAAGGGATCGTTATTGCCCCAGACAGCTAGCAACGGCGGACGCTTTGTACGGAAATACTCTTGAAACTTGGGATACAAAGCAACGTTGCTCGCATAATCGAGGAACAAGTCCAACTGAATCTCGTCATTGCCGGGCCGGGCCATTAGCGCCGAATCCAGTTCGTAGGACTCTGGAGCTACCAGCGATAGGTCTTGCACGCCATGAAGATATTGCCATTTTGTGGTTTCAGGCGTAAGGAACTGACGGAGGGCTGCACGATTCTCAGCCGTGGGTTCTTTCCAGTACTTCTGGATCGGGTTCCAACCGTGGCTGAGGCCCTCCTCGTATGCATTCCCATTTTGCGAAATGATGGCGGTGACGCGGTCGGGGTGGGCCAAAGCCAGACGAAATCCAGTGGGTGCGCCGTAGTCGAAAACGTAGATGGCGTACTGTTCAAGGCCGATGGTCTGGCTGAAGCCGGCGATGACCCTTGCCAGATTGTCGAATGTATAGCGAAAGTCCTTGCGGTCAGGCATATCTGAAAAACCAAAGCCCGGCAGGTCAGGGGCGACCACATGATAGCGGTCCGCCAGTGCGGGGATAAGATTCCGGAACATGTGGGAAGAGGTCGGAAATCCGTGCAGGAGAAGAATGTTTGGACTGTTATTCGAACCCGCTTCGCGATAAAAAATCTTGCGGCCATCAACCTTGGCGTACAGATACTTGGTCATATCGGTCTCCTTTTAAACATCTGGCCCTGCTGAGCATTTGGATTGGCCCAGTAGACGTGCCCAGCGGCGACGTCGAGCACCGGGCAATCGGGCAAGTTCCGGCCTCCGGTGATGATGATCTTCAAATCGGAGCATCAGGGTTTGCGGCGGCGCTGAGGTCCAGGAAGAAGAGCCTAGCGGACATGGTTAGGTTTTTCGCCTCTGCGTCTGTCGGTGTGGAAGCTATCGCGCTCATGTAACGAATCTCCTCGCTAATGCGTCTACGTGGTCTCGAGTGAAAAAGGTTAACTAGCCTTCGCACGGTCTTTGTTGGTGTCATCGTCCTCCGCCCGCCCGAACGAAGGGAGGTACCGGCCGAAGTTCAATTCGAAGTCGCTCGCAACGCCGTAACCGATACCACGGATCTTGGCACGGCGCGCCTGCGCACCCGGCAATGCCAGGAGTGGGAAGAACAGATCGTTGCTCGATTTGAGCTCGGCAGCCGTCGGTGTCCCGAACCGATTGACCTGGGCCTTCGCTGCGGCCAGCGTTTCACGGTCGAACGAGGCCAGACGCCGGGCGAGCGTCTCGACAAAGGAGTCGAGGTCGTCATCGTCCAGCGTGCGGTTCACCCAGCTATAGCGCTCGGCGATATCAGCATCGAAGTCGTCACCGCTAAGCACGATCTCAAGTGCCCGCGAGCGGCCGACCAAGCGCGGGAGCCATTCCAGCGCTCCGCCGCCCGGGACCAGTCCGACGCCGACCTCGGGATTGCCGAACAGAGCGCTTTGCCGGCCGGCGAAGCGCATGTCGCACGCCAGCACGAACTCGTTACCGATGCCGCGCGTGCGGCCGCGAATCTTGGCGATGCTCACGACTGGTGCGGACGAGAGGCGCAGCACAAAGTCCCGCCAAAGGGCTAGCATCTCCGGGCGTTCAGCTGCCTTGGCTACGTCAAGATGGGCGACGAAAAAATCGGGATTCGCCGACTGGAACACGACGACCTTCACGGACGGGTCCGCCTCGAGGTCGATCATTAGCGCTCCCAGTTCGACGATCGTTGTGGGAAGAAACATGTTGATCGGCGGATTGCTGAAGGTGATGGTCCACTGGCCGGGATGGGTGCGGTCGGTGTTGAACTGCGCATCTGCCGGCTCGCTGCCTCG
>DATHPO010000347.1:0-20373 GCA_035483835.1 Terriglobales bacterium
GGGCCGAAATCTATCGAGTCCGCCAAGTTTCCCTTGGGATCGTAAACCTGAATGAAGCTGTGCTCTCCTGGGCCGTCGGGCTGGAAGACAAGGAAAAGCTTGTGGATGGGATCGTACTCGACATCGAACCCGCTCTGCGCCTGTCCCTCGCCGCCGGGAAGGACCTCGGTGATGCCGGTCTCGGTTTTGAGATCGTAAAACTGAACACTAGCGTCGTCTGCGGAGGTCGTACAGGCAATGCCATCGTCGGAATCGACGGCGAGCCCTTGGAGCCCTTTGCCCAGTCCCTGAAATTCGTTGAATTCGCCGCTGCCGAGGTTGACCAATCCGATGTCAGGAGTGCAATAGTTGCACCCGGTCTCACTCGCGAGCACACCTGTATTGGTCTTGACGTCGAAGGCGAAGGCCGGGAAGGAAAACGGCGTGAAGCCAGTAGCGGTCAACGTGATCTCTTTCCCAAAAGTATTGCTTTGCATGTCTTCCGTAAAAGCAAAGTCTGTGGTCCCGGGGTAGATGTCATGCAGTGTGAGAAACGCGGCGTTGACCGCTCCTTGATTCCGGCTGACCCCAAACACAATGTCCCTGTTGTCAAAATGCGGCGGTTGCCATATGCCGGTGTACTTGTTCGCATTGAGAGGACTTATCAGGTGGTAGGTGCGAATGGCACCGTTGGCAATGGCGTGTTCGTGCAGCACGATGCCTGTCGAAGTGCCGACGATGCCGATCACAAGGTCGTCGTCGAATTGGGTTACGCCCTTCCTAATGACTTTTACGATTTTCCCCGTCTTCTGGTCGAACGTCTCAACCGCACTCAAGGTGTTTCCATTGCTTAAAGTCTTTTGTTCAGTGAGAAGGCCCTCAGTCCCATTCTGATCGATGTCGTAGCCTGCGATCTGACCACCGAACTTCGGGGCCACCGTGATCTTGCCCGGTCCCTTGGGCCTTTGGGTTGGCGCGGTCTGAGCGGCGGCCAGACAGGTTAAGCTGCACAGAGTTATCGCTAGAACGCGAAAAAACAGACGGTACGACGAATTTCTTGGATTCATTTGTGGCTCCAGTCTCTTTGCCGACTCTTGTGATCCCAGCGGCGAGAAGGTACTATAGCGGCGCGAACCGCCTGTCACGCCCTTGTCAAAACTCTGTCAAATGTTATGGTTTTCGTGGTTGCCGGAGGATTTCCCCCGATTCTGGACGTTCCCCCTGATGGGGTCGAGCTTCAATGCGCTAACTTCTGGATACCAACATCGTTTCCGATCTCGTCCGCAACCCGCAGGGAAAAGTGGCAAGGCACGTTCGCAAGGTTGGCGAAAAGAATGTCTGTACCAGCATCATCGTCGCTGCGGAGTTGCGTTATGCAGCCGATAAGAAACGTGCCGATAAGAAAGGCTCGCCCCGCCTCTCATCCCAGTTAAACGCCGTGCTTGCGGCGCTGGAAGTCCTGCCCTTCGAGACCCCGGCGGACGCGACCTACGGATTGCTGCGTACCCTTCTGGAGCAGGCGGTCACACCAATCGGCGCCAATGATCTGCCGATCAATGCCCTGCTGATTGCGGCTCAGGCCCTTGCGCTTGGTTACGTGATTGTCACCGACAACGAAAGAGAATTCTCCCGGGTCAAGGGCCTGCGACTGCAAAATTGGCTGCGCTCCGCGGAATAAGTTCTTTGTCGGATAGCTCGGGAAGGGCACGGCTTCAGCCGTGCCACCTAGGGCCTCCGATACAAGCGGCTTCAGCCGCTGAGGGCCGCTCTCGACCCCAAACTATTAGCGAATCGATACTTTAATCAGAACTCCCTGCTCAGGCTCGTTAAGCAAGAGGTGAACATGTTCCGGCAGGACAACGTATCCGTAGACGCACATGGCAAAGCGGCAGCGCATACTCTCCAGGCACTGAACAAATAGATCGCAGACGTCAGGAAGATCGAAGTAAGCTCGCCGATGATAGCAAGTGAAAGTCAAAAAATGGGATTGTCCGGACTGCTGAAGGCGCCGCAGACCTGTAGGCATGACAACATTTAACACACTCAAGCCCGCGAAATGCAGTGATGTCTGAACATACCCCAGAGCCTGCCCTGAGCGAAGCCGAAGGGGTTAGCTCGCACACCCCACTCGCGAACCTGGGCCACCGGCCTGCCTGCTTGTGGATATCCTCGTGTGTGCAATAGAATTCCAATTTCACTTACCTGGCTAAGGGAGTTTAGATGGCCGGTTCTAAGGTTGACGACCGAGATAGGCTGTTTGTTAACGAGTTCTATCAAGACCTCACGACTGCCCTCGATGACATTTCACTTTCCGTCTTTCTCTGCGGGAAGGGTCTCACAACAAAGCCATCCAGCAGAAGGGATATCCGAACTTATTTGCAGCGAATGCTGGAAGCAGAAGTCAAGAGCTGCCGCGTCAAGCTCGGAGAGCACAAATTTCTGATACGAACCTACACGACTGCGGTCGGTAAGACAGCTACGAACCTGGCGGATCATGAGTTGGCGCTTGCCCACAAGATCGACCTGCTTGTCATCTTTCCTAGCAGTGCAGGATCAATCGCAGAATTGGGGATGTTCTGCTTGGAGGATACTATTGCCCAGAAGATGATCATTTTCTTAAATCGTCGTTTTCGGAGGAGCAGGAGCTTCGTGGTCAACGGGCCCGTTGCCGCGGCGAAGCGCCGTAACTCTAAGGTCTTTTATGTCGATTATTCTGATCGAGACAAAATTTGGAGAGAGGTTAAGTCCTTAGTCCTCGACATCAGAGCGAATAAGGGCAGAACCAGATTGCTAAAGACATGATAATCGACGAAACAACTGACGCCTTCTGGGTGCTTTACCTGATTAACGTTCTTCAGCCCATTGGAGGCGACGAACTGGAGGCGCACTCACGCCGACTCATGCAGACTGCGGGGCGGAAATTGCGTGCCGGCTTCAACATTTCCCATACTCTCGCGGCTTTAGTGAGCGCCAATATGGCCATATTGCAGGCGGACGGCCGCTATGCGGTGACGATATTAGGTCTTCAGAAACTTTCGCTGTTCAACCTAGGCTTCGGCAGAGATAAGAACAGAATGTTCGTGCTCAAGAATCGATTCACGAAGTAGTAAACTGTTAGCACGAGCGGCTTTTGCACGGTACGACGTTGTTGTATAGGTTGGCGTTTCGCCAACCGAATGGTGCCTGGCTGTAGAAATAAGGTCTGCTCGCTCACGCGAGCAAATCTCGAAGCAGGGCCGGATGACTGCGTCCGGCCACTGGAGAGTCTAAAATGCAGCAGCCGCTCGTTTCCTTCGGTACACCAGAAGAACTGCGTGCCGCCCTTTGGCCCCCCGTCTGGCCACGAATGTTCCAGGCCGGACCTGACGCTGACATTTTTCAAAAGCTGGTCGACAGGAATCTCCCGCCGTTAGTCTCAATGAGGGCCATGGGCTTGATTCTGGGCGTCAATCCAAAATTGATAACGGCAATGGCTCGGTTTCCAAAAGGCAACTACCGCGCGTTCATGATGCGAAAGAAATCTGGCGGCGAACGGACGATCCTTGCACCGCGCGTTTTCTTAAAGACGATTCAACGGTATATTCTCAGATCAATTCTGGAGACGCGGCCTCTGCCGCTCTATGTCAATGGATTCGTGACGGGAAGAAGTATAGTAAGTAACGGGAAGACACACCGAGCAGCGCCGTACCTATTGAACGTTGACATAAAGGACTTTTTCGACTCCATCAGCGAGGCGACGGTCCGGCAACTGTTTCTAGATTTCGGATTTCGGGACCATGTTGCAAAATCTCTCGCTGGCCTTTGCACGTACCAAGATTCCTTGCCCCAAGGCGCCCCAACGAGTCCGTACCTTGCAAATCTCGCTTTTGCGCCGGTGGACGAAGAAATCCTTCAGCTCTGCGAGAAAGATGATTTGAAATATTCGCGCTACGCGGACGATCTGACATTTTCCGGCCATAAAAAAATAAGCAGAAAGTTCCTGACGCCACTTGAGTTTGTACTCAGGCGGCATGGATTCAAGATTAATCCAAAAAAGACTCGCTTTGCGGGTCCTGGGCAGGCGCGTTATGTGACGGGGCTGGTCGTGAACCAAAAGGTACACCCTAATCGCGAGTTGCGCCGTAAGCTGCGAGCAATGTTCCATCGGGCGGAACTTGACCCTGTGCAGTATGGCCCTAGGTCCAAAGAGCTATTGGGATGGGCGAGTTTCGTGAAAAGTTATGACGCCGAACTTGGCGCGAGGTATCTAGACATTGCTAAGGGTCTGAAGCCGTAGCGGGTGAACCCCGATTGACGAAAATGATCGTTGACAGGCGGCAGGTGGCAGGCTGGTGGGGCCGGTGGCCCAGGTTCGCGCCCGCCCAACGCACATTCAGGCTCGTAACACCGATTTTTCGGGCGCTAACCTGGGCCTCGCCACATTCAGAAGGAGACAGCCCTAGATGTCATGGCTATAGATCGTCTTGCGCCATCAGGCCCACACAGGTCGCGCACTCTACGTTTCCCATTTCGGGAATCGTCTTCAGGGCCCATCCACTTTCCCCTTGATCTCATTCCCTCGACGCCGATATAATAGAGCAACATAGGTTATCTAATAGATAACCGCGTTCTTTGACAACCTGACAAGGGCGCAGCTCCTGGACATTGCCAACTGCTGAGTCCGACCAACAAGGCGAAGACGAAAACCTTCGTCCAGCGCTTTGCTGTTGTCCGAAGCGTAGGCGCAACCGGCCCGACAGATCGCCGCGGGAAAGACACGCTAACCCGAATGTTTAGAATATTTTGCCTGTAACTACCTTAAGAACCATAGATCTACAAGGCAAGAAAAAATCCGGTCCTTTGTTTTCTAGATTTTGGGCGGAATTGAGTGATTTTTTTGAGAGAAATCTTGCACCATAATATGTGCAGTTTTCGAAATCAGTCGTCCACGAGCGCGCGCAGCGGCCCCAGCCAGGGTTCGTAGCGTCGCCAGCGCTCCACCGACGTGCGATAGATCGGCTGCCGGGTCTGCCACTTGCTGGGGGTCTTCACCGCCCGCGGATTGGATTCGGGGCGGAGGCACGCTTCGTGCCACGCCAGGCCGCAGGCCGCGATGATCCGCCGGATCGCTGGTTCGGGCGCGCGGGTCAGGTCTTCGTAATCGACTTCGATGAAGCGATCGGCCGGCAGCACGCTCCGCCAATGCTCGATGAGCCGCTGGTAGCCGCGGAAATACGCGACCAGTTCGGCGCCTCCGGTCGGAAACGGCATGCTCGGATGGAAGTGAGTTTGATGGATCGACAGCGCCGTGTCGATTGCAGCGCGGCGGCAATGGATGATGGTTGCGCGCGGGAATGCCAAGTGGATCAGCCCGGCCCAGAGGAAGTTGAACGGCATCTTGTCGGTCACTCGCGCCGCCGTCGGCGCGATCACGCGCAGCACTTCAAGATAATCTGCCGCCGCCTTGGCGAGGAACTGCTTGTCGTCCGCTGCCGCGCCGTCGCTGTTCCACGCCGCTCCGCGCTGGTTCCAGAAATTCAATTCGCCCCCGGCCCCAACTTCGGGATGCATGGAGACGATCTGCTCGACCAGAGTTGTGCCGGATCGCGGCATGCCGAGGATCAGCACCGGCGTCGCGTCCGAGCTGCCGAGTTCGTGCGCCCGCGCGAGGAATTCGGGTGTGCAGCGGGCAATCACGCGGTCGATCAAGATCGAGAACGCAGCCGAGTCGAACGACGCAGCGCCGCGGCGCACCGCGTCTGCAGCATCGAAATGCTGCATGGCCAAGGCGTAGTCGCCAAGATCCTCCGCCGCTTTGCCGATCGCGAGATGAACCCGCTGGCGTTGGCCCAGTTCGAGTCCTGGCGTGGCCAGAGCGCCTTGCATCGCTTGAAGTAGACCGTTGTCATTTCTTGTGACCGTGCGGCACCGCACCAAATCGTAGTAGCTTCCTGCCAGCATCGGCGCGATCGCGACCGTCCGTTCGAAGCACGCACGGGCTTCGTCGAAGCGGCCGAGCTCGGAGAGCACGCTGCCCAGCAGATCGTACGCCATGGCGTTTGTCGGATCAGCCACCAGCATTTCTCGCAACACCTGTTCAGCTTCCTGGTTGCGATCCTCGATCACCAGCGCCCGCGCCTTACCAAGGCGGCCGAAACTGGTCCTGCCTCCGGTCGCGGCTGCACGCCGGAAACAGCCGATCGCCTCGCCGACATGGCCCAGCGTGTAGACCAGGGCGCCGGCGCGGAACCACGCCTCGGTCAACGATGGGAGCAGCTTCGTGGCTCGGTCGTACGCAGTGAGTGCTCCGCCGATGTCGCCCAGTTTTTCCAAGGCGATGCCGAGGCGGAAATGTGCATCGGTATAACGCGGGTTGCTGGCGACGGCCCGTTGCAATGCCGCGATGGCATCCGGTACGCGGCCGACCTCGAGGCAGGCGAGGCCGAGATCGTGCTGGATGATGGCATTGGACGGCTGCAGCAGCGCTGCATCGCGCAACGGCGCGATCGCATCAGCTGTTTGCCCGGCCCTGAGAAACTCAGCGGCCAGCGCAAGCAGGGCTGCCACCTGCTGCGACGCGGCTGGATTTGGAGACTGGGACATGGCGCGAACCTAACGTGGAAACTGTAGCATGGCCATCAGAATCACCGCGCACTTGTCGGCCACAAACGACACTCGGTGCTGTCATTCACACAGACCGACGATAGTGATCCCCGATCGCGTGCTCATGGACCCACCCGAGTGTCGCTTTTCTTGGGTCGACATAAGACCACAATCGATCTTGGAGCCAGCAGGTATTTCGTCCTTTCCAAAGGGATTCCGTCGTCCGAGAAATCATCTGGACCGGGAAAAGCGGTGTCCACGATTCTCTTCCACTCCTGTGCTGTTCCCTCCTGCACATTGAACTCCAACTCTTCCCAGTACGCATTGATCATTGCGTAGATGTCGTCATCATCTTGGGAAGCGCCGTGCAGGCAGAATGCCAGGCTGTGCGAGTCGTGGGACAAATCGACTGTAGGGCCGACGCCGTACCAGGAAACATCCTCCCGCCAGAACCGGCTCCGGCTCAGCGAGGGATGACTTCTTCGGAACGCAATCATCTTCTTGAAGAAGTGGAAAATGTCCTTATTGGATCGGAGTTGACTCCAATCCAGCCATCCAATTTCGTTATCCTGGTTGTAGGGATTGTTGTTGCCAAATTGCGTATTCAGGAACTCGTCCCCGGCCCGAAACATCGGCGTACCGTTAGATAAGAAGAGCAGACAGCAAAAATTCTTTACTTGCTTGCGGCGCAACGCGCGGACAACCGGGGAGACAGACGCATCCCCTTCCTGTCCACAATTCCAACTGTAGTTCTCGTCAGTGCCGTCCTGGTTATTATTTCCGTTTTGCCAATTGTGCTTGCGGTCATAAGAGACAAGATCGAAAAGCGTGAAGCCGTCGTGGGATGTTACATAATTTACACTCTGATATGCGTGATAGGCCCCGGTGCGATTGTCGGGAAACAAGTCATCGCTGCCATAGATACGTCGCATCACGTCAGGAACCATCCCTGCGTCGCCTTTAACAAAACGGCGAATGTCATCACGAAACCGTCCGTTCCACTGCAGCCAAGTCAGGCCGGGGAAGCCGCGTCCGAGCTGATAAGCGGCTGTGTCCCAAGGTTCCGCGATCAAACGCACGGGTCCTAATTCGGGATCCGCGGCAATTTCGCTGAAGATGGGGGCTTCTCCCCAGTTGAGCGTCCCATCGGCGTTGCGGCTGAACACCGACGCCAAATCAAAGCGGAAGCCGTCGATGTGCATTCTTCGCTTCCAATAGCGCAAGCTGTCGATCACCATCTTGCGCACGTGTGCCTGACCGAAATTTAAGGTATTACCTGTGCCCGAGTAGTTGGAATAGGGGTTGGCCGGATCGGAAGACACCATGTAATAGCCAGCGCTGTCGAATCCCTTGTAGCTGTAGATCGGCCCTTTGTGGTCACCCTCGCAAGTGTGGTTGTACACGACGTCCAGCACCACATCGATATCCGCCTGATGAAAAGCCTTAACCATGTTCCTGAATTCAAGACGCTGGTCACCAGCACTTTGTGTGCTCGCGTACTGAGCATGCGGCGCGAAGAAATTCAAGGGCATATAGCCCCAGTAGTCGCCTTCTTGCGGATCACGCTGAAAAACCGGCATCAGTTCTACAACCGTCACCCCGAGTTCCTTTAGATAGGGGATCTTTTCCACGAGACCGGCGTAAGTGCCGGCACGCGATGGGTCGACACCTGAGTTTGGGTTCTTCGTGAAACCTCTAACGTGAAGTTCGTAGATGACTGCATCCGACTCATGATACGGATGCCGAACTCCCGACCAGTCAAATGTCGATCGGTGATCGGTCAGCACCCCCAAAGGCGCGTGGCCTGCATTGGATCCTTCTCGCATGGCCAAGTTGCGATCAAATGCGGGTGGGAAGAAGATGCATTTCGCGTACGGGTCGAGGAGAACCTTCTGCGGGTCGAAACTGTGCAGTTGAGGAATCGTCTCTCCTGATACGGAATACGCGTAATAACGAGCGGCGCCAAGCTTTGTAACCGGGATGCGGCAGTGCCAAATTCGCCCCGACTTGTTGTGCAAGAAATCCAATTGAAGCCTGAGAAGAGGATTCCCTAGATCGGCCGGAGAATAGAGCAATAGAGTGACGCTCTCCGCATGTTCCGAGTGAACGGCAAAATTGAACGCTTGTTCTTCTTCGATCCACTCGACGCCAAGCGGCAATGGGTTGCCCTCAGCTTCTACCCATGTCGGACGCCTGGCTGGTGGCGCCGCCACGGAATGGGCAGTGTCGGCTAAGTTGGCATGCACTTCGAGGTTTGAATTGTTCACAGGTGTCTCTTTTTCATCCGCATCTACTTGCGCGATACTTTTCTTTCAGTGCCCGGAACAGAGGGTAGTCTTCCAGTGAAAGCGCTTGCCTGGCGCAGAACTCGTCATAGGCAGGCCGGAGGTCTTTGTCTTGGGCTCCCGGCTTTGAAATTTGTCCAAGCTGTTTCACGGGCTCCAAGACTGCGTGGGCGTCTTTCCCCATGGCCGTCGGTACCCCGCTCGTGGCGGTATTCGCAGATCGCCTGGGCAATTGCGGGGATGTGCGCTTCGTTAAAGGTGACGCGCAGGGGCGAGCCACGGTTAGGTTCACCTGTCAGGGACTGTGCTTCTAAAGTACTGGACATGGTTCCACCTTCCAAATCTCGCTTGCATATTCCGCAATCGAGCGATCGCTCGAAAACTTCCCGGAGCTGGCGACGTTCAAGATCGCTTTCTGCGCCCATGCGCCGGGTTCCGAATAGAGCGTGCCGAGCCGGTCTTGTGCATTGCAATACGAGGTCAGGTCCGCGAGATGCATATAGTGATCGCCCTGGGTCAGAAGCATATCGCGCAAGGGAGCGAATACTCCTGGTTCGTTGCGGCTAAAGTGGTCAGAGAAAATCAGGTCCAAAGCGGCTCGCGTCTGCGGCTCATTTTCATAATGCCAGTACGGGTTATACCAGGCGCGGCTGTTCTCGACCTGCTCCACGGTGAGTCCGAACAGGAACATGTTCTCTTCTCCGGCTTCCTCCGCCATTTCAATGGTCGCACCGTCGCGGGTTCCGACCGTTAAGGCTCCGTTCATCATGAATTTCATGTTACTGGTACCGCTGGCCTCGTAGCCGGCGGTGGAGATCTGGTTGGAGACGTCGCTGGCTGGAATCAGCCGTTCCGCCAACGAAACGTTGTACTCAGGGAGAAAGACGACGTTGAGCCGGCCGCGCACCGCCGGGTCGCCGTCAATCGTGTCCGCCAGGTTGTTGATGAACTTTATGATGAGCTTGGCCAGCTTGTAAGCTGGCGCCGCTTTACCAGCGAAGAAGAATGTCCGAGGCACTATCTTCATGCCGGGATTTTCCCGGAGCCGGTTATAAACAATCACAATCCGCAGCGCATTCATCAATTGCCTTTTATATTCATGAATGCGCTTAATGTGGCAGTCGAAGATGGTATCCGGGTCGACGCTACGCCCGGACGTTGACTTGAGCCAATTGGCAAACTGCACTTTGGCCTCTCGCTTTGACTTGAGGAAGCGTTCGCGAGCATTGGAATCCTCCGCGAATGGCTTGAGCTGTTTGAGCAGGCTAAGATCCGTAATCCAGCGATCTCCGATGACTTGGGTGATTTCACGGGCCAGCGCGGGATTGGCCTCCCGCAGCCAGCGCCGGGGCGTCACGCCGTTTGTCTTGTTGCTAAAACGCTCGGGAAACATTTCCGCGAGATCCTTGACCGTCGTGGTTCGCAGTAGCTTGGAGTGGATAGCAGACACTCCGTTGGTGCTATGCGAGCCAACAATAGCAAGGTGGGCCATGCGGATTTTGCGCGGGCTGCCTTCTTCCACCAGGCTCATACGCTGCACGCGCCCCTCATCGCCCGGGAAGCGAACCCGAACTTCATCGAGCAGCCGACGGTTAATCTCGTAGATGAGTTCCAGGTGACGAGGAAGCAGTCTCTCAAACCACTCCACCGGCCATTTCTCCAGTGCCTCAGGCAGCAAGGTGTGATTTGTGTACCCAAGCGTCTTCTTCGTCAGATCCCAGGCCTGATCCCATCCCAGGTGCACATCGTCGAGCAAGATTCGCATCAGTTCCGGGACCGACATGGAAGGATGCGTGTCATTGAGTTGAATTGCGGCTTTCTCCGGCAGCTTTTCCCAATCCGCGTTGTAGCGCTGGAAACGGCGCACCAGGTCGGCCATGGAACACGCGACCAGGAAGTATTCCTGCAGGAAGCGCAGCCCCTGCCCCTTCGTCGTAGAATCGTCAGGATACAGCACGCGGGTAAGCGACTCCGCCTGGAGAGTTTCGCCGAGTGCACCCACGAAGTCACCGGTGTCAAATTTCTCGAGGTCGAAATAATCGCACGCCGCCGCGGCCCAAAGCCGGAGGGTGTTGATCGTCCTTCCGCCATAGCCCACCACGGGACGATCAAACGGGATACCGATCAGGCTCGACGGTCGGTCGGGGATGACTTGAAAATTACCCTCCTGCAACTTGAATGACACGTTCAGCTTGATTTCTACTCTCTCGTGAAGCCGGGCAATCTCCCAGGGATCGCCATAGCGGAGCCAGTTGTCGGGATTCTCCTTTTGCCAGCCATCTACGATCGATTGCTTGAACATGCCGTACTCATAGCGCAAACCATAGCCGGTGCCCGGGAGTTGCATGGTCGCCATCGAGTCGAGAAAGCACGCCGCGAGGCGCCCCAAGCCTCCATTGCCCAGCCCAGCATCCGGTTCCTGTTCAATCAATTCCAGCCAGTCGATACCACGTTCTTGGGCTGCATCCGGCAAAAGCGGATCCAGCAACAGGTTGGTGATGTTGTTGGCCAACGAACGTCCGATCAGAAACTCCATGGAAAGGTAATAGATGCGTTTGGCATTCTCTCGCTCATAAGTGTTCTTGGTCAGCACCCAACGCTGAGCGAGAATGTCTCGCACGGAATAGGAGAACGCCTCGAAGCGCTCACGCGCACTCGCTACTTTGGGATCGATCGCTCGGTCAAAAACCAGGTGCCGTTCATAAAAAGCGTTTTCCGTCCCGATAAACGGCATCGCGCCGTACCCGTACTGTTGCAGAACATCTGAAACATTGGTTGCGCTGGTGGTCATGGGAACGACTTTTGCGGAACTCGAGCGGACGACGCGATTGGTGCTCATAAGATGGTCCTTAGTTTTCCAGGTTGTGGAACGGTTCGTGTTCAATGTTCAAAGCTACGCCACTCAAGAGTAGAGATCCTCGTCTGGCCCGAGCTCAATTCCTGAAGCCAACAGGTACGCGCGCATGGCCTTTTCGGGTGCAAACCAATCAATCTCCGGCAACCCGATCGGACTGCCTCTTTTTTCCCAGTGCTGGTATGCGAGTTCTTGCACCAGTTCATGACGATCCTCGCCGTAAAAATCGGTCATTGGCTTGGGCCGTTGCACGCGGTCTTCGCTTCTGGGGCTTCTGGGCTGTTCAATCGTGGAACCCCAGTTTGTCCTTCGGCCCAAAAAAGCGGCGTTGCGCCATATCCGGCGAGTTAGGGTCTTTCGGATCAAACTTCATCCCGTAGAAAAACGTTCCGGCCACCGGCTCTGCCGCGGACATGCAGGATGTCGGATGTCCGGAACCAGCCGCGCGGTTGTCGACATCATTGAAAGAATGCTCAACCGTTTTGCTTTTTGCATGCTGGTCTCGATAACTGCTGCGGAAGGCGCGGTAGTGGTAGTCAAGGACCTCTCCCTTAGATTTCGACGCCTGATTTTACAGGCGCGGTTCAACGCTTCTGGTATGGGTGGAAGATGTAGTCCTTCGCCTTCACGGCTGTATGGCACGCATTTCCGCAGTCTGAAAGGCTTTTGGGATCGGCCGTGAACTTGTCCGATGCGGCTTCGTAGTTGAACACCGCGTATCCCCACCCGCCGGTTGTCGGAAATCGCTTGCTATCCTTTTCCATCACGAAAGCCTGCTTAAAGACGTCTGGCACATCCACGGCGAATTGGGCCTCGGTGCTCTTCTTCGGCTTCCACTGAAGCTTCACGATCATGGAGCCCTCCGGGAAAACCTGGCCGTTGCCGGGAACGCCGGCCTTGTATGCGTTGATCATCGTCTGATTGGCGACGATTACCTTCAGCACTTCGTCGGTGCGGGCGGAAGAGACCACCGACCAATCCTCATATCCCCTGAAGTCGGAGAACGCGATTCCGCCCGGCGATTTCAGCGAGTACTTGTCCTGCGCGTGAAGGCCGGTAACGAGGAGGACGGCGAATCCTGCTGTGGCTATCGCACCGATGGTAAGGCCGGCGATGCGTTCCACGGAGGTGCTTGTTTCTATCTTCTCTCCTCGTTGTGCAACAGATTCCGTCGCAAGTCCAGACAAGGTATGTTCTCCTTTACAAAAGAGTTTTCTAAGCCCGATCAACGTGTATCTCGAACGATTGCGATTAGGCCAGAGGTGGCGGGCGTTAAGCAATTGGACAAAGGTATCGACGACACTTTCGTATCAGGTGCGCGGTAGGAAATTTCATTCCCTCTGATCGATTTTCAAGACTAACTGGATGGAGGTTGATTCTGCCACGGCAGTCGATACGAAAGTATGGGCAATACCATCGTCCAATTGCGCGGCCCACTTTGTTCTGGCTCAATGATGAGGGCGTTATGACGCCGGGTGGCCTGTGCCACTCGAGCGACGATTTCGGATAGTACGGCCACCTGTGAGGCGCAATGACGAAAACGACGAGCTTTCAAATGGACATTCGCCCGCTCTTTACGGAGCGAGACATTCAAGGCATGAGCAAGGCGTTCAACCTGGCAAGTTACGAGGACGTCAAAAAGCACGCTGGCGCCATCTACGATCGCATTCGTGGAATCGGCGGCGCCGTAATGCCGCCCCCACCACCAAGAGGAGAAGGTCCTTGGCAGCAATCTCGGATTGAACTATTCGCCAAGTGGATGGCGGACGGGTTCCAACCTTAGTCGGCCCCAAGCGCACGATCGGACGATGTGCAGATGCGAATGCGACCATGGCGGGAGTAAGTATGGAAATAGCGATGTGCATTTGCTGCGACGAATGAACTACAAACAGCCGACGGCCATTGTTGGCTTTAATCAAACGGTTTCGAGGACTAACAAATACGGAGGAAAATTCCATGGCAACTATGAACGCACCTACCAAAGTCACACAGATGAGCGCATCAACGAAGTCCCCACAGATTCGCATGACCCGCCGGTCGCCCGCCTATTGGCGGGTCACGATCGATAATCCGCCGATCAACGTCATGGGCCCGGAAATGGTCAAGCAGTTCCAGGAAGTCATCAACGCTCTCGAGGCCGATGAGCAGGTAAGGGTCGTGGTCTTCGACAGCGCGGTCGACGACTACTTCCTGAATCACTCCGATTTCAATGCCAAGCTTGAGGAGCTGACCTCAATGCCGCCGGGTCCCACCGGCTTGCCGCCTTGGCCGGACTTTCTTGTGCGGCTGACCCGCCTGCCAGTCGCCTCCATCGCCCTCATCCGTGGCCGTGCAACCGGCAACGGCAGCGAGATCACGTTGGCCTGCGACATGAGTTTCGCCAGCCGCGAGAAGGCCATCATCTCGCAATGGGAGGTGGGCGTGGGGATGGTCGCCGGCGGTGGCCCAATGGCTCGGCTGCCACGACTCATTGGGCGAAACCGCGCCCTCGAGGTGCTCTTGAGCTCGGAAGACATTCGCGCAGAGCAGGCCGAGGCCTACGGCTACATTAATCGCGCCCTTCCTGACGCTGATCTAGATGCGTTCGTAGAGGCGCTCGCGACCCGGATCGCCAAGTTCGACAAATGGGCGATCGCTCAGACCAAGCGCCTCGTAAACACCAGCCTGCCGCCGGACGTCGAACTTGACGCAGGGTGGGATGCGTGCATCGCTTCGCTCGGCCGACCCGCCGCCCAGGAGGGGATCAAACAGCTGATGGCGCGCGGCTTCCACAAACCAGGGGATGCCGAAAATCGACTGGGATATTACCTGGGCCAAATCGCGCGCTAGGCCGGCGCCCGAGGTTCCCAACTCCCTCGGGAAGAGAACGAAGCGGTGGCCGCCTACCAAGTGCACATCTTGCGGAGCTTGCAACCACAGGCTCCGCAATTTTTCTGTCCACCCGTGTCCGCGGCCCGAACGGGACGTTCGTAAACAGCAGCGAGTCCGCTTGTCAGCCGCCACGCTACGATCTTTGCTATTGCGCGGAGTCGGATTGCTCTTTCTTCCACGAAAATGCAACCGGTCCGCCGTTGACCCTTAGAGTCTGGGCTGCTACGGGAAACGGAGTCGGATCTTCACGGCACTGTCGCGAAATTGAGCGTGAACCCAATGCTTAATAGAGCTGAACGTAAGTTTTCCTCGCGTGTGCAATTTGAACCACAGTGGCCTCGGTAATCCAGGGCACTGACGCCTCCCACGACGACTGCTCCCTCCAGCGCCGCGATGATCCAGTCGACAACGGAACCGGCAGCAACCACCGGTCCGATGCCTGGGACGATTAAGAAGGCCGCACCGAAGAGCAGACCCCAGAGCCCGCCCCAAAATGCGCCCCATTTGCCCCAGTATTTCATCCTGTCGCCTGTGTTATAGAAACCGACGACATCCGATTCCGTTTGATAGTCGCGGCCGACCACGGCCAACTTCTTGATGTCAAACCCACCACCCTTCAATTCTTTGATGGCATTTTCTGCTGCGGAGTGTTGGCTGAAAACTGCAACAACCGAGTTTTGGTCCTGTCTTGGCATGTTATTCATTGTTCGTCTCCTTATTATTCTTACATTCAGAATTCATCTGTGCTCATCGTGATTCGCTTCGCATTAGTTAAGGTTTGTTTTGCGCACTCTAGCCATTTAAAGCCGCGATCCACACCCTGTGTTTGTGATTGACCCGCGATGGTGCGAGGTTTTCGCCTTGCATTATCGCGGCGCCACGTTACGCTTTCTCCAGATCTGCGTCATTTGTTCCTTGCCGGGGTTGGTTAATCACTGCCGCCCCTGCCTTGCTCACCACTTCGTCCTGGGAATCCGTGCCTCCCGAACAACCGATTGCACCGATAATGTCGCCCTGGTCGATCAGCGGAATACCGCCTCGAGACGCAATGATTCCATCGAACGCGAGCAGATAGTTCAGATGCATAAGGTTGATGCCATCTTCGAAGACCTTCGTTGGCCGCCGGAAGGTCACGGCTGCTCGCGCCTTGTGTTCCGCAATCTGAATGGAGGCGAGCATCGCGCCGTCCATTCGTTGGAAGGCAACCAAGTTACCGCCGGAATCGGCTACGGCTACGTTCATCTTCCAATTCCGCTTCTTGGCCTCGGCCACGGCCGCGTGAATGACCGCCTCGGCTCGGTATAGTGATATTGGACGCCCGTAAGGCACATCGAATGGTATTTCGTCCGGGATGACATCAAGAGGATTCGACGTGAGCGGTGCTTCAATGGCGAGTCCTGCTACGTTGCTTGACATAATTGTTCTCCGGAAGGCTACAAAGTTATCTTCAAAGACGTTTCCGAGATGCAGATTCTGATTGAACCTGCAGCGTGACCTTATCAAAGCAGAAGGGTGGGGTTTGAACAATTAGACGATGGTATCGGTTGTATCTTTGTGGGGTCGGTCCTCGAAATTAACTGCGGTTGTCGAACACGGCGAGGGCTGGGGAAGGCCCTTAGGGCTTTGTGAGCAGCGGCTGCCAGAGCTCAATCTTATTGCCATCCAGGTCATAGATCCAGGCAAAGCGACCGTAGGATTCATCCATTCGTTTGGGGTCAATCTTTACTCCCTCTTGTTTTAAGCGGTCGAGCAAAGCATCCATATCGTCCACGATGTAGTTGATCATGAACGGTTGGCTGCGAGGGAAATAGTCAGAGGAGGCGGGAAAAACAGTCCAAACTGTGACGTGTTCCTTTTGCGGGTCATCGTGTTCGCGCCATGGAAGCATCACGCCTTGGCCTTTGTCAGCGAGTCCAAGATGCTTCGAATACCATTCGCGCATCTGATCACGATTAGCGGATTTGAAGAAGACACCGCCGATTCCAAGGATGCGCCCGCGCTGCTCCGTTCTGACGGGCGGCTTCGACTTTTCAGGTTGCGGAGATTTCACTTCCTGTCCTCCTTTTGAGTAGGCCGAGATGAGCAGCAGCGAGCCCAGCGCAATTGTGCTCCACGGTATTCTGTGCATCGGCGGATTATACACAAGTTTCGATTCGAAGGGAGAAATCGGTTCGCTCAAGGTTCGCCTCTCATCTGTTCCTCAACGACGTTCGAGTTGTTTGAGGGCCTTCCTATTTTCAGGCACACTCATCCCAACAGCCGACAAGCACACTTCAGCGAGACAGGCTCATTCGTCTCGGCGGGTTATCTCTCGCCTTACGTGCCTGTAAAGCCAGCAACCCAGAATGATCAAATAGGCTGTGTGGTTGAAAATTCGTTCTATCGTGTCGAAATCGAATGGAGGTAGTGGGACATACACGTCACCTCCTTCAGGACCGAGACCTAGATGGTCAAAATCCAGGGTCTATTTGTCGCCGGCGACCCCGCAGCCACGGCTGTATAAGAGGGGGTCAGAGCCCCCGAAACATTATAAACAATGACGGAGAGTAAAATCGACGGGATGCGGAAACCGAAGTCCTGTCGGTTGAACGACGGGGACCACAGCGCCCTTTATAGGTTTCAGCAAACCAGTGGTAGAATCCGTCACAAATGCACTGCGCATTCTATGTATTTGTTTCAGCGGTTGGGGCTGCGCCGCTTCTGTTGGTTTGGCACTATTGGCACGTGGCCAAAACAAAGGGTTGGGCCTGGAGCAGCATCGACAGCCGAAATATGTACGTAGATGCGTTCAAGACCATCATTACCGCATCCGGTATCGCCGTTGCCCTTTTGGCTTCCTCTGCTGTAGGCACAGCGAGAACGGCAAGTCCGATTGTTGCATTTTCTGCCAAGGTAGCCGCCGTATGCTTGATTTCTAGCGTATGCGTTTCACTGATTGCGATTGTCGGATTATTGCGGGGGCATGAGTTGGCTAAATCGAGGTACATCGACGAGCGCCGGAGAGCAGGGACGCTCACTGGCAGCGATATAACTGAGGGCAAATTGAGTACGGGCGAACTACTTTGCATCCTCGCCCCGGCTGCGGTTGCGCTATCGTGTTTCCTTGTCGGTTTTGTCTTCTTAGGCAGGATTGCGTTCCACTTCTAGCACGGCCTCTTGTGAACAAGCCGTGCTCGTAATCAGGCTACAAGGTGCGAGGTCTTGCCTCGCACCTCGCGGCGCCACTCTACGCTTTCTCGAGATCTCTATCATTTGTTCATTGCCAGGGTGGGTTAATTACTGCCGCCCGGCCCTTGCTCACGACTTCGTCCTGGGAATCCGTGCCTCTCCGGCTGGACTCTTGAGCCCTCTTGTTTATCGCTCGCCAAATTAAGTGCGGTTCTTGAACCAATCGAGGGCGACTTCAGTAAGTATATTGGCCGACCTCGATGAGGTAGCCGTCGGGATCACGCATGTAGCAGCGCCATTCCCAGCCGTGATTGTCTAATGGCTCGGTAAGAAAGAACACTCCTTTGTCGCCCCATCATCTGCTGGCTACTCTATAACGGGTAGCTAGTGCAGGAGCGATTCCCAGTTGGCTGGCACTCTTCCTGCAGGTCCAGGAGCGGGCTGATTTTTTGGATGCGAATGCGGCGGAAGCAACTCCACACCCTTGATCATCCCCTGCTTCTCGTAGTCGAAGAACCAATCCTCACCCGGTTCGAAGCTGGCGATGATCGGATGCCCTGTCGCCTCCGCGTGCTTTGATGCATGCTGACTCGGAGAACTGTCACAGCATCCGATGTGGCCGCACTCCGCACACCGGCGGAGATGAAACCACCAACCTTTCGGTGACGCCAGGCATTCCACACACCCGTCGCCACTCGGTTTCGAAGCGGGATTGATTCCGCGGTGATCTTTCTTCATTTCGATTTTTCCTTTAGACGTTGCATGTGCAGCAAAAGAGTTCAAGCCACCAGCAAGATCTTCCCGATACCACCCTTTTCTGCGGCTGCCTGAGCCTCGGCCGCTTCACTGAGTGGCAGTTTCTGGCTAATCGGGATTACGAGCTTGCCATCTCGCACCGCTTCGGCCATGAACTCGAGCGTTTTCCTGTCGAATTTCGAGAATACCTTCACCGCCTTTACAGATGGGTACTTCGCGGCGTTCTGCGGCACATCGACAACCGAAGCAAACACTCCTCCCGGCTTGACCCTGGCGATCAGCTTTTCGGCAGTTCCTCCGCCTACCGCGTCCGCCACCGCATCGAGCGGAGGAAGATTCCCAATCGCGGCGTCGTCATCGGTTGCGACCACCCGATCCGCGCCGACAGTCTTCGCCTCATCCATCTGCCTCTTCAACAACCCTGCGATCACAGTCGCGCCCCGTTGCTTCGCAGTGAATACCGCCGAACGCCCGACATTTCCAGCAGCACCTACGACGAGAACCGTCTGGCCCGCTTTGATTCCCGTAGCGGACATTAGCTGGTTGCCGGTCACAGTCACCAGCGGCAGCGCCGCCGCCTGGATCAAATCGAGCCCCTTGGGAACTTTCGCCAGAACCGCGGCTTTCACAACGCAAAGCTGGGCGTAAGTATTGTCCGCCATAGCGAAGACCTGGTCGCCGACGGAAAAGCCTTCCACCCCCGGCCCAATCTTGACGACAGTCCCCGCCACATCGACTCCTATGAGGCCCGGGAACTGGAGGGGATAAAAATCCTTCGTCAATCCAGCACGCCGCTTGTAGTCGATTGGATTCACGCTGGTGGCGGCGACCCGCACCAGCACTTCGCCCGGACCCGGAACCGGATCAGGATAGTCTTCGAACTTGAGTACTTCAGGACCGCCATATTGATGAACAACGACTGCTTTCATATCTCATCTCCTTGTGCGATGCCACAGAATCGCGCTTCTGCTCGGTCTCGTGACAACAATTAGTAGCGGTGTGGCGGCTCGCGCCAATGGTTGACGCTGAGCGCACATCCGCAAATGTTTAAATCCGCATCCCGTCCGGGAGGCGCGTTAACCGTACGTGAGGTCGGTGCTCTGTCCGACTTCGATGATATAGCCGTCGGGATCGCGGATGTAGCAGCGTATCTCCCCATACTTCGGGATCGGCGGCGTGATGAACTCCGCTCCTCGACTTTTCCAAAGTTTGTAGCACGCTTGAATATCCGCAACCCGGAAATTCATAAAGCTATTGATGTGATTCGGGTCGGGGACGCTGAGCGTGACCGTCGGCTTATCCGGGGTTGGCCCGCCTCCAACGTTCAGAATCATCCAGATATTCGCCAGCTGAAGGTACGGAGGCGCGTTGCCGTCACCCATGGTCAGAATGCGAGCGCCAAAGACCTTTTCGTAGTAGCGAGCCGATCGCTCAACGTCGGCAACGGTGAGAAAATGCGCGATGCTGATCCCGTCTTTCGGGGGCATCTCATAGCTCTTCTGTTCGATTTGCACGCTGCTCATTGACCTCTCCAATTCCGATAACCAGCGCCCATCCACTGATTCCGGTTCTTTCGTATTTGTGCCTGCTGCCGATTATGCCCGACGAGGAAAGGCAAAACAATTGGACGAAGGTATCGCCCGATACTCTGGCATCGTTTGCGACCAGATTTCTGGGGCGGTTCCCCGCCCTTCAGAAATGCGCTGGATCCGCCTGACTCTTCGGGTCCCACCCCTTCATCTCATTGAGTTCCTCGGGCGTGATCTGGGGCAAGTGCCGGATGAACAAAACCAGGCGCCAGGTTTGCGCGGCAGTGTGCGTTCCGCTGAAGGCTGGCATGCCGCTCAAACGAACTCCATTGTCAATTGTGTAGTAGAG
>DATHPO010000348.1:0-25399 GCA_035483835.1 Terriglobales bacterium
CCTCTGGCGTTGGCTGGCGATTTGAGCGGGAGTCAGCGGCGGCGGCGCTGGACCAGATGGAGAAACTGCCTGAGCCTGTTGTTCCTCAACCGACTTGCTCTCCCATCCTCGCGCCACGGAGAAATTATACCTAGCCAAACATAGCGAATGGTTTGTTCTTCTCCAAGGCGACCCCGAAAACCGCGTAAGGGAATCCCCGATGCGATGAAAGCACCCCCGATCCAGAGAAAAGACCTGTTGCTCTTGCAGGTTGACACGAAGAGTGCCAAGCTGGCACCAAACATGCCAATCTAAAAATAAATGTCCTTGCATGCGGCAGAATAGGGTTTATGATGTCTCGCAAAGTTGCTTTGGTGTTTGTTGGGAAGGTTTGCTCGAGGGGGGCTTCCTTGAAGGACTCGTGCAAATGGACCCGGAGCGTCACTTCGAATCTGGCATAGAGGTCGATCGTTACGAGGCGTTGCTGCAGATGGCGGACCTTATGGTTCACCATCGCAGTATGCCCGAACTGTTGCCTGAGCTAGCAAAGCGATTGCAGCAAGTAGCCTCCTTTGAGATTGCCAGCTTTTCTCTTTACGATCCCGAAAAGAAAGTAATGCGAATGCACTTCTGGGAAGGCAGTGAGCGCCTTTCTGACCAGACCGAATTACCTGTGGAGGAATCGGCTTGTGGGTTCGTGTGGGAAAGACAGCAGGCGATGGTGTGGCCCGACCTGCACCAGGAAACCCGTTTTCGGCGTGCGGTAAGCCTTCTCACAGGAAAGGGAGTGCGATCTTATTGCACACTTCCTCTCACGACTGCGCAAAAGAGGTTTGGGGCATTAGGGTTGGGAAGTTCTCGCCCCAATGCGTACGGCGATGATGATTTGCATCTTTTGCAGGGAGTTGCCGAACTAGTGGCTCTGGCTCTGGAAAACGCGATGACACGGGCAGCTTTCCTGGAGGAAAAGGAACGGCTGGAGATGCTGCTGGAGCTCAGTACAACCTTGATGTCCAACCTGGATGTGCAGGAACTGTTTCCAGCGATTTCAAGTCTCATTCGAAGGGTAGTTCGGCAGGATTACGCGAGTGTGGCCATTTATGAAGAAGCCAACCACTGTCTCCGGATGTATGCCTTGGATTCCCCGCTTGCGGATGAATTGATTGGTCCAGAGATGGTGGTGTCGGCTGCAGAGTCGGCTTCCGGAACAGGTTTCTTGAAAGGTGAGACCAAGGTCAGCAATCGTGAGGAACTGGCGGCCATAGGCTCTCCGATCGTGACGCGAATGGTGGACCTTGGAATCCAATCGTTTTGCTCCATCCCCCTGATCACTCGGAAGGGCAAGCTGGGGACGCTGAATCTAGGCAGCACAATGGACCGCGCCTTTGCTGCGCAAGACATCAGCTTTTTGAAACAAGTGGCGGCTCAGTTGGCCATTGCCCTTGACAATGCCCGAGCATACCGTGAAATCGGCGAACTCACGGACAAGCTGAAGAAGGAAAAACTCTACCTGCAGGATGAAATCCGCTCCGTGCTGAACTTCGAGGAGATTGTGGGCGAAAGTCCAGCGCTCAAGCACGTTCTGACGCAGGTGAACACGGTGGCGCCGCTCGACGCAACGGTGCTGATCCTGGGAGAAACGGGAACTGGTAAGGAACTGATTGCTCGTGCGATTCACCGGATGAGTTCGCGGAAAGATGGAAGTTTTATCAAATTGAACTGCGCCGCGATTCCTACCGGGCTATTGGAGAGCGAACTTTTCGGGCATGAGAAGGGCGCATTTACGGGAGCCATCAGCGCCAAAATCGGACGTCTCGAACTGGCGGACAAAGGGACACTGTTTCTGGATGAGGTGGGCGACATTCCGCTGGAGTTGCAGCCCAAACTATTGCGCGTGCTGCAGGATCAGGAATTTGAGAGGCTGGGTGGAGTTCGAACGATCCGGGTGAACATTCGCTTGATCGCCGCTACCAATCGGGACCTGGCGAAGAGCGTTGCCGCCCGCGAGTTCCGTAGCGATCTTTATTATCGCCTGCATGTTTTTCCGGTTCATATGCCGCCTTTGCGGGAGCGAGGGAAAGATATTGAGCTGCTGGTACGTTATTTTGTCCAGAGATTTTCCCGCCGCATGAACAAGCAGATCGAAACCATTCCCACGGAAACCATGAATGCCCTGGCACGCTGGGAGTGGCCGGGGAATGTGAGAGAGCTGGAGAATTTTATCGAGCGATCGGTCATTCTCTCGGAAGGGACGGTTCTCAATGTCCCGCTGTCAGAGTTGAGGCCCGCCTTCGGCGTTCACCACGATGCCACCCTGCAAAGCGTGGAACGTGAGCACATCCTTCGCGTGTTGCGCGAAACCGGCGGAGTCATTTCTGGTCTGCACGGCGCCGCGACCCGACTGGGAATGAAACGAACCACTCTCCAGTCGAAGATGCAAAAGATGCATATCACGCGCGCAGATTACGAAAACTGAGGTAGGTATCACTTTCCAGCGGTTAGGGCCTTTGAGTGTGGTGGTGTTTTCAGCAACGGTTCGCGTCGTCATTAGGAACGCGTCAATTAATCGCCCAGCATCATCAGCATCCAAACGAGGAACATCCAGCCTGAGATAGCAAGCGTTATCCACGAAAGCCAAGTTCGTTCGATGACAACCCAAGTCAGCGCCGCGAAACCGCCTAGCGTGGCTAGGAGGCAGCCCGTAAATACAACCTTGTGACCCGTGCTGGCAGGCACGAGCAACATCCGTTGGAAATGAAGTAAGGACCAAATTCCCAGCAAAGCTGGTGCTGTGCTGAATACCATAGCTAGCATCACGGTCAGGTGCCGGAGTTGGTCACGACGACGACTGCTCAGGATTACCCATTCGAGGGTGCTGACGGCGAAGGGCATCCCGAAAACAAACCACCACACCACCATTCGGATCCTGCCTAGAACGGCTGCCGCAGGGTTGCAATTGTACGATGTGGTGGGTTGTCGTTGTAACATCGCGATTTTACTTATTGAGGGGGTTTTGAGTGCAATGTTAGCAACAGTTGTCGTCGAAGTCGTAAACTGAAGGCTCTGCAATGGAGGCTCGCTGTGCTCTCTCCACGCCTTCTACTGTCGTCTTGCCTCATGTTTCTGCCAGTTTTGTGCCTTAGCCAAGAAAGGCCGAAAACATCAGCTGTGCCTAAGACGTGCCAGGTTACGAAGCCTGCAATGCAACCCTTCGTGCCGCCACCGCCCTATCCTGCGAAACCATCCCGTGGTCAGTTTTGGTTCGGGACGGACAGCCTATGGACCGCTCTTCCAGAGACGGGAGCGTGGATAGGATTGGGCCACTACACCCCCAGCGATCCGACATTCAGACAAAAGCTGGCTTTTTGGCGACAAGGATTTGACCCACACGCCGCAACAGAGGCGAAACTCACGCTGAGCGGCACGAGAACCGATTCCCCTGCCCCTCCGCTCCAGACAGACGGCCCGGGCGCACCGAGCTGGACGGCGAACGATCAGTTCTTTATGACTGGGATCAACTTTCCTACGACTGGATGCTGGGAAATTACCGGGCGATATGAGGATGTCAAACTTACCTTTGTCATATGGGTCGGACAGCCGTAGCCATCCCTGCTGCCGTCTCAATTGACGATAAATCCGCGATTTCACTCATTGGCTTTAGGGGGAGGGTTTCTTGAGTGCAATGGCCAGGGTTCATCAACTTTCGCAATTCCTAACTCGACACTGGAGCAGCATACGCGCGTGCTACGCTGGCGGATCGACTTCACTTATTCTGTAGGCTCCCACTCGCCCGAGCAGACAAAGATCTCGTAGGCCACATCCATTCGCTTGGTTCCGACAGCGCGCAAAGGCCGTTCCCGACAGAGGGCAAGGCGGTCGCTGTTGCAATCTCGCCGCTGACGTTATGTCGGCATTCTGCCGCAGGCTCGGCAATTCTGCCCCAGAAAATGTGCTAACCCGCCCGAACTTTGCCGATGAGGGCCTAGTGTTTTCCAATATTTGAAGATATGCCCGAGTTTGGTATGTGAGCTGCGAGAGACCCTCCGAGCAGCCTCACGAATCTGCGATTAACAGGATTGCTTGAAATTCAGGATCGAGGACTAATGCGATCGGCAGAATTCGAGTGGCATAACTGCTACGCGCCTATCCCCAAGGACGCGTGCACAGGGTTCGACGAGGCAAGAGGAGAATTCTTTGCTTATCCAACTGGACGCAGCAAAACGTCGCGGAGGCATCGAGCCTCTCATATTGGGGAGGGACACGCGGGGACGGCACAACACAACCGCTCTGAGGCCACTGTTTCCAATACTGGTTCAAACCGATCCCGCGATCCTGGAGAACCCGGTCGGACAAGTAGCAGAGGGAGACCGTCAGCAAGAGTTTGGAGCAGCGGTCGATCCCTTGTACTTGTTTTCTTGTGGCATGTTGTGGCATCAGCAGCGAGATGCCAGCGCAGGATGGGAATTAATTCAATTCCTGCGATCACGGGATAAAGGCACGAGGGCGATCGCAGCGGCGCTGCTGGCGAAAACCGAACACGCACGCCTCTTGGTTCGGGACCTCCGTCGAGCGAGAGCTCGCGTCGCTAAACCCGCTACCACCAATGTGGGGTTTCGGGATGGGCAAGGGCCCAGCAAGGTGGCAGAAATGAATACGCCGTATGGGTTGGAAATCGTGGACAGTTGTCTCACCTGCAAGCTGCGTAAGCAGCACTGGTTCTGTGGCCTCTCAACCGAGGTTCTTAAATTGCTCAGCTCGGTGAGCCATCTGAGTACCTATCCCGGGGGCGCGGTGCTGTTCGTGGAAGGACAAATGCCGCGAGGAGCCTTTGTGCTGTGCTCGGGCAAGGCCAAACTCTCAACTACTTCGCGGGAAGGAAAGGTGCTCATTCTGAAAATCGCCGAAGCTGGCGAGGTGCTCGGGTTGAGCGCCGTAATTGCAGGCGAGCCTTTCGAATTAACCGCAGAGACGGCCGGACCGTGCCAGGTAAACTTCGTGGAACGTGACGCCCTGATGCGACTGATGGAAAAGAATGGAGAGTTCGGGCTGCATGCGTCGCAGGCCCTGAGCCGGGAGTTCCAGTCGGCGTACCGGGACATCCACGACCTGGTGCTGGCCCGTTCTTCCGCCGGAAAGCTGGCAAGACTGTTGCTCTCATGGACGCCGATTCGCGAACAATTCGAGCCTCCTGAAATCCGCGTCCGCGCGAGCCTGACGCACGAAGAGATGGCGCAAATGATTGGTTCCTCGCGAGAGACCGTCACCCGATTGCTGAGCGAACTCAAGAAAAAGGAATTCATTCGACTGGACGGCTCGACTCTTGTGATCCGTAATCGAACGGCGCTGGAAGCGCTAGCTGCGTAGTGACGGCCGCAGCGTGGTAGACGGCCGGTTCTCCTCCCCGGCCGTCTGCCTTTTGAAGACACTCTCCCTAAAAGTGAAACCCGATCTGAGCCGTCAGCGCACGCGGTGTGACGTAGTGCGTGCCGCTGAAGGTTGAAAGGAAGTTGTACAGCGCGTAGTTATTCGCCAGGTTAATTACGGTGAATTGAGCACTCCATTTGTACCTCTCCCCATGGAAAAGGTTGTCATCACCCACGGATAGGTCGAAGAGATTCCGCGGCTTGATTCGCTGGGGATTGTGATCGTCGTTCTCGGTATTCGGCGCTGGAACGTTAATCAGCGTCGATCCAAATTGTGACGCCAGGCACGGACTTGGGAGAGCCTGCGTGATAGTTGCATGCACCCCATTGCATGTGAACCCTGCCTGAAATTCCTGGTCAGCAGTCAAGGGCGCACCACTGATCGTGTTAATCAGATTTATGGCTGGCTGGCCATTGAGCATGGTCGATGCTCCAGCGCAAGTTGCAGTCAACGGGTTATAACAGGGGGTCGCACCTGCTACGAGTCCGCTGTCATATCTCCAGTTAAAGCCCATCCACGGCCCCGTCTTCCATGGCTGGTACTGAAAGTGCGTGGTCTGGTTGAACTTTTCGTCATGGTCGATACGGAAAACGCCGGTCGCAGGCGGAACAATGGGCAGACCCGCAACCTGGGGCAGGAAGAAGCGCGCAGCAACGCTGGACATCGCCACAAACGCGGTAAAGCCGTGGTAATTCGGAACGCTCACGCGGGCCGTAAATCCTGGGATTTTAGAGTTATGCCACTCGATGGGGAAAGTGATGGGTGTGGCTCCCACGACACCGAAGTCATAACCGTTGTGGGTGTACTTCCAGATGTACTCGCCATCGAAAACCAAGTAGCGTCCCAAGGCCTGTTGCAACCCGGCGTGGAATTCATTGCGATAGCCGGGAGTAATCGGCCCCGAGTTACAGGGCACACCGAAGGGCGGCACCAAAGCAGCGAGAAAAGGGATGCTGCACCCAGTGCTGGCAATTACAAGATTCTCGTTGAAGGGTGACTCCAGGGTGCGGGCGTACGAGACTCGAAGAATCGTATTGCTCTGCTTGATGTTGTAAGCAATGCCCACGCGAGGCTCCGCTTGTCGGCCAATCGACAAGCCGTTATAGAGGTCCCCGCGAATTCCGAGGTTAAACGACCAGTTCTTGATGCTGATCGTGTCCTGGACGTAGAGCGCGAGTTCCTTCACGTCGGTGTGGCCGTGAAACGGGAATAGAACACCGCCTTGTGTCAGGTCGTATGGCTTCAGTGCCGCGCACTGAGTACCCGGAATTGGGTTGCCGTTCGCATCCAGACAGTTATAAAAAGCGGCGGCTGCCGGATAAAAGGTCGGATCGACAATGCCGATGTTGTCATTCTCGGTCAGGAATGTTTGCTGATAGTCGATCCCCGCTTTCACGTTGTGAATGCCCTTCACATAAGTCACATTGGCCAGAACGCCGGCATTGGTCAGGCTCCGCGATTGGCTGACGGTCTCGCTCTGCAGATCCGGAGAATAATCGTTAAACGGATCGGCGCTCGGGTAATAGTTATAGGCGTCGCGCCGCACGTAGCCGCCGAAAGTAAGCACTGCCGATGGATTGATCACGTGCGTCCAGGTCGGCGCAATGTTGAAGGTTCCTATTTTCTGACGCTGGTCGGTTGGTCCCAGAGGGGCACCGGTCACGGGATTGGAGATACCGAAGTGAAATTCCTGGTCGAAGGAATTGGGACTCTGAAACCAGGAGCGGGAATAGCCGACATTGAAGTGAAGAGAATCCGCGCTCGATAACGTAAGGTCCACGCGGTCGAAAAAATTCTCTTCATTCCCCTTGGCATGCATCACCGCGAACTCCGGGGGATCGAGGAACCGGCCGGTATTCAGCCCGCTCGCGGAGATGAAATTTCCCCACTTCTGGCCTCCGTAAGCGAGATTGAAACCCAGGGTGGAAGAGCCGAAGGACCCGTAGGAAGTAGTCAAGCTGCCGTGGGGCGTGGTGACGCCTTGGCCGGAACGCGTCGTGGCGACAATGACCAGGCTTGTTTTGCCTCCATATTCAGCGGGTGGCGCGCCCTGGATGACCTCCAACGACTCGACGGAGTCTACCGGAATCTGGTTCGAGAAGACTTTGCTCTGCTGGTCCGTGATCGGCTGACCATCCACCGAGAACGAGTTCTCCGCGTGATCTCCCAGGCCGTGGAACAGGCCGTTCGAGTCTGCGGCGACCCCGGGTGATGCGAGCGTAACCAATGAACTCAAAGATGATGAGGAACTCTCCAAAGGGATCTTGTCGAATAATCCGCGATCGATATCAGTGTGACTGGTCGGATCGTTCTCCAGAAGATCTTCGCCTGCTTCACTCTGTACCGTAACGCTCTCACTCGACGCGGCGACCTGGAGGTTGATCTTGATGTCCATAGGCACGGCGGAGCGGACGTCGACATCCTGGGCGTAAGGAGTAAACCCCGCGCCGGTCACGCTCAGGTGGTAGGGATTGAATGGGACGTTCGGGAAGTTGAACCTCCCGGCACTATCCGTGATGGTCGATCGGTCAAAGTGGCTGACCGGGTTGTGAATCTCAACTGTCGCATTCGCAACCACGGCGCCAGATGGATCGAGGACAGTGCCGTTAAGAGATGTTGAGTTGGATTGCGCGTAAGCGTAAAGGCCGAGCGTCAAATAGAGACCTGCCAAAAAAGCCGCATGAAGCGACTTCTTGTAAGAAGCCAGCATGAATTCCTCCAGAAGAATTGATCTAAAGATCTGAGGACACGGTTCACAGGAAAGGAACCGGCCTATTTGTGACTGAAATCTGATCTTTAGACGCTGGGAGGCGGGCGGACACAAAGGGCGAACGCGATCACGCGTTGCTTGGTGGAAACTGGCTTTGGCCGAAACGTCGCTACCGGAACGAACGTCGCATCCGGCAGTGTAGAAGTGGTTTTGGGGGAAGCTGAATGGGCAGCGACACAGACTGTGCACTTTGCCGCCTCGGTCGCACTGGAATGGTTATGAGCGGCAAACTCTACTGCCGACATTAAGGTCAACAGTAGACACAGCCAAGCTATCGATTTCGAGATCGACCGCATGTTATGAATCGCTACTTGAATCTACACCGAAACAGGAAGCAGATGCAATTAGGATGCCTGAGCCTGCATCTCGGTTGTTCCCGAAGGGTCGGGCACCCTGGTAATGTACTGTTGAGCCTGTTCGAACGGCATGGCCCAAGCCAAGATTCCCCCTACACGCCATCAGCGTTTTTTCTCTATCGGAGGCTAGTGCTCGTGGCGGTGCGAAGAAGTGATGCCACCATAAAGGCCCACTATGACGGCAACGATAGAGCCCAAAATGATCAGGATCAGTTGAATGATCTCCCTTCTAGAGGCGCGTCTCTTCCGATGCTGTGATTTCACCGAAAGCGGTTGCGCCAGCAGCACACGCTGCCACGGAAACGCCGGACGTTGACACCGAAACTTTGATCGCGATGCTCTCGGCATTGTGAGCAACTCATCGCCCGATTGCAGAACTCCGTGGCAACAACCTCGTCGAATTGAGAATAAAAGCCAGCTCCGACGTTACGTGAATAAAGGCCGCCAGCAACGGATTCAGAAACCCAAATGCCGCCATGCCCACTCCGATGCTGTCAACGATAAGCGTGCCTGCGAAGTTCTGCATGATGACTCCACGACAGCGCCGGGCGATCCGCAACGCTTCGACGAATTTTGAGAGATCGCTTCCAATCAAGATGACATCGGCGCTCTCTCGCGCGACATCCGTTCCTGATCCCATAGCAATTCCAACGTTCGCCTGAACCAGCGCGGGCGCATCGTTGATGCCGTCCCCCAGCATCGCAACCTTATGATTCTTTCCGCGAAGCTCCGTGACCCATCGTGCCTTCTGATCAGGTAAAAGCTCACCCACGGCTTCGTCGACGCCGAGATCGCGCCCCACCAACGTAGTTACTTCTTGAGCGTCCCCGCTGAGCAAGATGGTTTTCAGCCCCATCTCTCGCATCGCGGCGACCGCACTCTTTGCTTCGGGACGCAGGACGTCGGCGATGCGGATTGTGCCAAGCACCCGACCGCCCTTTGCGACATAGACCTCTGAGACCCCGCCGCTGCCATGGCCATTGACAGGCAGAGTCTTTTTCACACCGCGTTCCAGGAGGAGTGCGCGGCTGCCCACGATGATCTCTTCGCCTTGGTAATCCGCAGCAACTCCTTTTCCGGGCTGGTATGCGAACTGGTCGGGTTCAACAACGGGTATAGCGAGATCGATCGCGCGCGCAATAATTGCTTTGGCGAGGGGATGTTCGGACTTGCATTCCGCAATGCTGGCGGCGGCCAGAATTTCTCGTTGAGTAGAACCGTCTACGGAGACCACATCCCGAATCTGAGGCGTTCCAAAAGTCAGCGTCCCGGTCTTGTCCAGCAGAACGGTGTCGACCTCGGACAGTGCTTCGAGGTACAGGCCGCCTTTAATGATCGCACCGTGATGGGCAGCTCGGCCGATCGCTCCCAAAATCGCTAAAGGGGTTCCTGCCGCGATGCCACAGGCTCCGGCAACGATTACAACCGAAATGGTTGACCTCACATTGTGAGTGATGATGAAAGTAAGAACTGCCGCGCCCAGGGCGAAATACACGAGGTAGCCGGCGAGACGGTCGGCTGTCTTTTGAATCGGAGCTCGCGATTTCTCAGCACGTTCTACGGCCTCGATAATCCTGCCGAACGTCGTGTCGCGCCCCAACTTATCCGCTCTGATCTCTAAGGCTCCCGATTGATTGATGGTTCCTGCATAGACTGTGTTTCCAGACGACTTCTCAACCGGCATGGCCTCGCCTGTGATGGCGGCCTGTTCCACAAAAGACCGCCCGCTCAGCACCAGGCCATCGACCGGGATACGTCCCCCCGGCTTCACGATTACCGAATCTCCTAGCAGAAGGTTTCCGGCAGGAATTTCAAACACTTCGTTATTTCGCCGGACTAAGACGATTCGGGGAAGGAAATCCAGCAGGTCTTGGATGGCGCGTCGCCCTCGTCCAACCGTAAGCCCCTCCAAGACCTCAGCGCCGAGCACGAAAGCGGTGATGACAAGAGCTGTAAAAAATTCGCCGATGGCCAAGGCTGAGAGAAGAGCGATGGTCATGGACAGTTCCATCGTCATTTTCCGTTCAACGATGTTTTCGAACGCTTCTTTGAATATCGGGTATCCGCCGATCAGAGTGGCCAAAATCCCGATGACACTGATGCGGGGAAAAGGCTCCCAGACCCGGAACCAGACCGCAGCGGCAGCCAAAGCCACAAACGCAATCCGCAGGAGTTCGGTCCAGTTAAAATCGTGCTCGGATGGACATTCTTGGTCGTGCCGCATTGCGTTGGGGGCCACTCGTTCAACTCTTTCCTGGCTATGGCCGGACGCAGGGGCGTTGGGGTCGAGTTTCTCGATGGGTTGTGGAATACTCATACATTCTCCGAAAGCGCGATTGATCAGAGGAATATTAATACCATACGGGGTATAGTATATACAATGAGTCACACCATCAAGGACAAGGAAAAGCTGGTTCTTCGAGCTAAACGTGTCCAGGGTCAGGTGGAAGCGCTGGCACGCGCCCTGGACGAAGAACGCGATTGCTCGGACGTCCTGCAGCTAATGAGCGCTGCGCGGGGAGCCATGAATAGCCTGATGGCTGAGCTTTTGGAGGGCCACATACGCAATCATGTGCTCAGTGAAAAAAAGTCCAATGCCGGACAAACGTCGGCAGCCGAGGAAGTAATCAAGATGGTCAAGTCTTACCTGAAGTAGCACAGGTAAGGATCGGGACTCAGGAAGGTCAAAGCCCAAACAGTTCGCGGAGGCGCTTGGTCTGGGCGCGGCTGACCGGGATTTCGGTTTGCTTCTTGTCGTCCAGGCGCAACTGATAAGAGCTCTTAAACCAGGGAACGACTTCTTTGATTCGGTTAATATTCACCAGGAACGAACGGTGGGCCCGCCAGAACATATTAGGATCGAGGCTATCCAGCAGTTCCTCGAGCGTGCGGCAGTTGGATTGTCCCTCCATGCCGTTCGCACCACTCGTCACCACCGTGATGATGCCGTCCTCAATGGACGCGAAACAAATGTCTTTCTGATTGACCAGGAACAAGCGGCCAGCCGCCTTCAGCAGAATCTTGGAGGGTTGCGGTTTTTGAGACTCCAGCATCCGCATCAGTGTGTCTAATTTTTCCGAGGATGCGCCGCCGGCTTCGGTCTTGGCCCGCGCTTTCTGTACGGACTGTGCTACCCGCTTCTTGTCGAAAGGCTTGAGCAGGTAATCCACGGCATTTACTTCAAACGCCTTCACCGCATATTGGTCGAAGGCGGTGGCAAAAATAATTTTTGGAAGGGAGACCTTTCGATCAAGCAGCTTCTTGATTACGCCAAAGCCATCCAAGCCCGGCATTTGCACGTCGAGAAAAACCAGGTCCGGACTATGTTCGCGGATAAGATTGACGCCCTCGACGCCGTTCTTGCCTTGAGCAACGACGTCGACGTCACCCACGTTCTTGAGCAGGAAGGCGAGTTCGTCGCGGGCGAGTTGCTCATCGTCCACGATTACAGCGGACAAGGACATTGCTTCTCCTGAAGAGGCCTACCATCGAGTATAGAAGACATCCCGTTACAACATCAATGAGGAAGAGTCCCGCCGGGCATTTTCATGTTTCCCATGTCTAGTTTTTGATAATCGCCCGGAACGCTGAAAAGGCTGGCTGGCTGCGTTCCTTCTTTGATGTTACGCAACTCTCCCCCGCTGTTCTTGCCTTGCCATTTCACCGGGAAGCCGAGTTTTGGATCAATCCAAACGTAACTGACGTCGCCATCCGCGGATCTTCCCTCATACTTAACGGTACTCCGCCCATTCACAACTTCGTTCCCGATCTTATGGCAAGTTCCGCCGGGCTTGTTTGCCAGTTTCTTCCATTCGTCGCATGCATTCTCAGCATCGGCAGCGCGGAAGAAGTTGAACGACCGCGCAGCCCCCGGGCCTTGGCCCATCGCAGATTCGATATACATTTTTCGCTCGGGCATCAGGATGTCCGTTGTCTGCGTGACAAAATTGATAATTACGGTGCCACCGTGCCCGCTCGACTCCTGTTTCTCGAAACGCATCTTTTCCTTGCTGACATAGATTTTTGCCGGTCCAGAGGATGCATCACCCGAATTATTCACCATATCAGCCGAAAAATCCTCCTGCGCAAAAAGCGTTGCAGGCAGCACTGAAAACAGCGCCACAAAGAGAACAAGTCTCAACCGTGAATGCATCGACAGCCTCCCAAAATGCGAGCGTTAAGAAACGTAAGGCGAGAACGTCTGCATTGTAGCGAAAAACCGCACGAAGAATGGGAGAAAATGCACGACGGATGATAATTTGAACGAGCAAGCCTGCCAATCGTTGGCACAATCAATGGTCAGGGCAGGTGGCGAACGAGGAAGACGATTTCATGGATCAGGCAGCGTTCTCGAGCGCCAGCGCCATCCCCATGCCGCCACTCACGCACAGGGTCGCTACGCCCCGTTTGGCTTTGCGTTTCAGCATTTCATGCAGCAGGGTGACAGTGATGCGCGTGCCAGTACAACCAATGGGGTGGCCTAGCGCGATCGCGCCACCATTGACGTTGAGTTTCGCACGATCGAAATGCAATTCCCGATCGCAAGCCAAAACCTGAGCAGCAAAAGCTTCATTGAGCTCTATCAAATCGAAATCAGTCAGGCGGAGTTGATGCTTTTTTTCCATCTTGCGCAACGCAGGGACTGGACCGATGCCCATGATGCGCGGATCCACGCCCACGGAAGTTACCGCAAGAACACGGGCCAGCGGGTTGAGATTGTTTCTCCTGGCGAAGTCTTCGCTCGCGAGCACAACCGCAGCGGCGCCATCCGTGATGCCAGAAGAATTGCCCGCGGTGATGGTTCCGGTTTTCGAGAACACGGGAGAAAGTCTGGCCATTTTCTCCATCGTGGCTCCCGCAAAAACGTGCTCGTCGCGGCTGAACGTCTGCGGGCCCTTTTTGCTTTCGAGAGTGACTGAAGTTAGCTCGCTATCGAATCGCCTGTTTTCGATTGCCGCCGATGCGCGCATTTGCGAGCACAGAGCAAATTCATCCTGCTCTTCGCGCGTGATCTTGTACTGCTCGGCCAACACTTCGGCGGTCTCACCCATCAACATTTTCGCCAAGGGACAGAAAAAGCCATCGCGATACATGCCATCGACGAGTTCCTGATTGCCCAGTCGATAGCCCCAGCGCGCCCCGTCAAGGTAATAAGGCAGACGAGACATGGATTCGGTGCCGCCAGCCAGCACGCAATCGAGATTGCCGGTTGCAATCTCCTGGTATCCCAGTGCGATGGATTTGAGGCCCGAGGCGCAAGCCTTGTTTACCGTGTAAGCCGGAACTTCCTGCGGAACACCGCTGCGGATGGAGATCTGGCGAGCGGGATTCGGGCCTCCGCCTGCCTGACGAGCATTGCCAAAAATCGTTTCCTCGATCTGATCGGGGCGAACGCCGGCACACTCGATGGCGGCTTTTGCCGCAACGACTCCCATGTCTGCGGCTGTCATCGAGGCCAGCGAACCCCCGAACTTACCGATTGGCGTGCGCACAGCGGAGAGAATGTAAACGTCGGGCAACCGTGCCTCCGGTTTCAGTCTAGCATTTGATGGATCAGCAATTTAGATGCGACGATGAGCGTCAAGGCTTCGGAAGACAAGCCTTCCAGCGCGGTTATGAGTCGAAGAATCTCTTTATCTGGGACCAATATTTTCGCACGACATATTCGGTGTTGAGATGGCCGCCACGCGAGAGAAGCTTGAGGCTTGTGCCCGCGCGTCGCGCAAAACCCTCCACAAGCTTCCAGGGAATGTATGGGTCATCCTTCGCGTGGAACATCAATATCTTCGACGGCACAAGCTCTCTGAGATGATGAGCGGGATTGTAAAATACGCCGTCGTTCAGTTTGTTCCAGTTCTTGGCAGAGAGCCGATATCCATTGCCGAAAGCGGCGCGGATGTATGCTGGATAGCTCGAATTTGAAGTCTCCTTCTTGAGCTCTTTCCGCAAGATCGCCCAATCCACAACCGGACAATTGGCAATCACTTTGGTGATTCGTGGGTCCAGCGATGAAAGAATGGCAGCGGCCCCGCCGAAACTTCCGCCGATGACGAAGATTTTATCGGGCAGACAACGGAATTTTCGGCCGAAGGCAAGCTCTCGGATTCCTTTGGGCAGTTCGCTAACGATATCGAGAACGTCTTCGTCTGGAGAGCGCTCGAGAAATTGACCTCCACTCTCCCACGCTCCACGCCATCGCGGATAAAAGACCCAATATCCTTTACGCGAAAGATACTCGGCGAGTGGCTGCTTTCTGGGGATCGAAGGCATGCCATCGCAGAGAATAATCACTTGCGCCTTTTTGCTGGTGCGGGCCGGAGGCAAGAACTCCGCGACGATTTCTTTCTTGAATCTGGTTCTAAACATCCGTTCAGTCTAGCCGATGCCGACGACGGTCATTCGCCCACTGAAGTAAACTACGAGAACATGAATTATATCTACGGTATTAACGCCGTTGCCGAGGCGCTGAAGGCGCGCGGACGCACCTTTGCATGGGTGGGCGTCGCAAAGGAGCGTCATGACCTTCGCCTGAAACATGTAGTCGATGAGTGCCGCCGTCAGGGAGTTGCCGTGCGCTTTGTCGCGCGAGATGAACTCGATCACATGGCCGGCAACAATGCGCACCAGGGCGTGGTCGCCGTGACCTCGGCGAAACAGTACAACGATCTCGAAGATGTGGTCGCCGCGAAGCGTGGCCAATATTCGCTCATGGTCGTGCTGGACGGAGTGGAAGATCCGCACAATCTGGGCGCGATTCTTCGCACCGCCGACGCAGCTGGCGCCGATGGAGTTGTAATTCCCGAACGCCGGGCCGTGGGAGTGACCGCGATTGTGACCAAGACTTCAGCCGGAGCCAGCGAACACTTGCCCATCGCGAAGGTGACCAACATTGCCCGCACCCTGGAGGAATTGAAGGCGCAGAACCTGTGGATGGTTGGCCTGGACGAACGCGGCACTCAATCTTACGACTCACTCGATTACAACATGGACTGCGCCATCGTGTTGGGTGCAGAAGGCAAGGGCTTACACGACCTGGTGGCTAGGAAGTGCGATTTCCTGGTGTCGATCCCGATGCTTGGAAAAGTACCATCTTTGAATGTATCCGTCGCGGCGGGAGTGATGCTTTATGAGATCGTGCGGCAGCGGAGAAAGAAGTCCGCATGAAGTTGCTCGGTGTTCTGTGTGCGCTCTCTGTTTTGATTACGCCGAGTTTCGCCCTTGATCGCGAGGCTTTCACTTTCACCAACTACGATCTGGACGTGCGGATTGAACCCGAGCAGCAGCGTCTGGGCGTGCGTGGCAAGATTACGCTGCGAAACGATTCACTCGTTCCCCAAAAAAATATTGCGCTCCAAGTGTCTTCCACATTGGATTGGAGCACGATTCAGATCGGCGGGGAATCCGTGGAGTTCGTTACCCACGAATACACTTCTGACATCGATCACACCGGCGCATTATCTGAAGCCATTGTGACTCTGCCTCGCGAAGTTCCGCCGAAAGGCACAATCGAACTGGACGTTGGATACGAAGGGGTGGTTCCGCTCGACGTCACGCGACTTAAGCGAATTGGCGTGCCCGAAGACAAAGCAAGGCACTCGGACTGGGACCAGATCGGAAAGTCGTTTACCGCCGTGCGCGGGATCGGATACGTGGTGTGGTATCCGGTGGCGACGGAGGCGGCGGACTTGTCGGAAGGGAACACCGTGTTCGAAACGCTGGGTCGTTGGAAAACGCGCGAGGCGAATTCAAACCTGGAGATCAAGCTGACTTCATCGCGAGGTGGTTCCGAATCTAATGTGACATTGTTGTGTACTGGAAGGAATGTGGACCACGTTAAAGATGCAGGCCAGGCCCCGTTGCTTGCGGTCGCCTGTTCGCTTTCGCCGATCGAGTTGAATGTACCGACGTTCGTGGCCGGCGGATTCGCAGTGCTCGACCGACCAGCGATCGCGATCTATCACATGCCCGGACACAAGTCCGGCGCCGAAAACTACACGCTGGCTGCGGACCTGGCTGTCCCACTCGTAACCGAATGGTTTGGTGCGCCGCGCCAAAAAGCAGAAACTGTAGATCTGGCCGACCCGGAGGCTGCGCCTTTCGAGAGTGGCCCAATGCTACTCACGCCGCTGGGCAGCACCAATTCCATTGTCTACGAGCTTAGCGCGGTTCACCAACTTACTCATGCTGCATTCTTCTCATCGCGCCCGTGGATTTATGAAGGGCTGGCACACTTCGCTCAGGCGCTGGAGCGAGAACAACAGAGCGGGCGTCCCGCAGCGCTGGATTTTATGGGCCGGCACCGAACCGCCATCGTCGATGCCGAGAAGGCACTTGCGGCGGCGCATACCGAGAATGAAGCTGCTAGTCAGTCCCTGATCAATACCAGCATCGAAGAGTTTTATCGCAGCAAGGCGATGTATGTGTGGTGGATGCTGCGTGATATGGTCGGCGATGCGGCGCTAAAAAAGGCGTTGTCAGCATACCATTCAGATCAGGATCAGGAATCCTCTTACGTGCAACACTTGATCGAGGCGCAGACTCACCGCGATTTGGAATGGTTCTTCGACGATTGGGTTTATCGTGACCGAGGCTTGCCCGACTTTCGCGTGGAGTCCGCTTATCCGCGTGCGAGGGTTGACGGCGGTTCCATATTGACCGTGACAATCAATAATCTCGGAGACGCCGGGGCAGAGGTGCCGGTGACCTTGCGAATGGAAGACGGAGAAGTCACCAAACGAGTTGAAGTACACGCGAGGTCCAAGGCCGCAGTTCGGTTTGAAACCAACTCGTCACCGCGGGAAATCGTGGTGAACGATGGCAGTGTGCCCGAAAGCGATACGAGCAACAACGTCTTCAAAGTACCGCCGTCCGACGCGGCTAAGTAATGGCACAGTTCGTGTTGGTGTGAACGCAATCGCGGGAGGATTCTCTTGGCGTACATCCAATTTCTTGGCGCCGCTGGCACGGTCACCGGTTCCAAGCACCTGATCAATACCGGCTCCGATTCCAGTGGCGGCTTCCAAGCTCTCATTGACTGCGGCATGTTTCAGGGGCCGAAAGAGTGGCGCGACCGAAACTGGCAGGAGACGCCGGTCCCGGCGCGGAAAATTAATGCCGTGGTGCTGACCCACGCGCACATCGACCACTCGGGATGGATTCCCCGTCTGGTCAAGGGAGGCTTCCGCGGACCGATTTACGCGACTCCAGCGACCATCGATTTGTGTGGCATCCTCCTCCCCGACTCTGGCCACCTGCAGGAAGAAGACGCCGAGTTCTATAACAAGCACAAGAAATCGAAACACGACCCGGCACTGCCGTTGTACACCTTCGAGGAAGCCCAAGAGTCGCTTCAGTATTTTCACGCCGTGCAGTTCGGAGCGACTCAGCAGCTTTGCCCCGAGGCTTCATTTCGCTTCGTGCGAGCGGCGCATATTCTGGGGTCATCCATGGTTGAACTCTCGATACGCTGCAACGGGCAGACTCGCCGTTTGTTGTTCACTGGAGACATTGGCCGCGTACGAGATCAGAATTCCGCGCCCGGTAGAGTCGTATCTTCCGGGCCGACGGAAGGAGAGACGGCGGACATCCTTGTGATGGAGTCTACCTACGGGAACCGTCAACACCTGACGTCTGATCCGCGACCGGAGTTGGCGTCATTGATTCGCCGGACCGTTGAACGTGGCGGAAGCGTGATCGTGCCTGCGTTTGCGGTTGAGCGCACGCAGAAATTTCTTTTCATGTTGAAAGAGCTAATGCAATCCGGGCAACTCCCGGCCATCCCGGTCTATTGCGACAGCCCTATGGCGATCAAGGCCGTCGAGATCTTTATGAAGCACACCGAGGAATACAGCGACGACACGCGCCGTCTGATTGGCCAGCACGGGTCGCCGCTAGACTGGCCGAGCTTCACGTTTGCCTCAACTGCCGACGAGTCGAAAAAGATCAATAGTGTGAGAACTCCGTCGATCATCGTTTCTTCGAGCGGCATGGTGACGGGTGGACGCATCCTGCATCACCTCGCGCAAAGACTACCTGATCCAAGAAACACTGTCATTTTTATTGGTTTCCAGGCACCGGGGACACGCGGGTTCACCATCAAGAGTGGCGCGCCTGAAGTGAAGATCTTCGGTGACATTGTGCCGATCCGTGCGCAGGTGGCGGCGCTCGAGCAGTTCAGCGATCACGCTGACACGCCAGAATTGCTGCAGTGGCTGCACACTTTTCCCAGGAAGCCGCCCGTGACCTACCTGGTCCACGGCGAGCCCGCGGCATCCACGCAGTTGCGCGATACGATAACCAAAGAAATGGGATGGAATGTCCAAGTGGCGCAGTGGATGCAGAAAGTCCAGATCACTTAGCGATTGGGTAATGGTGTAATGTTGCAGATCTGGCGGTGTTCAAATTCGAGGTTCCCATGACAGAAGCTGAATTGAAGAAGCATCTTGATGCGGCCGAGCAAAGTCCGAAGCAGATTGCGGCGGCGGTTTCGGGGCTGCCCGACAAAACACTGCGCTACAAACCTTCACCGGGCAAGTGGTGCATCCTCGAGGTTCTGGGTCACCTGGCGGACATTGAAATCGTGTACGCCCACCGCTTCCGCCAGATGCTGGCCGACAAAAAGCCGGTGATTGCTCCCATGGATCAAGATGCCTGGGCGCAAAATCTCGGCTACCTGGAGACTCCCGCACCGGAGTTGATCGCGCTCTATGGATTGAACCGGCATCACACGTTGCAGCTGTTACACCGGCTGAAATCGGGCGACCTGGAGAAGTCTGCGTACCATCCCGAACTCAAACACGACGTCACAGTCGCGGAGTATGTAGAGAAGATGGGAACCCATGGAGCGAATCATTTGGCACAAATTGAGCGGCTGAAGAAAGAGGCAGCGCTGGGGTAAATCACGGGGGCGTATTCGTGAACCGTATCAGCCCTTGCAACTTTTCGGCGGCGGCACCGGAATCGATCGATTTCGATGCCAGTGGGAGAGCGTCGGCGAGGTGGTCCACTTTGCCAGCCGCGACCAAGGCTGCAGCCGCATTCAATAACACCACATCCTTTCTGGGCGATTTCTTGCCGGCGAGAATGTCACGAATAATACACGCGTTCGCCGCGGCATCTCCGCCGGAGATCTGATCAAGCGTGCTTCGGCTCATCCCAAACTCTTCCGGCGTGACTTCATAAGTGCGAACCGTTCCTTCGCGTAGTTCAGCAATCCGGGTTGGGCCGGTGATGGTGATTTCGTCCAACCCGTCCAGCCCGTGCACCACTAAGGCCCGGTGCAATCCCAGCATGCTGAAGGCCTCCGCCAACTTTTCCACCAGTGCCATGGAATATACCCCGACGACCTGAGCCGATGCGTGGGCCGGATTGGTGAGTGGCCCAAGAAGATTGAAGACCGTTCGCAAGCGCAGTTCGCGGCGGGCAGACTGAACATACTTCATCGCGGAGTGCACGGCCGGGGCAAAAAGAAACGTGATGCCGACCTTCTCCAAACACGCAGCTAGCCGGGCAGGGGGCAGATTGATGTTGACGCCCAAAGCCTCCATTACATCGGCAGAACCGCATTTCGAAGTCATGCTGCGATTTCCGTGCTTGGCCACGCGCACGCCCGCACCAGCGACGACAAGAGCCGTAGCTGTTGAAATGTTGAAAGTGCCGCTGGCATCGCCGCCGGTACCGCAGGTGTCAACCAATGCATCGCGCCCGGTGCCACTGACGTCCACCATACGGTTTGGGTAAAGATCAAGCGGCAGCGCTGCCATGCGGATCGCTTCCGCAAAACCAACGATCTCCTCAACCGTCTCACCCTTCATGTGCAGAGCGACCAGCAGAGCCGCAATTTGCGCATCGGTGCATTTGCCAGTCAACACCTCTGCCATAACAGTGCGTGCCTCATCACGAGAGAGCGATTGGCGGTGATTCGCAATGCGATGGAGTGCGTCGGTGATCATCGATGGAATACTAGAGTAGCATCGTAGAGGACCCGACGCAGGCAATAGTCTGCGTCCCAAATGCGACCGCGAGGACGCGATTCGCTTACCAAAGCGACAGGTTGCGTTTGCCGTATACGAAGGCCTTCGATAGAATCAAGTGTTTGCCGCCCGTGGTTCTAAGCTGCAAGCAAGCCCTGCCGAAAAATCATAGTGAATCTGGGATTGTTATGAAAATTCATGAGTATCAGGCCAAGGCGATCCTGAAAAAGTATGGGGTTGCCGTCCCGCGTGGTGAAATGGCCGAAACCCGCCAGCAAGCCGAAGCCGCGGCGAAGAAGCTTTTTGATGCAGGTGCAAGTGGGGTTGTGGTCAAAGCGCAGATCCACGCCGGCGGCCGTGGTAAAGGCGGCGGAGTGAAGATCGCGAAGTCGGTGGATGAGGCCGCCGAACTGGCCTCCAAGATTCTAGGGATGACGCTGGTGACGCATCAGACCGGACCCGAGGGTCGCGTGGTGCGCCGCCTGCTCATTGAAGAAACACTGCCCATCGAAAAGGAACTCTACCTGGGAATCGTGATCGACCGGGTCGAGGCGAAACCGGTCTTTATGGCGTCCGCAGCTGGCGGCATGGAAATCGAGCAGGTCGCAGCAGAGAACCCCGATGCCATCCTCAAAGAGTACATCGAGCCGGGGATGGGTCTCGAAGCATTCCAGGCGCGCAAACTTGCCTTTAAGTTGGGACTGAAGTCAGCTCAGATTAACGAATCCGTGCGTTTGATGACTGGACTGTTTCGCGCATTCGAGGAGACGGATTCGTCCCTGATGGAAATCAATCCATTCGTTAGTTGCTTCGATGGCAGGCTGTTTGCGCTGGATGCCAAGATCAATTTCGATGACAACGCCCTGTTCCGGCATCCCGATCTCCGCGAGCTGCGCGACATTACCGAGGAAGATCCGCTCGAAGTAGAGGCTTCGAAGTACAGCCTGAATTACATCAAGCTCGACGGAAACGTTGGTTGCATGGTCAACGGCGCTGGGCTGGCGATGGCTACGATGGACATCATCAAGTACGCCGGAGGGATGCCAGCCAACTTCCTCGACGTGGGTGGCGGAGCCAACTCCGAACAGGTGACCCATGCCTTCGAGATCCTGCTGAGCGACAAAAATGTAAAGGCAGTGCTGATTAATATTTTCGGCGGAATCCTTCGCGTCGACACTTTAGCCACAGGAGTCGTGGAGGCTGCACAGAAAACACACATTCAACTTCCCATCGTACTGCGTCTCGAAGGAACCAACGTCGAGGCCGGACGAGAGATTCTCAAACAGTCGGGTTTGAACTTCATCGTCGCAGAAACCATGAGAGACGCGGCCGAGAAAGTCGTCGCAGCAGCTGCGGCGTAACGGATCGCTGTAGAGACGCAGCTTGCTGCTTCTCACGAAGAGCCAATTTTATGAGCATTCTTGTAGATAAATCGACGCGAGTCATTGTGCAGGGATTGACCGGACGGGAAGGCACATTTCACGCCAAAGCCTGCGCAGAGTACGGAACCAAAATCGTTGGCGGAGTCACTCCCGGGAAGGGTGGCTCTACTCACGAAGGCTGGCCCATCTTCAACACCGTCCATGAAGCGGTCGACAAGACCGGGGCCGATGCATCGGTTATTTTCGTTCCTCCGCCATTTGCGGCCGATGCCATTATGGAAGCCGCCGACGCTGAGATCGAACTGATCGTCTGCATCACCGAGGGCATTCCCACGCTTGACATGGTACGTGCCTGGGAGTATCTGCAGAACCGGCGCTCACGGCTGATTGGACCGAACTGTCCCGGCATTATTTCTCCAGGCAAATGCAAGATCGGAATTATGCCGGCGCGGATTCATCTCGAAGGGTCAGTCGGAATCGTCTCGCGTTCAGGCACGCTGACTTATGAAGCGGTTTATCAGCTCACCACGCGCGAAATTGGCCAGTCTACAGCGATTGGCATCGGCGGCGATCCCATTATCGGCACCAACTTCGTCGACGCACTCGAACTGTTCAACAAGGATCCCCAGACCGAAGTGGTGGTGATGATCGGCGAAATCGGGGGCAACGCAGAAGAGAGTGCGGCGGAATATGTGAAGTCTCGCATGAAAAAGCCAGTGGTGGGATTCATTGCGGGACAGACCGCGCCTCCGGGGCGCCGCATGGGCCATGCGGGCGCTATCATCTCCGGCGGGAAGGGAACTGCTGCCGAGAAGATCAAGGTGATGGAATCCGCGGGCATTCGCGTCGCCAAGTCGCCCGCGGAAATTGGCGAGACGGTTGTGGCGGCGATCGGCGTTGCTGCGAAAGCTTAAAGACAAACGACCAAGGACAAACCACCAAACTATGAAGACTCTGCAACGCACTTTCACGATCATCAAACCAGACGCTGTAGCCAAGAACGCGGTTGGCGACATCATCGAGCAGTTTGAGAAAAATGGCTTCAGAATACTGGCGATGAAGATGCTTGAAATTTCGAAGCACCAGGCGGAGCAGTTTTACGCGGTGCACGCCGGCCGGTCCTTTTTCCATTCGCTGACCGATTTTATGTCGAGTGGGCCGATCGTGGTATTGGCGCTTGAAAAGGAAAATGCCATCGCCGACTTGCGAAAACTCATGGGCGCAACCAATCCGGCGAATGCCGAGGAAGGCACGATCCGTAAGAAGTGGGCGAGCGACATCGAGCACAATGCCATCCACGGATCGGATGCCGACGAAACCGCCCGCTTCGAATTGAGCTATTTTTTTGCTGGATACGAATTGGCAAAGTGACGGCGTTTGCGCGGCGTCTGAGCCGCGCGCCGTCATCCTGAACGAAGTGAAGGATCTCAGTAGCTTGGAGCTGGGAGTCACGCTTTATGCCTTTGGTGCAAATAACGATGTTGACTGGCCGCACCGCCGATCAGAAGCGCAAGCTGGCCCAACGCATCACCGATGCCATGGTGGAAGAAGCAGCTGCGCGTCGCGAAGCCGTTGTGGTGGTCTTTAACGAAGTCCCGAAAGAAAGTTACGCCTCGGGGGGTGCGCTGATGGCGGACAAAGGCAAGTAACGCCTTCGTAACGGTCGGTCATCATGCGGCAAGCAACGCGGGCAAGGGCGCTCGCGCCACACCACTCACCCTAGGGGCTCGTACAGATGGCCTTCGATCCGCTCTCCAAACTTGGGCAGTTCCTTTTTCGCGTATTGTAGAAAATGGGGCGCGGCGCGATGGGCTTCCAGCGCGGCGTCATCCTTGTATTGTTCATAGATGAAGAATCGACGCGGCTCGGTTTTATGCCGGTGCACCTGGTACACTAGACATCCGGGCTCTTTCCGGGATTCTTCGGTTAGCTTAGAAAAGACACCGATAACATCCGCTTCACGACCAACCTTCGCCATCCACGTCACAGCCAGAACGACCATCGCGAGCTCCGTCCTTAAATTTTTGCCTGCGCCCTGGTTTTTGATCCAGTTAATTCTCGAAGTTTTGCCGCGAACTCATCGAGGAATATAGTTTCTTCGCGCCCGGGGCCGGTCGAGACCACGCCGATGCGTGCTCCGCTTTCCTCCTCGACGAAATCCAAATACTCGCGCGCGGCTTTCGGCAGTTTCTCCAGTTGCGTAATCCCCTGGGTCGAAGTGCGCCAGCCAGGCATTTTCCGATAAATACCTTCGATCTGACCATAGCCGCTATCCTGCGGTGGCGCCTCTTCGGTTTCCTTGCCGTTGATTTTATAACCCACGCATACCGGAATCTCCGCCAGTTCATCCAGAACATCCAACTTGGTCACGACCAGCCAGGAGATTCCGTTAATCATGCTAGCGTAACGCAAGAGAGGCAAATCGAGCCAGCCGCAGCGGCGCGGGCGCCCCGTTACCGCGCCAAATTCATTGCCCCGCTTGCGCAGCATGTCTCCATTGGCGTCAAGTGCCTCAGTGGGAAATGGTCCGCCGCCAACCCGCGTGCAATAAGCCTTGGTAACGCCGATCACGGTATCAATCGCCGTGGGAGCGACGCCAGTTCCGGTGACCGCGCCTCCCGAAGTGGCGCTCGAAGAAGTCACAAATGGGTAAGTGCCATGGTCGATGTCAAGCATCGTCCCCTGCGCTCCCTCGAACACAACCGAATCGCCGTGCGCCAGAGCTTTATTCAACAAAGCAGCTGTGTCACAGACGAACGGCGCAACCATCGCCGAGGCTGCGGCGTATTCTTCGTACATTTTGTCGGCATCGAGCGGCTCCGAGTTGAACAGCGCATGCGCGATCATGTTCTTCTCGTGGCAGGCGTTTTGGATGTGAGTCTTCAAGAGTTGCAGGTCCAACAGATCAGCGACGCGTAAACCGCGACGCCCCATCTTGTCTTCATACGCCGGACCGATGCCGCGCGAAGTCGTTCCAATCTTCACGCGTCCGGGCGCGTTTTCCGACGCCAACTCGATCATGCGATGATACGGAAGAATCACGTGGGCTCGGTTGCTGACAAACAGGCTACCGTCCACCTTGACGCCAGTCTCACGCAGAGCGGCGACCTCCTTGAGGAAGGCCACGGGATCGAGCACGACCCCGTTGCCAATAACGCTACGGCAGCCGGCGCGCAAAACTCCGCACGGCACTAACTGCAGGACAAACTTCTTTCCGTTAATGATGACGGTGTGGCCGGCATTGTGTCCGCCCGCGTACCGCGCCACGACAGAAAAGTTTTCCGAGAGCACATCGACAATCTTGCCTTTGCCCTCGTCGCCCCACTGGGCGCCCACGATAACCGCAGCTTTGCCCTTCTTCAAATGCCAACTCCTTGGAAGATGAATCGCGCGGCCGCCCCTCAGCCGCAATGCAGGGTCGCACACACTCGTTGCCCGCAGTGAACCAACGGGTCGCTGAATTACAAAGGATAAAGGCGGAGCAGAGGTGTACTTGTAATGATAACCCGGTGGGCA
>DATHPO010000349.1:0-59886 GCA_035483835.1 Terriglobales bacterium
TAGGAACAGCGACATCACACTTGGCGGCCAATTGGCGAAAAATCGCGTCTCTGACAATGTCGGCCCGTGTCAAGCACTTTTCGAGCGCACGACTGCATGCACTCAAAGCAGAGCGCCATTTCGCTCTCGTTGAAGATGTTGCCTTTCCAACCGTAGGCTCGCTCGTAATCGTTTTCAGGCCAGGAACTCAGTCCGACCCATGCATCTCTTCGGTCACAACCGCGATCAGGGTTACTACTTCGAACTCCCCCGTGAAGGGGAGCGGGATCCCCAACCGCATGTCCAGAAGAAGGCTGCTTGGATCCCTGGACGAGACACAAGGTGGGCGTACGATACGCGGAAAGATCCTGCTTTGGCTTAAGAGGCTTAATCCGCTCCATTGCGATAAGGTTGGAATCGCTTTAGAGTTTCGCGCCCAGATGAATCTTCTTTGGGATTCATCCAGATGCGGTCATCGGGTCTGTAAAATCGCAGCAGGCCACGACATACGGACCGCTGCGCTGAGTGTCCGAAGTGGGAGCCCAATTCTACAATCGGCCTAGCCGGGAGAAACCTGCCACTTTTGCTAGTTTGTAACGGAAAACCTTCAGCCTAAGATTGTTAGCGGTTCAGGATTGACGGGACGAGGTGTACATTTCCAGTCAGGCCCGCTTAAAGCGGACTCAAGGAGGCTCGTCATGGGACTTGTCGCATGGATTGTGGTTGGACTCATCGCAGGTTGGCTTGCTGGTCAAGTGATGAAGGGCGGTGGCTACGGCGTGGTGGTCGACATCATTCTCGGCATCCTCGGCGGGGTCTTGGGCGGCTGGGTCTTCGGGCTGTTAGGAATCGGGGCGGGCGGCGGCATGATCGGCTCCATCATCGTGGCATTTATTGGCGCCGTAATTTTGGTCGGGCTTACACGCTTACTAAGAAAAGCCTGAGGACACCTAAACATTCTCATCACGCCGAACGACAGCCGACACGGTTCCGCATCACATTCACGACGCCCGGAACTTACCCGTATGTCTTCGCCTTTCACGCCACTCATCCTCCTCGTTGGACCGGTGGTAGCACGTGACGCCATCGGTCACGCAAGCTGCTTATTCCGTGCCGGTTCACTTCTGGCAAACGCGCCCGCTTTACCCGCATCGAGTAACTGAGCTCCGTCGAGCCGGCCAAAAAGCTCGATCAGTTTGGCGACGATCCCGGTCCAGCCAGTTTGATGGCTCGCTCCCAATCCAGCGCCGTTATCTCCATGGAAGTACTCGTAGAACAGAATGTAATCCTTCCAGTGAGGATCGTTCTGGAATTTCTCGGTTCCTCCGTATACCGGCCGCCGGCCAGACTTGTCCCGCAGGAAGATCCCTGTCAACCGCCTGGCAATTTCCCGGGCCACCTCGAACAGATTCATGCGGTTGCCCGAGCCCGTTGGACACTCAATCTTGAAGTTGTCGCCGTAATAAAGGTAAAAGGACGACAGGGCACGGATCAGCAGCGCGTTCACTGGCATCCAAACCGGGCCGCGCCAATTAGAGTTTCCACCGAACATGCCGGTGTCGGATTCCGCCGGGAGATAATTTACCCGGTATTCCTGTCCTTCTACATGGACGACAAACGGATGCTGGTCATGGTACCGGGAGAGTGCCCGGATGCCGTAAGGACTGAGGAATTCGTTCTCGTCCAGCATGCGCGTCAGAATCCGGCGCAACCTGTCCTCATTCACCAGCGCAGCAATGCCGCGTCCAGCATACCCCAAATGGCCGTGCCCGGTTGCATGAATGCTGTTGCGCAGTTCGGGCATACGTTCCAACCGTTCCCTCAACATCTCCCTCACTCGCGGTACTCGTTCGGCCTGCCACGGCTCGATCACGGTGGTGGCGCACAAGGGCAGCAGACCCACCATGGAGCGAACCTTGAGCCGCCTGGCGCTGCCGTCGGGGAGGCGCAGGACGTCGTAGTAGAAACCATCCTCCTCGTCCCACATACCCTCTGGCCCGGTCTGATTCATGGCGAGCGCGATCCACATGAAATGCTCAGCAAACTTCAGGACCAGGTCTTCGTAAAAGCTGTCGTGAGCTGCCAGCTCGACGGCGATCTCCAGCATGTTCTGAGCGAACATGGAGACCCACGCGGTGCCATCAGCCTGTTCAAGACTACCGCCGGTCGGCAGGGCTGCGCTGCGGTCGAAGACGCCGATGTTGTCTAGCCCGAGGAAGCCGCCTTCAAACAGGTTCTTGCCAAGCCGGTCTTTGCGGTTCACCCACCAACTGAAATTCAGGGTCAGCTTCGCAAACGACCGCCTGAGGAACTCGAGGTCGCCTTGCCCTTTAAGAGCCTGCTCCGTCCGGTAAAGGAAAATCGTCGCAAAGGCGTGTACTGGCGGATTGACGTCGCTGAAGTTCCACTCGTAGGCCGGGATCTGACCGGTCGGGTGCAGGAAGACCGACTGCAGCATCAGGTCGAGTTGTTGTTTGGCGAACTCCACATCGACCGTGGAGAGCGCGATGGTGTGGAACGCGAGGTCCCAGGCTGCATACCACGGATACTCCCATTTGTCCGGCATGGAGATGATGTGCTGGTTCACCATGTGGAACCATTCGCTGTTCCGCATGAGACGTCCGCTGGGCCTCATAGCATCGACACCGTGTTCCTCGAGCCATTTGTCGACGTCGAAGAAGAAATACTGCTTGCTCCAGAGCATCCCGGCCAGCGCCTGCCGCATGACGCGCGCTTCGTCTTCGCCGACGCGAGTTGGGGTTATGGACTTGTAGAACTCATCGGCCTCGTGCTGGCGCGCTTGTATGATGTCCGCGAAATCTTTGAACGGATTGCCGATGTCTGATGGCGTCGCATCGCTTAGCCGCAAACGAATGGTGGCTGTCTGTCCTGCTCCCACTTGCACCTGATAATTTGCCGCAGCTTTAGTTCCCCTCTTTTCGGGATTGACCGCACCTTGATTTCCATTAACTACATAGTTGTTGATTCCGTCTTTAACGTAAGGAGAGGCATTGGCAGTTCCGAAAATTCGCTCGTTGTTGGTCTCGTTCTCCGTGAACAGCAGCGGGATATCTCCCTCGCAGTACAGATAACGTTCCCCCAGATCGGCGTGTGATGCTGCAATAATCTGATAGCCCTTCTGTCCGGAGAACTGCTTCAGGGACGGCTTCGGAGTACCAGGCCACCAGGTCCAGGTGTTGCGAAACCATAGTGTCGGGAGGACGTGCAGTGTGGCTGGCTCAGGACCGCGGTTACTTACACTGATCTGGATCAGGATGTCCTCCGGCGACTGCTTGGCATACTCGACAAAAACGTCAAAGTAGCGATCGCCGTTGAAGATACCTGTATCCAGCAGTTCATATTCCATGTCGCCACGATTACGCCGCTTGCTCGTCTCGATCAGATCGCTGTACGGAAACGCAGCCTGCGGGTACTTGTACAAATACTTCATATAGGAATGGGTCGGCGTGCTGTCGATGTAGAAGTAATACTCTTTTACGTCCTCGCCGTGGTTGCTCTCGCTGTTGGTCAACCCGAACAGGCGCTCCTTCAGTATCGGATCCTTGTTGTTCCACAGACCTACGCTGAAGCACAGCAACTGATTCCAATCGCTGATGCCGGCCAGGCCATCCTCGCCCCAATGATAGGCTCGGGATCGGGCTAGGTCATGAGTGAAGTAGTCCCAGGCGTTACCGTCCTGGCTATAGTCCTCGCGAACCGTGCCCCACTGGCGCTCGCTAAGGTAAGGGCCCCATTTTCTCCAGGGCTTCTTGTCGGGGGCTGACTGTTGGAACCTGAGGGTCTCGAGCGTGTTAGCCTCTTGAAGTCTGGCTGATTCCGGATTCCTGCTCATATCTCACCTCATCTTTCATCCCCTGCGGAAGCCGTGACTCGGCGGAGTCGACGGCCACGGGCGAATAGTTTTGGAGGGTCCCTCTGCGGCGATTTTCGCTTTCAGACCGCTCTGCTAGTCGACCACAACCAGGACGTGGCACAACTGCCTGTTCGACATGTGAGCAGAAGGGGAGTGATCAAACAACTGGCAGTCTTACTAGTTTAAAAGCCCCATAACCTCGTGCGGCCCAGATCTGGTTCGTCGGTTTCTGTGCCCCTTCATCGCTGCGGAGCTTTGGCGAATTGATCGGATACGCGATCTCCGCGATCTTTCCCGCTAGGGCGGTGACAACATCTCCACGGCGTGGTGCATCCAATCGCCGAAGCGGCGAGGCTTGCAATTCGTCGGCTCGGCTATTGGCGGTCTCAAGTCGAGAAAGCGTCGTCACAGATGAACTGGTTCTCTGCCTTGAATCGCAAGCTGGATTTTTGTTATAACAAAACTGACAGTCGTCATGTGGGATCGTGAAAAGAGCTGCTCGTAAATTACTGAGAACGTCGGGCAGTTTTCAAAGCTTCGTCAAAAGAGCACAGGCGTTGGCCGCACGCCGGCTCGTGCTGTTGGGAAACCCGTAGTATCGCTCTTGTAAGGCGTTCGCGAGAATTGCTTAAACGCCTCTCGCGGACGTAAAACATCGAACCTCCTTGTCCCGAGCTGTGAGGAGTTTCTGGTGCGTTTTATTCGCAGGCCCGATGTGCACGACGCTCACCTCGAGTGCGAGGCACGGCTGCGACTTGCGTTTTACCTCACTTTGCCTTTCGCGGATGGCGGTCCCGCCATTCGTCGTCTCCCATCAAGCTGTCACAAGACTGCACACGCCGGAGGAAGATAATGGCGACGAATCTTATTCACATTGAAAACGACCAGGAAATCAAACAGCGGTTAGCGGCGGAACGCGCCCGATTGCGCAAGATCGCCGGGTTGGATCGGCCCGAACATTTCCACCGGCCGGTGGAGCGAGCTTTCACTGCCGAGGAGCGCAGTAAAGTCACGATACTGTTCGGAGGCTTTACCTGGAAGCACGAAGATCTGATCCGGGCGGTGTTCCAGGGCTGCGGTTATCGCTGTGAAAAATTGCCGGTGCCCGACGTCCCCGCATTCCAGATCGGCAAGGAGTATGGGAATAACGGCCAGTGCAATCCGACCTATTTCACCGTCGGCAATCTGGTGCAGTATTTGCAGTTCCTGGAGAAAGAGGGCGTTTCCCGCCGGGACATTCTGGATAAGTACGTCTTCTTTACCGCTGGCTCTTGCGGCCCCTGCCGCTTTGGCATGTATGAAGCGGAGTACCGTTTCGCCTTGAAAAATGCCGGCTTTGACGGCTTCCGCGTGCTGCTGTTCAAGGACAGCGACGGCATCAAAGCTGCGTCGGGCGAGCCCGGGCTGAAGTTCACCATCGACTTCGGATTCGGCATGTTGAACGCCATGCACCTCGGCGATGTCATCAACGATTTGATCTACCAGATCCGTCCCTTCGAAGTAAATAAAGGTGAGACGGACCGCGTGTTTCATGAAGCGGTCGACGGATTGTGCGAAGACCTGCGGAACCGCGATTCCTTCGAGATCGAGGAACGGGCTCCGGAATGGGCAAAACCCAAGTTCAAGAGCAACAAGGTTCTCAGAAACACCTTTAACGTACTCGGCAAATGGCACGAGCACATGTGGGGGAAAGATTATCTCAATGCCCTGGCCTCTGCTCGCGACAAGATGAATCGCATCGAGGTGGATCGCACCAAGGTCAAGCCCGTCGTCAAGATCACGGGCGAATTCTGGGCGCAGATCACCGAGGGCGATGGCAACTTCCACATGTTCGACTTCCTGGAGCGTGAAGGCGCACAGGTCATCGTGGAACCGATCGCAACCTGGGTGGCTTATCTGATGTACCAAGCAAAGGCGCATGCGAAAGCGAAGTGGCCGGTGAACCAACCGCATCGCAACCCCGAGTGGTACGAAGTGCAGAAGCAGATGGCCAACTACTTCGGCTTGCGCAAAAAGCTATGGGGCATTGGCGCCGGCGAGCGCATGTGGAATTTCTTCTATCACCGGACGATCAAGAACATGGGTGGCATCACCCATCATCTAGTGCCGCAAACCGAGTTGGCTGAAATGGCGCATCCTTTCTACAACCAGTTCGCGCGCGGTGGAGAAGGCCATCTCGAAGTCGGCAAGAACGTCTACTACACCGTGCATCGTCTCTGCCACATGGTGTTGGCGCTCAAGCCCTTCGGCTGCATGCCTTCCTCGCAATCGGACGGCGTTCAGTCGGCTGTGGTCAACAAATTCAAAGAAATGATCTTCCTGCCCATTGAAACTTCGGGCGAGGGCGAGGTCAACGCCCACAGTCGCGTCCAGATGGCTCTGGGTGAAGCCAAAGTAAAGGCCAAGACCGAATTCGAGCAATGTCTGAAGTCCACCGGCAAGAGCATGGAGGAAATCAGGGAATTCATTGCTGAGCATCCGGAGCTGCGCCGGCCCTTCTACCATGTCCCGCATCGTGAAGGCGTCACGGGAACCGCGGCTCAGTTCGTGCTGCACGTGAGCGATCGTATGGATAAGAGCACGCGGCTGTGGAAGCGTGCGCGAGTTCCTGGGATCGCAGTGCCGAATGCCGCCTGATCGTGGTCGACACCGCCATCTTGCTTGCGATGTACCTTGCGGCAAGATGGCGGACACCACAATTCGAAACGCTTCTTGCCACCGATTGGAGATGAAATGCACGACCATCTGGGCCAGCAACCGAAGCCGCAGCTATTTCAGATAGCTCCTGCGCCAACACAAAGACCGCATGATCACCACACCGAATTCATGGTCGGACTTGACGTCGGCTCGACCACGGTCAAGGCTGTCGTAGTGGACGCGGCCACGGACAAGGCTTTGTGGCAAGACTATCAACGGCATGAAACCAAGCAACCGGAGAAGACGCTCGAATTTCTGCGCCGCATCGAAAAGGAAGTCGGCATCAATCGCCATAACACGCGCATGTTCATGACCGGTTCCGGCGGCGGAGGTATCGCCGATCAGATCGGCGCCAAGTTCGTGCAGGAAGTCACAGCGGTGTCACTCGCCGTCGAGAAGATGCACCCCGAAGTGTATTCGGTCATCGAACTGGGCGGTCAGGATGCGAAGATCATCGTCTTCAAAGATGACGATGAGACCGGCCGCAAGAAGAAGATTCCGTCGATGAACGATAAGTGCGCGGGTGGTACCGGCGCAGTCATCGACAAGATCAACGCGAAGCTGAAAATTCCCGTCGCGGAGCTGGCTTTGCAGGGTTATCACGGGATCAAACTGCACAAGGTTGCCGGCAAGTGCGGCGTGTTCGCCGAGACCGACATTAACAGTTTGCAGAAAGTGGGAACGCCGCCGGATGAATTGATGGCTTCGCTTTTCGAGGCGATCGTGCTGCAGAACCTTAGCGTTCTAACCCGCGGCCACACCTTGCGGCCGCACGTTTTGCTGCTGGGTGGCCCGAATAGTTTCATCAAAGGCATGCGCGAGGCTTGGCAAGCGAACATTCCACGAATGTGGCAGGAGCGCAAAGTCGCGATTCCTGACGGCGCGAAGCCGGAAGACCTTATTAAAGTTCCACAAAACGCGCAATACTTTGCTGCCCTGGGCGCAATTGAGTTCGGCAAGAGCGAAGAAGACTGCGTCGGTTGCTATCAGGGATACGAAAAGCTCGTGCACTACATCGACTTTGGACGCCAGGAAGAAAAGGCCAAAGCTGGCGCCAAGGGGCTGACCACCGACGAAAAAGAGTTGAACGACTTCAAGGTCGACTATCGTCGCAAGAAGTTCGTGCCCGCGACCTTCCCCGCTCATAAAACAGTGGGCGGATTTATCGGCATCGACGGCGGCTCAACTTCCACCAAAGCCGTGTTGCTCGACGAGCGGGGCGACATTCTCTGCAAGTCCTACCAGCTCTCGAACGGAAATCCAATTCAAGATACGATTGAAATGTTCGAGAATTTGCGCGGCCAAGTGGAAGCGCAAAATGCCAAACTCGAAGTTCTGGGCGTGGCCACGACCGGCTACGCGAAAGATATTCTGAAAGACGTTTTGCACGCGGACGTTGCACTGGTAGAAACAGTGGCCCACACCGAGTCTGCGCTCAAGTTTTACGAGGATCCCCACGTCATCGTCGACGTCGGCGGACAGGACATCAAAATCATCATCTTGCACAACGGCCGGGTAAAAGACTTCAAACTCAACACGCAATGCTCGGCGGGGAACGGTTACTTCTTGCAGTCGACTGCTGAAGGCTTCGGGCTGAGCGTAGAACAATACGCCGATCTGGCTTTCTCAGCCCAATCCATGCCGGTTTTCGGCTACGGCTGCGCTGTCTTCATGCAGTCGGACATCGTGAATTTCCAGCGTCAGGGCTGGCGCGCCGAGGAAATTCTCGCAGGTCTGGCGGCTGTGCTTCCCAAGAACGTTTTCTTGTACGTGGCCAGCATTCCCAACCTCGCAGCCCTCGGCACGCGTTTCGTCTTGCAGGGTGGAACGCAGAACAACATGGCGGTTGTAAAAGCTGAAGTTGACTTCATCCACAACAGCTTCCGCGCCGCCGGCAAGAAACCGGAAATCATCGTCCATGAATTCTGCGGAGAGTCCGGCGCCATCGGAGCTGCGGTTGAATCTGTCCGTTTGTGGCGCAATGGCCTGCAGACTAGCTTTGTCGGGTTGGACGCAGTGCGCAAAATCCAGTACCGCACCACGCGCAACGAAAGCACGCGCTGCAATTTCTGCAAGAACAACTGTCTGCGCACATTCATTGACATCCGAACCGCTCCCAAAGATGAACTGAGCCTCATTCCAATTCGGAAGGTCACGAAAGTTCCTCTGATGCACGGCGAGCAGCGATTGATCATCGCGACCTGCGAAAAAGGCCTGGTCGAAGATGTCAATGATATGAAGGAAATCAAAGCCGGGATCGATGAGATCAAAGATAAATATCCGAACTTCGTAGACTTCGCTGCCCGTGAGGTCTTCCGTCCGGTAAACCCGAAGACCATCGCTGACCCGATTCCGGTGACGAAGTTCTGGAACAAGTCGGCGAAAGAGCGCGTTCCGCTGATGGAAGGCCGCAAGAAGCTTCGCGTTGGCATTCCTCGTGTGCTGAACATCTACACGTACGCGCCGCTCTTCAACGGATATCTTGAGAGCCTGGGCGTGCAGCCGGAAAACATTATCTACTCCGATTACACCAGCTCGGAGCTGTATCGTGCCGGCGCGAGCCGCGGCGCGATCGACCCTTGCTTCCCTGCGAAGATCGGTATTTCGCACGTCTACAACCTGATTCAGGAAAAGCATCGCAAGAAGCCTCTTGACGTTATTTTCTTCCCCATGTACGACGTTCTGACATCTCCTCTGGTCAAGATCGTCGGCGCCAACGCTTGCCCTACCGTCACCGCAACTCCCGAAACGGTGAAAGCAGCATTCACCAAGGAGAACGACGTTTTCGCCGAGCACAATGTGAAGTACGTCGACCCCATCCTGAATTTTGCCGATCGAAAACTGTTTGCCCATCAAATGCTGCAGGCCTGGCAGCCGATCCTCGGATTGTCGCTCGAAGAAAACGATCGCGCCGTCGAAGTCGGATTCAAAGCCCTGGCCGATTACGAGGCCAGCATTCGCAAGCGGGCACGCGAGGTGATGGACCAACTGGAACGTGAAGATCGCATCGGCATCGTCATGTTGGGCCGTCCCTATCACCACGATCCCGGTCTCAACCACGAAATCATGGAGGAGTTCCAGAAGCTTGGCTATCCCATCTTCTCGCAGAACACTTTGCCTCTTGACGAAGACCTCCTGGAACGGTTGTTCAGCGAGGAAGTTCGCGCGGGAGTCATCAGCCATCCTCTCGACATTACCGACGCGTGGAAGAATTCCTATTCCTGCAGCACCAACCACAAAGTGTGGGCGGCAAAGTTCACCGCCCGCCATCCCAACCTGGTTGCGCTTGAAATCTCGAGTTTCAAGTGCGGCCACGACGCGCCTATCTACGGAGTCGTCGAAGGCATCATCGAGCAGTCGGGCACGCCTTATTTCTGCTTCAAGGATCTCGACGAAAACAAACCCTCCGGCTCGATTCGGATCCGTGTGGAAACCATCGATTACTTCTTGCGACGCTACCGGGAGGAGATCATCAAGAAGCGCAAAGCAGGCGAAGAGATCGAGGCACAATTAGCGGTGCTGGAAGAACAGCTCCGCGGCCCATACGAGCAGGAAGCTCAAGGCATGGCCGCCGACTGAGCGGATGAGTGGATTCGTAATCGAAATTCTTAAACGTAGAGTACTTGCTTCAGCAACGTCTCAACACCATTCCACGTGATCTGCACTCCGATGCAGAGAAGCACGAATGCAATGATGCGGAGGATGCCGTGGGCTGTCTGAGGTGAAATTCGCTGGGTGATCTTTGGAGCGTAGCGGTAGCACACGTAGACCGTTAGGCTCAAGACCACGAGAGCCAGAGAGATTCCCAGATGAGCTATCACATCCTGAAGCACACTAGACTTCACCGAAGCGTGCGCGCTCAAGGTCAACATGACCACGATGCAGCCCGGACCCACGGTCACGGGAAACGTGAGCGGGTAAAAAACTTGTTGCTCGATGGATAAGAAATTATCCTCCCTGACAACCGTCCGATCGGGATTCACGCTGCTTTCTTGCTGGTTCAGCAGGCTCCATCCCATGCTGGCAAGCACCAGGCCTCCGGCAACCTGCACTACCGGAAGCGAGATCCCGAAGAACTCCAGCAGCCCCGTCCCGACGAGCTCGATCACCAACATGAAGATGGTAGTGCTGATCGCGATTTTGCGGGCCAGATCGCGAAACACAGAGTCGGGCACGTTTCCAACGAAACCCAGAAATACTAACGCCGATCCCAGCGGATTCACTAATGGCAGGAGCGCGCTGAAAGTAAGCGCAAAGGACTTGAAGAGGAGGAGCACAATTGCCATATATAGCGAAACAGCATAACACCTGCGAAGGCCACTCCGGCCTTCCCGATGGATGCTGAATTTGATGCCGAAACTCGATGTCTGGCAACCTCCCTGTTCTTTACGAAGCTTTACTCCACGCTGACAGACTTTTTACAGAAACTCCCCGCAAGCTCAGCGAAACTTTCTCGTTCCTCTAAGGTAGGCAGCAATTAATCCTGCGAAATGAGAATGGGAGCCCGAAGGTCATGGTGAATCACGGAACGATATTCTATGTTGACGATAATCCCAAGTCGCGACGACTTTTGACCAGTGTGATCAGGAGCTGCGGATTTGAAGTGGTCAGTGCCGGAGATCCGATCGAGGCGCTATCGCGAATCAGGAAAAGTTCTTTCGACCTGGCATTGCTCGACTATCAGATGCCACATTTGACCGGCTCGCAGTTGGCGCAGAAAATTAAGAGTGCCAAACCCGACGTTCCCGTAGTGCTGCTCTCCGGCTTTTCAGCTCTGCCGCCCGTTGAATTGATCTTCGTGGATGCTCATGTAGGCCGCGGAGCAACGTTAGATGAGCTACTGGACACCATGCGCAACCTGATTCATCCGCGTGCTATTCTTCAGCTCCGAGTTCAGAGTTGTTCGGGGGGGCCGGGTTCTGATCTTGCCGCGCGTGCAACTCGCGTAGCTTAAACCGCTGCAGTTTCCCAGTAGCGGTCTTCGGAAGTTCCGGCAAGAACTCGATCCATCGGGGCCGTTTGTAGGCGCCAATGCTTTCGGCGACCCAGTCTTGCAATTCCCGGATAAGTTGGTCGCTTGGGGTTACGTCGTCGTTCACCACAACGTAGGCGGCCGCCTTGGTGAGTCCGCTCTCATCGTCGCGAGCGACCACGGCCGCCTCCCGAATGCCTGGATGCGCGATCAATGCGCTCTCGACCTCTGCCGGGCTTAGCCAGCGGCCGTTTACCTTGAACAGGTCATTGGCGCGTCCTGCGTACCAGAAGTAGCCTTCTTCATCCTGGTGATACTTGTCGCCCGTGCGAAACCAGTGGCCCTCAAAAGTCTCCTTCGTCTTTTCATGTTGGTTCCAGTAGCCGGCGCAGGTGGAATCTCCCTTGATCCACAGATTCCCGATTTCTCCCGGAGCCACTGCTCGCCCGTCTTCATCGACGAGCCTGGCCTCGTAGCCGGGAATGATCTTGCCGCTGGATCCGGGCTTGGCTTCACCCGGACGGTTCGCAATTATCATCTGCAAAGTTTCCGTCGAGCCGAGGGAATCGAGGATCTCGATGCCAAAGCGCTTTTTGAAACGTTCAAAGAGTGGGCCAGGCAGAGATTCGCCGGCTGAAATTGCATGGCGCACGCTGGAAAGGTCGAAGTCCGTTTCTCCTTCGCGCCGGTAAGCCAGCAATGCAGCATAATTCGATGGCACGGAGAAAAACAGGGTCGGCCGGTAACGCTCGATGTCAGCGTAGACGCTAGCCGGCGTGGGACGCGCCGGGGAGAGAATCGTGGTCGCCCCGCAGCCCAACGGAAAATAGCCGGCATTCCCCAAGCCGTAGGCAAAAAACAATCGGGCGACGCTATAGCAACGGTCGCGCTCATTCATCTGCAAAATGTTTCTGGCATACAGTTCGGTGCACACCACCATATCGTGATGAAGGTGCACGCAGCCCTTGGGAGGCCCGGTGCTTCCCGAGGAGTAGAGCCAGAAAGCGGAGTCATCTTTGTGGGTGACTTCCGCTTCCAGTTCTGGCGATGCAGCCGCCATCAACTCGTTTAGGTCAGGATGCTGTCGATCGCTCCCGCCCACGACCACAATCTTCCGCAAATATTTGAGACGTTTCGGCTGTATTGATTGCAGTTGCGGAAGCAAAGCCTCGCTCACCAACACGACGCGGGCCCGGGCGTCGTTCAGCAGATATTCGTACTCATACGGTTTCAGCAGCGTGTTCATCGGCACAGCCACGGCGCCGATCTTGATGGTCCCGAAAAAAGAGTACAAAAACTCCGGAGTGTCCAACAGCAAAAGCACAACCCGTTCTTCAGCGCGCACACCAAGTTTGCGGAGCGCATGACCCACGCGATTCGTCCGCTCCAATAGTTGCCGATAACTAACCTTTTCGTCGCCGCATTCGATCGCAGTCTTTTCCCCTCTTCCTTCGAGGACATTGCGATCCACGAAATAGGTGGCAACATTGAATGCATCTGGCAAATTGGCGAATGGCTGGGCAATCAGCTCCGACATTGATCGATCGGTCTCCATCGAATGTCCGGTTCAAAGAACCACATTCTCAATCGGCCGTCTCGGGCTGGCTCGGGCGGTCAACGTCGGATAGCCCATGTAGAAAACAAAAGTGGGCTGCCACGCCGAGTCTCCTAGAAGTTCAGCAAGCATTCCAGCGACCCGCGCCGGTTTTCCCAAGGCCTTCTCATGGTCGATCATTTCCACGGCTTCATTGCAGGGCCGTCCCGCCACGCCGCGAGCCGTCGCCAGCAAATGCGCCCGTTGCCAAACCCGCCCGGCACGCAGACAGTCTTCGCGGCCGTAACGGTCACGCACGGCAATGATGCCAATCAACGGCGCACTCAGCATCAACTCCGAGTAGCGATCTTTCTCGCCTTGCGATGCAACCCGTTGCAGCATCCACAGAGGCATCATTTTGGAAACGGCAGCCGCAATCGGCGGAAGGCCGAAGGCATCGATGGTCAAGCCATCGCGAAACTTCTGGACCTCACCCCAGTTCATCCGAATCCACCGATCGCTGGCACGAACTACCTCCGGGTCGGAATAGATTTCGCTGTTGGCTGCGTTGCTGATTTCTACAATCTTCTTTCGGTCCGCATCCGCCGTGAAGAGGAAAATCTTGACCTCTGTTTCATCGCCGGGCAAGTGACTCAGACTGCCGATGACCTCGGGCGGGATCGGTTTCTGTGGGATGTAGGCGCCGCGATTCGTATGGCGCCGCGGAATCGCATCGTACAGTTCGCTCTTCTCGCGTGTGCCCGAGGCGAGATCCACGCGCGCCACGAGCCGCAGCTTGGGCTCAACCGCATCCGATCCGAGCTTTCCCGGAAGCAGCGTCAGCTTGGCTGCGTAGCCATTGGCTACCGCCGCCAGCATCAGGTTCTCGAGAGCACAGCCCATCCCGATGTGCTCCTCTCGCAGATACGGATCGAGCGCGCCGACATTCCGGCTGGTATCGATATACAACTCAATCGCGGAATTCGTGACCTTGAATAACCAGGGCTGCGTGTTATGTGGGCTGGCGGCCAGAATCGCAGAGCGCACCAGCCCAAGCGCTCCGTCGTTTGTATCCTTGCGCCAGTCTTTCCAGGGTTGGTAAGCTGGTCCTTCGCCCACACTAAGAACGCCTTGATCGCAGGCGCGCCAAACTCCACCGCCCACAACCACGACGGTGACAACTCCCGCGCCCTTTAGAAATGATCTGCGTTGCATGCAGCACCTCTCGCCGGTGCCTTGTCCCGGTGAAACCGAAGCGCACCGAAACTATACTCTTGTCGATGCTGTGAACCCTATAAATCCTGACCATCACCCGCGACCCAACTTGGTATAGTCACGATCAGACAAATGCCGGCGAAATTCAACCGCAATTCTCTCCCGCTCTGGCGCCAGGACTTTCGCCTGACCCTCCGCCTAGCCCTGCCGTTAATCTTTGCGGAAATCGGCTGGATGAGCATGGGAATTGTTGACACGATCATGGTAGGACGATTGCCGAACAGCGCCGTCGCTATTGGAGCTACCGGCCTCGGCCAGAGTCTTTACGCCAGCGTTGCCATTTTTGCTGGCGGCCTGCTGCTGGGAATGGATACCTTCGTCGCTCACGCATTCGGGCGCGAGGATTTAGACGACGCCCGACACTCCCTGGTCAATGGCTTGTTCCTCGCCTTCGCGCTCACGCCAGTTCTGATGCTTGCCGTGTCATTCTGGCCGGCGCTGATGCTGCGCTTCGGGATCAGCATAGAACTCGTCGAACCCATGCGTCCATACCTGCGCGCGCTCAACTGGGGTTCGCTCCCGCTGCTCGCTTACTTCGCCCTCCGGCGTTATCTGCAGGCAGTAAACGTGGCCCACCCCATCATGTTTGCCTTGATCTCTGCGAACATCGTCAATGCGATTGGAAACTGGGTCCTGATCTACGGGCACCTTGGGTTTCGCGCTATGGGCATTACCGGCTCCGGCTGGTCAACCTGTATCGCCCGCATCTACATGGCTTTCTGCCTCGCAATCACGCTTATCTGGGTAGAGTCGAAACGCCTCCGCCCGGGCTGGCTAGGCACCGTCCGGATTGATTTCGAGAGAATGTCAGCGCTGCTCAAACTCGGAGCGCCGGCCGCAACCCAGATCCTGTGCGAGATCGGAGCCTTCTCCGCCGCAACCGCATTGTGCGCCAGACTCGGCCCCGTTCCGCTGGCCGGTCATGAGATTGCTTTGACCTGCGCGTCCCTCACCTTCATGGTGCCACTAGGAGTCAGTTCCGCCGCAGCCGTGCGAGTGGGACAGCAGCTGGGAAGACGCGATCCCGAGGGAGCGCGGCGTGCGGGTTGGTCCGCCACCACTATCGGCGTTGGATTCATGGCTTGTTCCGGATTGGTGTTCGTTTCCCTCCCAAAATTGATTGCACGCCTGTTCACTCCTGACCCGACTGTAATTGAAGTGGGCGCACAACTGTTATTGGTCGCTGCGGCATTCCAGTTATTCGATGGCCTGCAGACCGTTGCCACAGGAGCGTTGCGCGGCGCGGGCGATACGCGAACGCCCATGCTGGCCAACTTTGTCGCCTATTGGCTCATGGGGCTTCCGTTGGGCTACCTCTTGTGTTTCAAACTAGGATGGGGCGCGCTCGGCATTTGGATCGGGCTCTGTGGTGGCCTGATGATCATCGGATCGGCCTTGCTGGTGGCTTGGCACAAGAGGAAGCTTTCCTGAGTTTGGTTTCGGCTTGCCAGCCGCTCATCGCTCTGCGTATCATGCAACCGTTATGGCAATTGAAAATGTAGTTCAACAAACCGGCCTTCGCCAGAAGGCACAACTGATGTCGGCGTCTGAAATGGAACGCTCCCTGGTTCGCCTGGCGTACCAGATTGTGGAAGAAAACGGAACGGACGGTCTGGGTTTGATTGGCGTCCGCCGTCGCGGCGTCCCGCTGGCGGAGCGCCTCAGCAAGTCGATCGGACACATTGAAGACGTTCGGGTTCCGGTGGGCACATTGGATATCACGTTCTATCGCGACGACCTTTCTACCGTCGGACCCAAACCGGTCGTGCACGAATCTGAAATCGGCTTCTCCATTCAGGATAAGAATATCGTCCTGGTCGACGATGTGCTCTTCACCGGCCGCACCATCCGCGCCGCCCTTGACGCTCTTTTTTCGCAAGGCCGTCCCCGCCGTGTGCAGCTTTGTGTACTGATCGACCGCGGCCATCGCGAATTGCCAATCGAAGCCGCATTCATCGGCCGCACCGTGCAGACCACAATGAACGAAGTCATCGAAGTCAAATTGAAAGAGATTGATGGCACGGAAAAAGTTCTGCTGATGGAGAAGTAGGCCAATCTTTTGTCTAAGTGAATTTCGATGAAGCCGACCAAGAAACACGGCAAACAAAACGAACGCCTGCTTGCAGCAGCGCGGAAAGCCATGAAGCAGGCCTATGCTCCGTATTCACAGTTCAAAGTGGGTGCCGCGATGCTGACCTCCAAAGGCGAAGTGTTCTCCGGCTGCAACGTCGAGAACGCATCCTATGGATTGTCGAACTGCGCCGAGCGAACCGCGATCTTTGCCGCCATCGCTCAGTCGGGCCCGGGACTCGACATTCGCGCCGTCGCGGTGGTGAACGACCAAGGAGTGCCGTGCTCCCCCTGCGGTGCTTGCCGGCAAGTGATTTACGAGTTCGGCCCGAACGCGACCGTCTATTTCCAGAGCGCGAAAGGTTGGAAAGAAAGTCATATTACAGAACTCCTGCCGGAAGGATTCCGCCTCAAGTGACCCAACTGCAAGCCTCGGCCCCAATTCGCGCTATCGATGTTATCCGCAAGAAGCGCGACGGGCAGGAGCTGTCGCCCGCCGAAATCGAATATCTGGTTCGCGCTTACACCGACGGCGAGATTCCCGACTATCAGGTTTCGGCCTGGCTCATGGCCGTGATCCTGCGTGGGCTCACGCGAGGCGAAACCTCTGTGTTGACCGATGCCATGCTGCACTCGGGGGATGTGCTGGATCTTTCCGAGTTCCCTGCAAGAAAAGTAGACAAGCACTCCACCGGCGGAGTCGGCGACAAGACCTCGCTGGTATTGGCTCCGCTCGTCGCGGCGGGTGGCTTGGTCGTGCCCATGATCAGCGGGCGAGGACTGGGGCATACCGGCGGCACTCTCGACAAACTCGAATCGATCCCCGGGTTCAACGTGAACTTGTCGATCCCCGAATTCCGGCGCGTCCTCAAAGCTTGCGGCTGCGCGATGATTGGCCAGACTTCCGAGATCGCGCCCGCCGATCGAAAACTATACGCCCTGCGCGATGTTACTGGCACGGTCGAGAGCCCTTATCTGATCTGTGCTTCGATCATGAGCAAGAAGTTGGCGGAAGGAATCGATGCTCTGGTTCTGGACGTCAAGACCGGCTGCGGGGCGTTCATGAAGAAAGATGAGGACGCCGAATTCCTGGCCGGGTTGATGGTGGAAACCGGCGAGCGGATGGGGAAGTCGGTGATCGCATTGATCACGAACATGGATCAGCCACTCGGGTTGTGCGTTGGAAATTCGCTGGAAGTGGCGGAGGTGATCGAGGTTTTGCGTGGGAACGGACCCGAAGACCTCAGAGAATTGTGCTTCGAGCTCGGGGCGCGGATGTTTCAGTTGGGCGGAGCCGTGGACACCGTGGTGCAGGGGAAAATGCTGGCTGAGCAATTGATTGCCTCGGGAAAGGCGTTGGAAACGTTCCGCCAGATGGTGGCCCTGCAAGGCGGTGACACGGGCGTGATTGACGATCCGGACCGGCTGCCTCGCGCAAAATCCACACAAGATGTAACCAGCGTAAAGGGTGGGCATGTTACGTCCATCGACTGTGAAGCGGTCGGTCACGCTTGCGTAGTTCTTGGCGGTGGCCGCGAGAAGAAAGAAGATACGGTGGATCAGGCGGTCGGAATTGTGTTGCATCGCAAGCTCGGCGATTCCGTTGGAGTGGGAGAGCCGCTTTGCACAGTGCATTCCAATTCCGAGATTCGCGCTGCTCGTGCAATCGAGTTGCTGTTGCAGAGCTACCGGATCACAGACACACCCATGGCACAGAAGAAGAAATTGGTTCATCGCGTGATTCGAGGATCGGGGGTATAAACGTGGGGCGATTCACCGGAATTTTGGGTCTGCTGACGATGTTGACGCTGGCATTTATTTTCTCGACCAACCGGCGCGCGATCCGCGGCAAAACGGTTGCGTGGGGATTAGGGCTGCAATTTGCTTTCGCCGTGTTTGTGTTGCGGGTCGACATCGGGCGCCGCATCTTTCAGTACGCCGGGGACGGGGTCAACAAACTGCTCAGCTACGCCTTCGTCGGTTCCCAGTTTGTTTTCGGAGATCTGGGCAAGCAGGGTTCGCACCTTGGTTTCTATTTTGCTTTTCAGGTGTTGCCGACAGTCATTTTCATTGCCGCGTTCTTTGCGGTGCTGTACCACTACGGAATCATGCAATTCATCATCAAGCAGGCGGCGCGGGTGATGACCCGGGTGATGGGGGCGAGCGGGGCGGAGTCGCTGAACGTGGCGGCCAGCATTTTTATGGGGCAGACGGAAGCGCCGTTGACCATCCGGCCGTTCTTGCCCGACCTCACTCGGTCCGAACTGATGACCGTCATGACCAGCGGGATGGCCCATGTTTCTGGCGGAATCATGGCTGCTTACATCGCTTTTGGAATCGAGCCCAAACATCTATTGAGCGCCGTAATTATGACCGCTCCGGGCACCATTCTGATTTCGAAGATGCTGGTGCCTGAAACGGAGGAACCCAAGACTGCCGGCCGGGTGGTGATGAGCGAAGAGGAAGTCGAAGCCGAGAAGCACGAGAACGTGCTGGGCGCCGTGGCTCGTGGTACGACTGATGGTCTGAACCTGGCGCTGAACATCGCGGCCATGCTGATTTCGTTTCTGGCTTTGATCGCATTGATGGACGGAATCCTTTACGGAATTCATAACGGCCTGGCGCATTTCGGATTTCCCTGGTTTCCCGCGAGTCTCGAAATTATTTCTGGCAAGCTTTTCGCACCCGTCGCGTGGGTGATTGGAATTCCCTGGAAAGACTGCACCCTTGTGGGCAATCTTCTGGGTACGCGTATGGTGCTCAATGAACTGGTCGCATTTTCGATGCTTGGACCACAGAAGGCCGTGCTCGATCCGCGGTCGTTTACGATTGCCACTTTCGCTCTTTGTGGTTTTGCCAACTTGAGTTGCATCGGCATTCAAATTGGCGGTATTGGCGCGCTGGCCCCGAATAAAAAGGGCGAGTTGGCGCGGCTTGGTTTGCGCGCGATGTTGGCCGGCACCATGGCGAATCTGATGTCGGCTTCGATTGCGGGCATGCTGATTTAGTTGACGTTGCATTTTCGTGGTTCCCGGCAACAGCAGATTCCTCGCTCCGCTCGGAATGACAATTTGGTTGTGTGTCGGTTCTCGCTCCCCTCCGAATGACAATTTGGTTGTGTATTGGTTCTCGCTCCCCTCCGAATGACAATTTGGTTGTGTGTCGGTTCTTTCTGTTCGAAATGACATTTGGTCGTCGCCGCACGCGCGAGGACGCTCGCGTCTACACGATCTTTTTTCTGGGTGGGGATTTGTGGGAGGTTGGGGGTTTGCGGGGAGTCAGGCCGATGGCGTTGAAGACGGTGCGGAGGTCGCGCCAGTTGCCGCGCATGGCGCCTTCGATGCAGGCTTCGAGCTTTTTGAGTTCCTGGTTGAGTTCGCTTTGGCGGTTGATTAGTGGCGGCGTGTTATCGCTGGTGGCTTTTTTGCGGTTTCCCTCTGGTGGATTGGAAGAATTCCCTGACGCCGCCTCGCCACGATTGGCCGTTTCGGGGTCCTTCGAGTCGCGCTTGCGCGCTCCCTCAGGATGACAGGCTTTTTTGGGTGGTGCGGGTTCGTCGGCCGGAGGGTGCAGATGTCCCCTCGACAAGCTCGCGGCAGGTTCTTCGGTGGCAGGCCCTCGCTTCGCGAATGCCTTCGCTTCCTCAGGATGACAATCTTCTGCCGAGCTTTGCTCGGCCCCCCGAACGGGGCCGTTCGGGGCTACGTGGGTGATGGGTGGGCCTAGTTCTGGGTGTTCCGTCAGGTATTGTTCGGCGAAGTTGGGGACTTCGCGGACCATGTCGTCGCGGCGGATGTGGAAGTAGACGTTGCGGGAATTTCGCACGGCGATGTGGAGGGCTTTGAGGACGACGTTGGCGCGCTTGACGTCGATGGTGCCTTTGAGGATGGCGTCGATCATGTGCATCAGCGCGGCCTGGATGGCTTCGGCGTTCTCGATCAGGGCCACTGGGTGGATTTGCGAATCGACGCGGGTTTGCACACCCTTGATCATGCGGGTGTGGAAGTAGCAAAAGTATTCCTGTTTGAGCGCGGGGGAACCGCAGCGGTGTCCGGTGATCTGGATGTGAGTGCAGCGACGAACGTTCGGATGTAGAGGCATGGGTATCTACCGCGAAATTCGCGTTTTTCTCCTAAATCTATGATTTGATTGGACTTGAAAAAGAGATACCCTGGTAAAATATCTCTTCTAAAGGACTTAGCTGAGGGATACCCTTTTTCGAGGGCAGGATGCCGGCGCTACCGAGGAATTTATCCCTTAGTTCTATGATAGCTGATTGAATAGGGTAAACCCGCCAACTTTGCAGAAATATATTTGCTTTATTAAGAATGGGTTGCGGGGAAATGGGTGGTTTAGGGGGCTTGACAAGTTTTCGGCAGATGAATCTTCGGTTAAATTTGCCCCGTCTGATTGACTGGAGTGCGGGGTGGCATTAGCCTGCGGGGTTATGAGCAAAGCGGACTTTGATCAATTGCGCCTGGCCTACAAAAAGGCTATCGATGAATGGGTTGACAGCATTCGAGATGAGGAGGCGTTAGCCACGCCCGACCACTCGATGATCGCCATGGAGCACTGGGATGCCGCCCACTTCCGGGAGCAGGACGCACAATCGAAAGCGAAGGAAGCGCGAGAAGCCTACAAAGACGCACTTCGTGCCGTCAATTATGGCATCTAGCAGGGTTCGACGGTAGCAACTGGACTTACCGGGTCGGTGAGTGTAATCGAATGTTACGCCAGATGGAAACACCGGGAAGCATGTACTAGCTCTCTCATCTCAATACCGGCAAAAGCAACCGCGATGACGAAAAAACAGTGTTGAGGGAACTGGCGCCTATGCTGGCGTGTCTGAATTCAAGCAAAGCTGGTCTATCTGCGTTTTGGTCATCCGTAGTTACAGACAACCGGAGCTTGTGCCCGGCCCGAAAGCGTCGGGCATTGGGTACTAGCGGAATCCGATAGCTGACCTTCTCTCCAATCGGAACGGCTTCGAACTTCCGGCACGGTAGAAAAGGGGCGCCGCGTTTGCTCACGGCATCGTCCACTCCCCGCATGCTGGCCCTGAGGTAGCTTGCCGTGACATTGACAGTGCTCTCGTTTTCGTCGACGTCCTGCAAGACCGCGATGAAGGCCGTGTCAGGCGCGGTGCAAGCGGCGTCCAACTGCAGTTCGATTGGCCCGATCAGGTCTAAGTCATGAGCCAGCGGCGGGGTGGTCCAGTTCAGGAACGCCGGAGGATCCGTCTCGCTTGCGCGCGGGCGATTGAGACCTCCACCAAGGTTCATGTAAGTTCTGGAGCCCGCCTCTCCTTCGCCTTCACCGAGACCTCCGTCGGCTCGAAGCGCGTAAGGATGATGCGTCGCCTCTGGAATCGGCCAAGAATCGGTTGTTCGCCAGCCCTCGGCCTCCGGCAAGATGTATCGGAAGTGCGGGCCATCAAGAATACCGGTGTCCTGCTCCTTTAACCAATGATCAAACCAGGCGAGCGCCTCGATGTGAAGACTCTCCCACGGCCAGGCGAGGCCATGCTCTCCCATCATTGCAACCTGCACATGCTTGCTATTCTTCAGTCGCTCGTAGGCCGTGAAGGTGTGCGGCAGGTGGAGCGGCACGTTCTGCCAGTCGCATCCCATGTAGACTGGCACTTCGACGCGATCGAGTAACGGCAGCAGATTACGGTCCTCCCACCAAGCATCACGAAACGGGTGCTCAGCTGCGATTGCGCGCCAGAGATCGTCCCAAGGGTGGGGATCGTGGTGCAGCTTGAGCAAGATTTTTAGACCAGCGATCGCGGCTTCGCCATTCGCCATCTCAAATTTCTTGTGGATGCCGGGGGTCAACAGAAGAGCCCGCATGGCGTCTATTAACTTGCTCCGCCAAAGCTTGTTGGTGTGCCCTGACGTCATGCCGATCATGAAGAGGAACGGTGTAAGAAAGCCGCTGCTCATCAGGCCATGATGCGTCGCCGACTCATACAGGTCGAAAGTACCGGCGATGGGCATGATGGCTTTGAGATGCGGAGGTCGTTCAACAGCAGCTTCCATCTGCGTTCCGGCGAAATAACTAATGCCAATCATGCCAACATTGCCGTTCGACCAGGCTTGTTGCGCCGCCCACTCGACGAGGTCATACATGTCACGACGTTCCTGTCCATCAAAGAACCCGAAGGTCCCTCCAGACCCACTGGTTCCCCTGCAGTTAGCAATGACGTGAGCGTAGCCACGGGGGACGAAGAAGTCGGTGGCCCCAGCTTCGATGAAGCCAGCTGGAGCGCCAAGATTCTGAATCTGTCGGGGATAGGGAGAGGCTGCAACTAGCACGGGATACCGGCCGGACGCAGCCGGACGATGCACGTCCGCCAGCAACATAACGCCATCACGCATTGGCACTGCAACGTCGTCATCGTGTGCCATGACGTGGCTAGGCTGTGACAAGTTGCGATATTCACGTCCGGTGGTTTGTGGGCCGTTAAGTCGACGTTGACCGGGCTCTATCCCGGACGATTGAACGTTGGTCATGCTCCTTCTCCCAGGGGCGGAATAATCCGGATGGGCTCGTCACGGCGGCACACCAGGTTGGAATCGAGCAAGGATAACCCCGAATCCGGGTCGCAGTCACGCCAAGTGACGTAACCAGGCCATTACGCGTTTTGACCGCTGGTCGATGAGCGCTATCGCGATAAACTGTGAAAAATACCAGTTGATCTGTGACACACGCAGGGTCAAGCTTCCGTAGCATAACGGAGGTTACAAAGCCCATGAGATATCGCCTTGCGTTCACCATCGCCGCGACGCTGCTTTTGTCCAGTGCGACTCTGCTCGCACAAGTAACGAGTTCAGACGCCGCAGGCGCCTTTTGGGTTACCTATTGGGCAGGACCACGAGTGATTCTCTTCGGCCCTGAGGAAGACGCGTTTTACAAGAACATGAAAGACGTTATGTTCCTCAGGAACGACTATGATGCTCCGATCAATCCAAGCGCGCTGGACGACAATGTTCAATGGCTCAAGGAGCATCCCGGTGTGCGCCTTTTTGTTGATGGATATGCATCCGTAACTGGGGATATGGTGTACAACCTCGCGCTCAGCCAGCGTCGCGCGGACTGGGTCAAGCAGACTCTGGTAAGCCGGGGCATTTCTGAAAATCGCATCGTCGTGGCGGCGGGATGGGGAGAATTGTATCCCACCTGCGCGGAAGACACCCAGGAATGCCGGAACAAGAACAAGCTCGTTCGCTTTATTTACTTCCCAAGTTGACCAGGGACTGGATTGGCTTAGTTCACCACAGAGACACGGAGAGGAACAAACGCGGGGGTATCTCAGCTGAGGGTGATTTGGCTGCCTAGTGCAGAGGTCCTTCGTCGGCAGGATGACAGCGGTCTGATTATTGCTGGGAATAGAGGGAGCGTTTCAGGAATTCTCCGGCGCCGGGGTGGCCCACGAATTTGTCTCCGTCCACGATCACGCGACCGCGGGAGAGTACGGCGTCGGGCATGCCGGTAACTTCGATTCCTTCAAACATGGAATAGTCGACGCGCATGTGATGAGTTTTTGCGCTGATGGTGTGTTTGCGCGTGGGATCGAAAATTACCAGGTCGGCGTCGCTGCCTACTGCGATTGTGCCTTTGCGGGGATAGAGTCCGAACAGCTTTGCCGGAGTCGTCGAGACCAGTTCTACGAAGCGGTTCACGCTGAAGCGGCGCTGGGCCACACCGCCGGAGTAGATGAGGCTCATGCGGTGTTCGATGCCGGGGCCTCCGTTGGGAATTTTGGTGAAGTCGTCGCGGCCCAGTTCTTTTTGTTCCTTGAAACAGAAAGGGCAGTGGTCGGTCGAGACTACCTGCAAGTGATCCTGCTTCAGGCCGTTCCAAAGTTTTTCCTGGTGCCACTTCTCGCGCAATGGGGGAGTGAAAACGTATTTCGCGCCTTCGAATCCGGGGACGTCGAAGTTGTCGATGGAGAGATAAAGATATTGCGGACAGGTTTCGGCGTAGACGGGAAGGCCGCGATCACGGGCCTCGCGAACTTTTTCGAGCGCGTCGTTGCAGCTTAAGTGCACGATGTAGACGGGGGCTCCGGCCATTTCTGCAAGGGCGATGGCGCGGGATGTGGCTTCGGCTTCGGCGGTGGTCGGGCGCGTCAACGCGTGATATTTCGGAGCTTTTTTCCCTTCCGCTAAAGCTTGCTGCACGATCACGTCGATGGCGCTGCCGTTTTCAGCGTGCATGCAGACCAGGCCTCCGTTTTTTGCGGTGGCGCGGAAGGCTTTGAAGATGCTGGCGTCGTCGAGCATGAAGACGCCGGGATAGGCCATGAACAGCTTGAAGCTGGTGACGCCTTCGCGGATGAGGGCGTTCATTTCTTCGAGTTGCGCGTCGGGTAGATCGGTGATGATGCAGTGGAATGCGTAGTCGGCGACGGCTTTGCCTGAGGCTTTTTTCATCCAGGTGTCGAAGGCGCTTCGGAGGGTTTGGCCTTTGTACTGGATGGCGAAGTCGATCAGGGTTGTGGTGCCTCCGAAAGCTGCGGCTCGGGTTCCGGTTTCGAAATCATCGGCGCTATTGGTGCCTCCGAAGGGCATGTCGAGGTGGGTGTGCACGTCGATGCCTCCGGGCAAGACGTACTTTCCGGCGGCGTCGATGATTTTGGTGGCATTGTCGCGCGGGAGGTCCTGGCCGATGGCTGTGATCTTGCCGTTGCTGATAGCAACGTCGCTCGTGTAGGTGTCGGTGGCGGTGACGACCCGTCCGTTTGCGATGATGGTGTCGAAGGCCATCGGTTCCTCCGTCGAACTGGCCGAGCAGGCATTTTATGCTAAACTGCGACACCTTGGGGCAGGGCTCAAGACAAAAAACTTAAACCACAGAGGACACGAAGGTTCACAAAGGAACGGCGCTGCTGCTGTCGGTGCGGCAAAGGAGATGACATGCGCTTTGGCTTCACGATTAAACCTGACATGCCGGTGGAGCGTATTGTCGCGCTCACGCGGCAGGCGGAGGCAGCTGGCTTTCAGTTCGGGTGGATCTTCGATTCTCATGTGCTGTGGCTGGAGCCGTATCCGCTGCTCACGCTGATGGCGAGTAACACGAAGAACATGCGGCTTGGAACGTGCGTGACCAATCCCGCCACGCGCGATATTACCGTGACCGCCAGTTTGTTCGCTACGCTCAATCTGATTTCGGGAGGGCGGATGCAACTTGGCATTGGGCGCGGGGATAGTTCGCGGCGCGTGCTTGGCAAGAAGCCGGTGGGGGCTGGCGATCTGGAGCGGGCGGTAAAAGCGTTTCGCGAGCTTACGGCGGGACATGAGATCGATTATGAAGGGCAGGCTACGCGGCTTTCGTGGGCGAAGGGATCTCCTCCGGTGTGGATTGCGGGATATGGGCCCAAGGTGCTGGACCTGGCGGGTCGAGTGGCGGACGGCGTGATTTTACAATTCGCCGATCCTGATTTGATCGCGTGGTGCCTTGGCTTCGTCAAAAAAGGAGCCGAGGAGGCGGGACGAGACTGGCGCAAGATCGAAGTGATGGCAGCCGCGCCGGTGTGGGTTTCGGATGATCTGAAGGTGGCGCGGGAGCGAGTGCGGTGGTTTCCGGCGTTGGTTTCCAATCATGTGGTGGATTTGATTTCGCGATACAAGCCGGAGGAATTGCCACCGGCGTTGACATCGTTTGTGCGCAATCGAGGCGGGTACGATTATCAGCACCATTGCGAAGTGGAGAGCAGCAACGCGAACTTCGTTTCAGACGACGTTGTAGATAGATTTTGTCTGGTTGGAACGGCAGAGGCGCATCGGGAAAAATTGCGCAAGCTCGCCGGCGTCGGGGTTACGCAATTTAATGTGTATCTGATGTGCGGCGAGGAGGAGGACACGTTGGAGATTTATAAAAAAGAGGTGTTGCCGGCGGTTCGGTAGGCAACGACAGTACGGCTGGATTTCGTTTTATCTTCGGCGTTTATACTTCACCCATGGAACCGATCATCAAAGGCGCTATTCCCGTGCTGCCAGCCGCCGACACCGCCGAGTCACTGAAATGGTGGACGGAAATCTGTGGCTTCAAGGAGACGTTTCGCGACGCCACTCCGCCAAATTATGCCGGGATCAACCGCGGGGACGCTGATCTGCACATCGCTGGGATGGATGACAAAGCACTCGCACGCAAGGTCGGCGACCAGACCATGGTGCGGCTCGCGGTAAAAGGCATCGACGCGATGTATGCCGAATACCAGAACCGCGGAGGCAAGGTACATCCTAATGGCGCCTTGCAAACCAAGCCGTGGGGCACCAAAGAATTTGGCGCGATTGATCCGAACGGCGTGTGCGTTACGTTTCAGGAATGAAGTATCCCATAAATAGAACTCTCCACCTGCATAACGCCTGATTCCATTAACAAGACGACCCGTTTGTCTCTTAGGGGGCCGGCAAGGCACGCTTGCCGGCCCCCACTCTGCGTGAACACCACTCGCCTAGACCGCGTGGGCTTCGTGGCTAGCGCGAAGCAGACTCACGGTTGTGATGAATGAGCGCCGCTGGCCGTTGTTTGGGTTGCCCGACCTTGGGCAGCCTGGCGGCTGGCAGTCTCGTCTTCTCGTATTGCGCACGATGGGCCACGATACGATAATCGAAATCGACACTTGACTGACCTCCTCCCATCTCCCGTACCTCAAAACCGGTTTGGGTTTCGTTGGTGACGTAAAGCCCTTTGCAGTCACCCTTTGGGGTCAGAAAGACGTGGTAAGCGGTCTTCAGGTTAACCGTCTGAGCGAATGTGGGTTCCAGTGTGATCGTCGTGATCCCGCCCATCAGTTGACCCGAGCCGAAATCCTCGAACCAGACTTCAGGTGATTCCATGGAGAAAACTTTCACCATGGATCCGTCGTGTAGCGGAACTGCGGCGGATTTTGTGCCTTTCGCTGTGGTGTCACCAGCGTTGTCAGTGAAAAAGGTAGCCGTGCCGTTCAGGTCGAACTGGGCCTCGATGAACCCGAACCCATTGACGAAGTTCTGCATCTGAACGGTCTGGGTTCCGCCGTTGTTGTCCGCTACAACAACTCTGGCATCGCTGCCGTTGAGTTGGACGTCTGAGCCGAAGATATCCGTACCGGCGACCTGTCCGCAACAGGCCAGGACATTAAAAAAGATGCTGCCCAGGAAGTCTTGGTCAGCTCCAAAGCTATTAGTGACCGCCAACTGGGCGTACCGGCTATCGGTAAATCCGGTATCCAGGCTCAGCGTGACATTGCCGCTAGTTCCGCCCCCAAGGACGCCAGCCCCGGCATTTACGGCGGTGATGTCGCCGACGCCCGGGAAAGTCTGCCCGGGGACGAAATGGACCTTGCCGGATGGATCAATGCTGAAGCTGGTTCCGTGGATTTTAAACGCTCCATTCACATCCAGTTTGGATGCCGGAGTCGTAGTGCCAATGCCAACCTGGCCACCGACGGTTTGAAAGATCAGGGAATTACCGAGGTTGTGGGGTCCGGTCCAGCGCGGAATAAAATCCGCAGTCCCTCCACCAGTAACGTTAACGGCCGCGATATCCTGTGCTACTGCCGTCAGGCCGCAGAACAAGAACACCAGTAAAGACACTCTAACGCGCGAATTGATCTTCATGGAAATGCCTCCTTATTCAAAGTAGAGAATCAGCCAAGTTCATCAATGAATTGGCTGGTTGACATGGTTCAGCTGCGCCGGGACCCCCGGCCTGAGCCTCAATAAATCAAGCTCAGGCGAGACACGCCCAAATATGTTTGGGCCGCGGTGCAAGCGCGGATGGGTCTAACCAAGGTGCGGATGATCTAGCAGAGCAGTTCGCAGAGGAGATTGAGGAGAGAATACGAGGCACGCATTCTCGGTCGCAGCGTTACCCCGTACATCGCGGTGCCGGGCGTCGACCAAACCCGCTGTTCTTTGGGGATGGCCACAGGATGCCCGACAGGTGCGACAAAGTTAGTCCGAGCGACGAAGGGAGTCGTGAGGTTAACGGGAGTGTCGGTTTCGTCGTACGCCGTCTCTTGAGCGTCCACTTTAGGCACGATCGATGCGAGGGAAACGAATGACACCCCCACGATGACAATCGCCCAACGCAAAAGCCTCATCGGAACTCCAAGTCGCCCACAAAACTACGCCGCTCCGGGTTCCTTGTCAATGTGAAATAAATTGCGGGTAACGTCTCGGTTGAATTGATTTCCTCACTATCAATCCGAAATCCGGTGTATCCAAGCTCTCGTCCACTTTTTCCGAACTTTGGAGCTGTGGGAATATGCCCGCCGAACTAATAAACCAGCACGGCGCGAGAGACCAACCCCGACCCGGGAAAGAAGGGACTAAGCTCGAAGCGGCTTCGGCTGGTACTTCATCAACCCGTAGTAGCAGACGAAAGAAACGGCGAAGCCTACGAACCAGGAATAGTCGTACAGCGTTCGTAGCGAGGGAATCACTAAACCCACGAGGGCGGTTCCGGCGCCCGCTGCCAGCGCGGCGATTGCCAGCCAGTTGAAACCGCGCGAATATTCGTAGGCGCCGCCGCGCAGGTAGAGGTCGTCGAGAAGCAGGACTCGGCGGCGGATTACAAAGTAGTCGCAGATCATGATGCCGGCTACCGGTCCGAGGAATGCGGCGTAGCCGCCTAGCCATCCGAAGATCATGGTCTTGTAGTTTCCCAGGAGTTTCCAGGGCATCATTGCGATTCCCATGAAGCAGGTGATTACTCCTCCGGTGCGGAAACTGATCTTGCGCGGCCACAAGTTGGAGAAGTCATTGGCGGGGGAGACCACGTTGGCGCCGATATTCACGTTCAGTGTTGCCAGCAGAATCGCCAGCAGTGAAATGACAACGGCGACCGGTGAATGGAAGCGGCTCAACAGTTGTACCGGGTCCCAGATCGCGGTTCCGTAGATGACTACGGTGGCCGAGGTCACCAGGATTCCGATCAGCGAATAGAGGGTCATCGTGGTCGGGAGAGCAAGGGCCTGGCCGATCATCTGTTCGCGCTGGCTGCGGGCGAAGCGGGTGAAGTCTGGAATGTTGAGCGAGACCGTTGCCCAGAAACCCACCGTGGCATTCAAGGCGGGAACCAGGAATTTTAAGAAGTCGGGAAAACTTGTGAAGCGAGATGGAGCGGCGAGCATGGGACCGAAACCGCCTGCGCTGCGATACGCCCAAGCCAGGAGGAGGAGCCCTACGGCTAGCAGAACCGGCGCGCTGATGCCTTGTAAAACGCGTATGTATTCGACGCCTTTGAGAATCACCGCCAGATTGATAAGCCAGAAAGCCAGGAAGCAGATTGGGGTGTTGTAGGGGAAATGTCTCCAGGCGGGAAAGAGGGTTGCAATCAAGGTGCTCACGGCTTCTCCGCCGATCCAGGTTTGAATGCCGAACCAGCCGCAAGCCACCAAGGCGCGCAAGACGGCAGCCACATTCGCTCCTAGAACTCCGAAGGAGGAGCGGGCCAGCACGGGAAAAGGGATTCCGTATTGTGCACCCGGATGCGAATTTAACAACATGGGAATTAAGACGATGGTGTTGCCGAGGAATACCGTGGCGACAGCCTGCTTCCAGTTCATTCCACCCTGGATCAGGCTTGCAGCCAGCATGTAAGTAAGAATATTGACCGACATCGATACCCAGAGAGCAGCGTAGTTGTAGGTTCCCCAGTGACGGCGGTCGCTGGTGGCAGGGGCGAGGTCTGGGTTGTAGAGGGGGCTGGATTCGATTCGAGGAGGCAGAGACTTTTGGGCGGTCATTGGAGTCAGTCGGCGGCCAAGGCGCGTCCGGTCTGTTCCGTTAGCGGACCATAGGTTTCGGGACGGCGGTCGCGGAAAAACTGCCAGGTCTTTCTTACTTCGGCAATGATGTCAAGGTCGAGGTCGGCGACGAGGACTTCGTCTTTATCGCGGCTGGCCTGAGCGACGATCTTGCCGCGAGGATTGCAGAAGTAACTCTTGCCATAAAATTCACCGATGTTCCACGGCTTCTCGGTGCCCACGCGATTGATGGCGCCCACGAAATAACCGTTCGCGACGGCGTGCGCGGGCTGCTCCAATTCCCACAAGTATTCAGAAAGTCCGGCGACCGTGGCGGAGGGATTGAATACGATCTCCGCGCCGTTCAGCCCCAGAATGCGCGCGCCCTCCGGGAAATGACGGTCATAGCAGATATAGACTCCGACGGCAGCGTACTTGGTTTTGAAAACGGAGTAGCCCAAGTCGCCGGGGGTGAAGTAGAACTTTTCCCAGAACCCGGGATGGACGTGAGGGATGTGGTGCTTGCGGTACTTGCCGAGATAGGTTCCGTCGGCGTCAATGACCGCGGCCGTGTTGAAATACAGTCCTGGCATCTGCTCTTCGTAAACCGGGACGACGATCGCCATGCGATGCCTGGCTGCGATCTTCTGCATCAGTTTGGTTGTGGGCCCTTCCGGAACGCGTTCCGTAAGCTCGTACCAGCGGATGTTTTGTTCGGCGCAGAAATAGGGGCCGTAAAACAGTTCCTGCAAGCAAAGTATTTTTACCTTTTTCTTCGCGGCTTGGTCGATGAGCTTGAGGTGCTTGTCGATCATGGCCTTCTTGATTTGTGGGAGCGAACGGTCGCTGCTGAGCGCGTTACTTGCCTGAATGAGGCCACAGCGTACGATCCGGGACATGGATGCACCTCCGCGAGAGGGTAAATATAGCAGACGTGCGTGGTTGGTGGTTCCGGCATTTTGAAGTTCATTCACCACAGAGGACACGAAGGTACACAAAGGGAAGAATGTGATCGTAGGTTCAAATTATTGTCACGGAGTTTCTGGAGATTCGCGGATCTTGGAGTATCCGGGTTTGATTACGGAATAGATGATTCGGCAGCGCTGTTTGTAGGGGAGGAATGCGCTTTTCATCGCGTTGATAGTGATCTTTTCGAAGTCATCGAGCGAAAGACCAAAGGTTGCCGCTGCCGCTTCGAATTCCTGGGTCATGGAGGTGTCGCTCATTAAGCGGTTATCGGTGTTGAGGGTGACACGAAATTTCTCCTGATAGAAGATCCTGAAAGGATGCTCCGACAGGCTGGGCGTGGCTCCGGTGTGGACATTGCTGATCAGGCAAATCTCCAGCGGGATCCGTTTATCGAGAACGTATTGAGCAAGATCGCCCAACTTTACGGCCTTGCCGTCTGCGATAGCGATGTCTTCGATCAGACGCGTTCCATGGCCGATGCGGTGCGCGCCGCAATACTGGATAGCCTGCCAAATCGATTCTTTGCCGTAGCCTTCGCCGGCGTGGATGGTGATGTTGAAATTCATTCGCTGAATGTAGTGAAAAGCTTCTACGTGTTTTTTGGGTGGGTAACCTCCTTCTTCGCCGGCAAGATCGAAGCCGACCATGCCACGGTCGCGAAAATCGACGGCGAGTTCCGCCATTTCAAGCGACACGTTCATGTTGCGCATGGCACAAATAATTAATCCTGAGGGCACTCCAAAGGTCCTGCGACCACGCTCTAATCCCTTCAGAACAGCGGAGACGACTTGCTGGTGGGTCAATCCCTTCTTGGTGTGGAAGACTGGCGCGAAACGCGTTTCAAAGTAGACCACGCCGTCACGGCTCAGGTCTTCGACTTGTTCATAGGCAACGCGTTCCAGCGCTTCTTCCGTTTGCATGACCGCGATGGTGTGGGCGAAGCCTTCGAGATATTTCGCGAGACTGCCCTGGTTCGCGCCTTGATGGAACCATTGGGCAAGGGCCTGAGGATCGTTGGTGGGAAGCTTCAAATATTTCGCGCTCTTTGCCAGTTCGATTACGGTTTCAGGTCGCAGCACGCCATCAAGGTGTTCGTGCAGAAGTACCTTGGGCAGCGTTCTCAGCAGCGCTTTATCGAGCTTCATTGAATGTTCGGCTCCCGTAACGTATCAGAGGCTCTTCGGTGGGGCACGATCATTATAGATGCGCTCTCTTTTTGGCGATGGAACGGCTGCAAAATCGCGTCTGGCCAAGTTGAATGTGGGGGCGGTCTCTCGAGTTCAAGATCTCCAACTGAACCTTGACGGGCTCTGGCGCGGCTGTTAGATTTCGGTTCCACCTAAATATTCGGAGGTCATGGGTCTGACTGAGCGGGCGAAGACGAAGGATTCGATTGACTTTCGCCGGCGCAGCTTTTTGATGCGATGCTGCCAGGGGGTGTCCGCGGCGCTGATTCCCGCGGGGCTGCGTAACCTCGCCTTTTCTTCAATCTTCGATTCTACAAATACAACTGCGTCGAAGGCTGATGTCGAGTTTCATTTGCATCCTCACTATCGGGCTGAGATGCAGGTTGATGCCACGCTGTTCAAGACGCAGGCGGGCCTCGACCGTTTTGTCACTGAGAAATATCAGGACCAGGTCGCCGCGATTCTGGCGGAATGGAGTTCGACCTGGCTGCAATCTCCACGGGACATGCGGGCGATTGAAAAGGTTCTTGTCTCTGATTTCTCAGCCTCTTCGTCGCGGGCGGTTGAATCGCGGCTTGTGCGATCCGGGCCGGCACTTGAGATTCGTCAGAATACGTTCGCGCGCTCGAAGTCGGTTGGGAGGGATAGTTTCATTCAGGAATTGCAGTCGGCGATGAATTCTTTTGGGAAGATTGTGACTGCTGAGTTTCAAGTGGTCGGCATCGAGGCGGCGCCTGCTACGCCAGTCCAGAAACTTCCAGATAGCTTGCGGACTCGCGTGCGCTACGAAATAGTAGGCTCGGGTCGCGATTTCTACCGCGAACAAAGGGTGGGGCACTGGGATCTGGAATGGGCAGCGGCTTCAGGCAATGGGTTTCGCCTTCGGACGTGGCGCGCATTGGATGAGACACTGAGTCGCGCCGCCGAGCCAGTTTATTTGGATATCGCAGCGCAGGCGCTCGGTGGCAATTTTTCGTTCTCTTCGCAATTGCTTCGAGGAGCGGACTATTGGCGAACGGTGCTCGACGGCGCTTGTGGCATCGACATTTACGGGCACAACGGGATCTCGGTCGGGGACATCGACGGTGACGGATTTGACGATCTCTACGTTTGTCAGCCCGCCGGTCTTCCCAATCGGCTTTATCGCAACCGGGGAGACGGAACGTTCGAGGATATTACGGAAGGGTCGGGAGTTGGCATCCTTGAAAATACGGCTTGCGCGCTTTTTGCAGACTTCGACAACGATGGGCGGCAAGACTTGATCGTCGTGCGCACGGGTGGCCCACTGTTGTTTCTGAACCAGGGCGGTGGCAAGTTTCGTCAGAAGCCGGACGCGTTTAAGTTCGCCGCACCTCCGCAGGGAACTTTTACCGGTGCGGCCGTCGCTGACTATGATCGCGATGGCTGGTTGGACATCTATTTCTGCCTCTACATTTATTACCAGGGCACGGATCAGTACAGGTATCCCTCTCCCTACTATGATGCGGAGAATGGGCCGCCCAACTTTATGATGCGCAACAACCGGGACGGAACCTTCCGCGACGTGACGGCGGAATCTGGGCTCGACCGGAATAACACCCGTTACAGTTTCTGCTGTGGATGGAGTGATTACAACCGCGATGGATGGCCCGATCTTTACGTGGTAAACGATTTCGGGCGGAAGAATCTTTATCGCAACAATGGCGACGGAACTTTTACCGATGTCGCACCGCAGGCTGGAGTCGAAGACATCGGCGCAGGTATGAGCGTCTGCTGGTTCGACTACGATAACGATGGAGCTGAGGATCTTTATGTCGCGGATATGTGGTCGGCTGCGGGGATACGCGTCTCGACGCAGGATATTTTCCAGAAGGACGCGCCCGAAGAAGTGCGGGCGTTGTATCGCAAGCATGCGATGGGCAATTCGCTATTTCGTAATGACGGGAACGGCGTCGCCTTTCAGGATAGAAGCATTTCGTCCGGAGTTGCAATGGGACGCTGGTCGTGGTCGAGCGACGCGTGGGATTTTGATCACGACGGGTTCCCTGATCTTTACATCGCGAACGGTATGATCTCTGGCCCATCGCGGTCAACCCAAGTGAAAGACTTGAACAGCTTCTTTTGGCGGCAGGTGGTTGCCAATTCGCCCAGCATAGCGACGCCTGCGCATGATTATGAAGAGGGATGGAACGCTTTGAACGAATTGATCCGCGCTGACGGCACCTGGAACGGGTTCGAGCGGAACGTATTCTACGCGAACAATGGGGACGGAACATTTTCGGATGTGTCGGGCGTCCTGGGCCTGGACTTTCTCGAGGATGGAAGGGCGTTCGCGCTGGCTGATTTCGATCACGACGGCCGTCTGGAAGTTTTCTTGAAGAACCGGAATGGTCCGCAGTTGCGAGTTTTGCAGAACGTCATGAAGGATCTCGCGCCGTCGATTGCTTTCCGTCTTCGTGGCGTTAAAAGTAATTTGGACGCGATCGGGGCGGCGGTTACGGTGGAAACTGATTCGGGTCGGCAGACACGTATGCTGCAAGCAGGATCGGGATTTCTTTCTCAGCATAGCAAGGAGGTATTTTTCGGGTTGGGCGAGGCGAAAGGCCCGGTGCAAGCGTCGATCCGATGGCCTAGCGGGTTAGTGCAGGAGCTTCGTAATTTGCCTCCCAACCATAGGATTTGGGTTGAGGAGGGTAGCGAACCTTCTCGGATGGAAGCGTTCAAGAGCGGCCCTCAAGGGCTAAAGCCCGCGTCTCTTGTGGCCTCGGGCGGCACGGCTGAAGCCGTGCCCTTCCCAAAGGCGCATGGCGAAACCAGCGATAGTCTGAAAGACATCGAATCGTTCCCAACTACGGTTGAAACATGGTTGCTAGCGCCGGTTTCCGCGCCGGATTTTTCTCTTCCCGACTTCGATGGGAAGCCTCAGACACTTTCCGCGCTTCGTGGCAAAACCGTACTGCTCCATTTCTGGGCCACGGGATCGGCTGGCTGGCAGGAAGACTTGGAAGTCCTCAATCAAAGCTTCAAGCGCTGGACGAGCACGACTTCGATAAACCCTGGACTTCAACTGCTCGCGGTGAACGTCGACGATTCTTCGAACGTAGAAAAAGCTCAGGCACCGGCGCGTGAGCTTCATCTTTCATTTCCCATCCTTCGCGGATCGGATGACGTGGCTGGCATTTACAACATTCTCTATCGGTACTTGTTTGACCGGCACCGTGACCTGAGCCTTCCGACGTCGTTTCTGATTAACGACCAAGGAGACATTGTGAAGGTCTATCAGGGCCAAATAGTCAGCGAGCACGTCGAAGTGGACATTCGGCAGATTCCACAAACTCCGGGGGAGCGGATGGCGAAGGCGCTGCCTTTTCCCGGCATCAGTGAGACGTTGGAGTTTCGGCGAAACTATCTCTCCTACGGCTCGGTTTATTTTCAACGGGGCTATTTCGATCAGGCGGAGGCGTCATTCAAGCTGGCGCTGCGCGACAATCCTTCGAGCGCCGAAGCACTTTACGGAATGGGAAGCGTTTACCTCAAGCAACAGAAGACAAGTGAAGCACGCGACTGCTTTGAGCGCACGATCAAGCTTCGCGCGAGCTATCCCGACACGCTGCCAAACGCCTGGAACAACCTCGGCCTCCTGGCCACGCGGGAAGGGCGCACTGCGGAAGCGATTCCGTATTTTCAAGAGGCTCTGCGGCTGAGTCCCGATCACTTGATCGCCCTCGAAAATCTGGGCAACGCTTACCGGCAGCAGAAGGAGTGGGGTGAAGCTCGCCGAGTGCTGGAGCGGGCGGTCGCAGTTGGACCTCAGGATCCCGAGGCGAACTACAGCCTGGGGATGGTCTTCGCGCAGTTGGACGACAGCGATCATGCGTACGAATATCTGACGAGAGCGCTGAAGTTTCGGCCGGTGTATCCCGAGGCTTTGAATAATCTCGGCGTACTTTACCTGCGCACCCAACGGCGGGACGAAGCGGTCGCAAGCTTTGAAGAATGCATCCGGGTTGCACCCGCGTTCGATCAGTCGTATCTGAATCTCGCCCGGGTCTACAGCATCGAGGGCGCGCCGGATAAGGCTCGGGCGGTTCTTCTTGAACTTCTCAAGCAGCATCCTGATCACGCCTCGGCCCAGAAGATGCTCGAGCAACTGCCGCAATAGTTGGTGAGGTGTCGAGCAGATCCGCTCGCGAGAAGGCCTTGCTGCGTGCGGGTTACAATGCGGAGCGGAGGATCCATGTCGAAATCGCGCAGGCAATTCCTGGCGGCTACATCGCTCACTTTACTGGGAGCAGCCGCTGTGTCTCTCAGCAAGGCTCAGGTGGCAACCGATCTGCCGCCAGGGTCGCCATCCGCGTTCGGTACTGGGCCTGCAGTTGGACCTGAAGTGACCGTTTCTACCTTCGCCGAAGCGGAGAAACTGGTGCAGGTGCCGATGAGCAACGCGGAGCGAGTGATGGCGGCGGCTAGCTGGCGAAAGACGATGGCAGGGTTGTATGAACGACGGACTGGCCCGCGCAAGCTGGCGCTCGAAGCAACGCTGGCTCCTGCGTCGCGTTGGGATCCGGTGCTGCCGGGGCAGAAAACCCTTCCGCCGCGCGAGCGGTTCATTCGCAGCGATTCCAATCCTGGGCCATTGCCGACAAACGACGAGGACATTGCGTTCGCTTCGGTCACCCAGCTTTCGCGCTGGATCGAGAGTCGAAAGTTGAGCTCACAGCGGTTGACGAATCTCTATCTCGAACGCTTGCAGCGTTTCAATCCCAAGTTGCGGTGTGTGATCACGCTCACGCGCGAGCTTGCGCTGGTCCAAGCCAGGCAAGCGGATGAAGAGATTGCCGCGGGCAAATACCGGGGGCCGCTGCACGGCATTCCGTGGGGAACCAAGGACCTTCTTGACACCGCTGGAATTCCCACTACATACGGCGCCGAGCCTTTCCGGAACCGCGTGCCTACGGACGATGGCGCAGTGGTGAAACGTTTGCATAACGCGGGCGCGGTGCTCGTAGCCAAGCTGAGCCTGGGTGCGCTGGCGCTCAACGACATTTGGTTTGGCGGGCAAACCATGAATCCGTGGTTACTGGAAGAAGGAGCATCGGGATCGAGCGCAGGACCGGGCGCGGCCACAGCTGCCGGATTGGTCGGCTTTGCCATCGGGAGCGAAACCGGCGGCAGCATTGTGAGCCCATCGATGCGTTGCGGGATTACCGGGCTGCGTCCCACGTACGGGCGCGTACCGCGCACAGGAGCGATGACGTTGTGCTGGTCGTTGGACAAGCTCGGCCCCATGACCCGCAGTGTTGAGGACGCAATGCTGGTATTGCAAGCCATCTCCGGGCCAGACGCTGGTGATGTGGACAGCGTGCCCAGCAAGCTTGACTTTGACGCGGGCGCGAGCGTTGAGGGATTGCGTGTGGGATATTTTCCCGCGTGGATGAACGAGAGACCTGCGACCGAAGTTGACCGCGCCGCTCTGAATGCAGTTAAGAAAGTGGGTATGGTTCCAGTTGAAGTCGCTATACCAGACTGGCCGTATGGCTCGCTGAATCTGATTCTCTTTGCCGAAGGCGCGGCGGCGTTTGAGGAGCTCGGGCTCAGCGGCGGGATGAATCAACTTCGAATTCAAACTCCCGATGCTTGGCCTAACATTTTTCGTGAGGCCCGATTTCTTTCCGCCGTCGATTACGTGCAGGCCGACCGGCTTCGCCGCAAAGTGGCGGAGGAGATGGCGCGTGTCTTCTCGCAAGTCGATCTGCTTCTGGTGCCGTCACTGCGCGACGAAATGCTCACCATCACCAACTTCACCGGACATCCATCGCTTACATTGCGAGCAGGTTTTGTTGAAGTGTCGAGGGCGCGTAGCGATTGGGCACCCGACCCAAGCATGCCTTTGCCAACGTTTGCTCCACCGCGTCGGGTGCCTCACGGCGTGACGCTGATTGGAAGGCTTTTTGACGAGGGCACGCTGGCCAGCGCCGGGCTCGCTCTGGAACGCAACTTTGGCGTGGCGGGCGAACATCCGCCGGGGTTCTGAGCTGGAGATGTAGCGTTGAACGAGCTTTCACCGCTTCTACTGCTTCGGCAGGGTCGGAGCGGTCAGCAGGTCCACGAACATCTTGTAGAACTTTTCGGTGTCGAGATCGTCTTGCACTTCGACGGGCTGAAGCGCGATCTTCGGCTTGTTCCAATCCGCCCAAGTAATCGTGTCCCCATAGCTGTAGCCCTGGTCCAGATTGACGTCCATGAAGCCGGTTTCTTTTTTTGTGATGAGACTGGGATCGAGCCACGCAGCGGCTGCCAACTCATCCCATAAATAATTGAATTCGCCATGCAGGTGGGTGTATTGGCCAATGTAGCGGGCGACGGGCGAATTGCCGGCCTTGACGCGGTTGATCAATTCGATTGTCATCCTTGTCTTCACCGAAATGTCTACTGGCGTGCAGACAATTTTTTTCCAGGGTGCTTGCAACACAATGTGAGCCGCTTCCGGATCGAACCAGAAGTTGAATTCGCGCCTGGGAGTATTGACGAACTCGGGATCGGTGGTCTGCGGATTCAGGCTGGCGCCCATGAACACAAGTTCTTTGGACAACTTTGCAAATTCGGGATCGATGGAGATGGCCAACGCGAGGTTCGTCATTGGGCCGCCCTCGTAAATCGTTATTTCGTTGGGAAACTTGTGGACCATGCGAATTAAAAAGTGGGCTGCGTCTTCATCTGCGGGTTTGGTACTGGGTTTGCCTTCGGGCATTTCTCCAAGGTCGTCAGCTGGATGATAAAAACGCGGGGTCCAGGCTCCCAGCCAGGCTACGGAGCCGTAGAGCTGCTCCCAGAGTTCCGTTTCCTCTTTTCGCCTGACCAGCGGATACTCGGCACCGGGCACGACTGGAATGTCGGTTCGTCCGATGAGTTCGAGCATGCGCAAGGTGTGCGCGATTTCGGCCTTGAGCCACTGATCTCCAGTCACCACCGTGATGCCCAGGACTTCGGTCTGTGGAGACTGGATCAACAACAGGATTGACTGCTGGTCGGTTCCGGCGGGGCCGGCCGCATCCTGATCGATGATGATTTTTCGCTTCTGGCCCCACGCAGTGAGGCTGGTCATCAGCAGGATTGCAGTGGTCAAAAACCAGAGTCGGCGGAATTTCATTGTTCACCTCGGAGTTCAGAAGCCTCAAACAAAACCCCAATTATAAGGCGATTGCGGACGGCAACACCGGCGACTAGAATGTTCCACGCGAGCGCGATTGACTTCGTTTCACTTTTCCGGTTCGCTCTGTCCTATGGTCCGTTTCCGCGCGACCGTTCACCAATCCGTCGGAGCTAATCTCGCAACCTGCATTTTGGCGGTGAGTGCGCTCTTTGCTCCGCTCCTGCTTCACGGACAATCCATTCAGGGACCATTTGACGATCACGCAGGGTCGGCAATTTTGCGAGGATGGGTGCGGGATGCATACGGCCATCCCGTTGCCGGCGCCACGGTTCAGCTCCAAGCAAAGGCCGCGGCGGAAACCCTAACCGCACGCACTGATTCCGAGGGAGCTTACCGCTTTTCCGGACTGCGCGAAGGCATTTACACGTTGCGCGCGGAGATGCCAGGATACCGCGACGCAACTTTCGGTCTTTGCGTCCTAGGGCAAAAGGAAACGAAAAAGATTGACCTCACGCTCGATTCCCAAGAAGTATCCGGATCGTCGTCTGAAAGACCGGAGTTTTTCGATGAGCCCAAATTCACGGTGGCGGGTGTAACTGAGGCTATGAATCCCGGTGGGCACGGCTCCGACACGAGCACTACGGAAACGCTGACAAAGGAAACGGCTTCGCTGCCCGTTTCTGAGCCAAACACGAATTCCCGAAGGGCCTCAGTTTCATCTGCCTCCAGCGCGGCGGTGGAAGAATCTCTGCGCAAGGAGGCTGGGCGCGAACCTGGAAACTTCGACATAAATCACCGGCTGGGGAAATTGCTGCTCGACGACGGAAAAGCTGCGGAAGCAATTCCGTATCTCGAACAGGCTTCTCGGGTAAATCCCGGGGACTACGAAAATGCTTACGAGCTGGCGCTGGCTTATGCCCGCGGCGGTCAATACGAACGCGCGCGCACGCAGACACGAACCCTGCTGGCTGCCCACGACACGGCCGGGAAGGAACTTGGTCGGCAAGAGCAGGCGGAACTGCATCATTTGCTCGGCGATGTCGAGGAGAAACTGGGCAATTCTCTGGAGGCCGTCCGGGAATACCAGCATGCAGCGGAACTGAACCCGAGCGAGGAGAATCTTTTCGATTGGGGCACCGAGCTTCTGATCCATCGCGCGTTTGAGCCGGCGACCGAAGTTTTTAATGAGGGCAACCGCCTCTTCCCGCGCTCCGCGCGGATGCTGGCGGGGCTGGGCGTGTCTTGGTATGCGCGCGGCTCCGACAAGCTAGCCGTTGAGCATCTCTGCCAGGCATCCGACGTGAATCCTGACGACCCGAACCCTTACTTGTTCCTGGGCAAAATGCAAAGCGTCGAGACCGCGCAGTCAACCTGCATGATGGAGAAGCTGGGGCGTTTCGTCCTTCTCCAACCTGAAAATGCTCAAGGCAACTACTATTACGCGCTCGGTCTATTGACACGGAACGACGCCGACGATCTGGCGCATGCGGAGTCCTTGCTGGAGAAGGCCGTGCGTCTCGATCCGAAGCTCGCTGCCGCCTATTTGCAACTGGGTGTTCTCTATTCGCAGCGGGGTGATTCTTCGAAAGCAGTCTCCTCCTATCTGGAAGCGATCGCGGCTAATCCGGGGCTGGTAGCTGCCCACTATCGGCTTGCGCAGGCCTACAGCCGGAATGGAGAAAAGTCGAAAGCTCAAGCCGAACTGCAAATCTACGATCAGCTTTCGAAGAAGACAGCGGAAGAAGCCGACCGCCAGCGGCGTGAGATTCGGCAGTTTGTGTATACGCTGCGGGAACCGGCTTCTGCTGCGCAGCCGCAATAGCCTGCCCCAAGTCCACGCACCACCTGTCGGCCTACCCTAGAACGTCAGCTTGAGCGCAAACTGGATGGAGCGCGCATCATTCACGGTCTGGTTGATCGTCTGGCTGACTACCCCAAAACTGCTAGGAGAATTAATGTCCTGCTCTCCCGTGCCCGCGATGCCGGGCAAGAAGAAATGAGGATGGTTAAAGAGATTGAAGAACTCGGCCCGGAATTGCAGATTCATTCCCTCGCGGACGGGCAAAGGAAAGTCCTTGATTATCGAGAAATCCGTGTTTACGTAACGAGGACCGTAGGCGGGTGCGCGGTTGGCGTCTCCCAGCTCTCCGGCGGGCGCTTTTTCGAAAGCGCAGGGATTGAACCAATTGGCAAGCGTGTGAATCTTAGCCGGCGCTATGCAAGTCGGATTGGCTGCGACCTGCCCCGCCTTGTTGGGATTGCCGACCTGATTCGGCCGCTGCAAAACCAGCCCGTTGTAGAAAAAGAACACACCCGACTCATCGGCGCTGTCGACCACAAAAAGTGGGAAGCCAGACTCTGCCCTTTCAATCACGTTTATCTGCCAGTTTCCCAACAGTACGTTGGTGGCTCCGCTCCAATTGCTGCCGAAGTACCTGCCCTTGCCAAAAGGCAGGTTGTAAAGAACGCTGGCGGTAAAGACATCATTCAAGTTAAGTTGGGACAAACCCCAATCCAGCCCCTGAGCTCCGGGTAGCGGCCAGTACAGCGCGCCAGGATTGCTGCCCAGACCATCAGGCATACCGGAATCGAAAGTGCGGGACCAGGTGTAGCCGATCAGAGCGTAGAGGCCGTGGCGCGAGCTCTTGGTCTCAGCTTTGATCTGGAGAGAATCGTAACGCGCATTCCCTATGCTGTTATTGCTGTCGACAGATTGAAACGGAAATGCATAAGGGAAGGTCGGAAAGCCGCAACCCAGCGTGTAGCCGGGGACCGGATTACTTCCGCCGGGGCATGCACTTGGAGATGAGATGTTTTCGTTCACCTGGCTGACCAGAATGTGCGTGCTGTGGGAGCCAGCGTAGCCTGCAGTCAGAACAACATCTCCGGGTAGCTGGCGCTCAACATTGAGGTTGTACTGCTGGACCATGCCCTGCTTGAAATTCCGGTTCATTGACTGAATGGTGCCAGTGTATGCGCCCGGATTCACCGGCGCGTTGTAGACGGCGCCTCCCGGCACGGGCGTAGTAGAAGGCGTGCCCGCCGGAAGAAGGAAACCGTTCGAGAGGCCGCAGCCGGTGCCGCCGAAAGTGGGACAAACTCCCGTGGGAAATGGATCCACTTCGGCATAGAAGGGTGGATTTTGCCACAACCCTTGCCCACCCTGATTCCAGGCGGAATCGTGGAAGATCGCGTACCCGGCGCGGATCGCCGTCTTGGTGCTCCCCATCGGCTTCCAGGCAAACCCGATCCGTGGTTCGAAAGCGGTTTTCTGAAACTGGATGCCAGCGCGGCTATCGGAAGCAATGCAATTGGCGCAACCGGCCAGCCCGGGGCTGCCCGAGGGAACGTACCACTGGAGGGTCTGAACATCGAAGTTTGCCTGGCGATTTTCGACTTCAGTCTGGGGGGTCGCCAGTGCCCAGGCAAGTCCGATGTTGAACGTCATATTGGCGGTCACGCGCCAATCATCCTGGACGAATGGGCGGAATAATTTCCAGCGGCGACCGACCGTACCGCCGAGGAATGTCTGATCGTGAGCGGCAAAGGTTCCCAGACTTCCGAGCAGGAGATCTCCCATGTTGTCGCCAGTCGCCGCGCCGTTCTGGGAGACAAAACCGTCCTGGAATGCATTATTTCTGATGTTCATCTGTTCGGCGCGAAAGGTCGCTCCGAACTTGATGTCGTGTTTGCCTCGAATCAAGTCGAGCGTGTCCGAAACGGAGTAGACGTTCGTTCCACCCTGGTAGGGAGCGTATCCGCGATCTCCCAGCGACATGTAAGTGGTCATCTGAAACGAAGTCATGCCGCAACCGATGCAGTCCTTGGTTGACTGGTTCAGGCTGGCAGGGTAACCGGTCAAGGAATCGCACTGGCTTCCCAGATTGGCGCCGGGAATGCCGATGACCGCAGCCTCGCAGCTGCCCGTGCCGAAAGAGAGAATGTGATTAAAAATCCTGCTGAACCCAAAACTGGCCTGGTTGATGGTGCGATCGGAAAAAAGGTGCGTCCAGGATAGTGCAGCGTTACGCCCATGGTTGTCGATGTACTGATTACTTCCAAAGGCATTGACCTCGGCCCAGGTCGGTGAGCCTCCCGGCACAAAGTTCGTTGCCTGGTCGTAGCTGAAGCGGCCAAAGATTGAATCCTTGTTGGAGAAATTGTGATCGACGCGGATGTCGCCCGTCCCCTCGTTGAGTTTCCTGACTGGCTGATTGACGTAGTTGTAACCTAGCGCCGCATTGGCCGCGTTGGGCGTGGGGTAAAGCTGAATCACCTTTGCGGCGAGGGGGTTCACCATGGCCGCGGGAATTACGCTGCAGTCTGCGCCCGCCGGTTGGATTCCGCCCGCCCCGACAGGCTCGGGCGTGGCTGTACCGGGGATGCACTGGAAGTGCCGGTCGTTGCTCGTCGCCGGTGCATAAGGATTAGTGAGGATGGGAAAGGTACTCGACGTTCCGCGCGGATTGCCGAACGGATCCAGATTAAAGTTATAGTCACCAGCCGCGTCGGGAGTCATCATCGCGGTGGTCGGAACCAGCCCATTGAAAGGCACACCGAGCCGCTGCATTTTAGCCTGATAATCGATAAAGAAGAACGTTTTGTCCTTCCGGATCGGCCCACCCAGCGAACCGCCAAATTGATTCAGATTAAACTTGTTTCTGGTGGGAGCGAAATAGTTGCGGGCATCGAGGTCGGTGTTCCTGAAGTATTCAAACAGACTTCCGTGAAACTGGTTTGATCCTGACTTGGTTGTGACCAGAACGGTCGGGCCGGCACGTTCTCCCCATTCCGCCGAGTAGTTGTAGGTTAGAACTTTAAACTCTTGAACCGCGTCGAGATTGGGGAAAATGGCGATGCCGCCTTCGTCCAGTTGATTATTGTCGTTGCCATCGAGCATCCAATCTGTACTCTGGGCTCGCGACCCGCCCACGGAAAGCGAAAAGGACCCGCGCGTCGAGGCCTCGCTGCTGGCGGCTCCATTGAAAAAACTGTTTGGGTTGGTTTCTGCGGTCGTACCCGGAGTCAGGGTCGCCAGTTGGACGAAGTTGCGTCCATTTAAGGGAAGCTGGGCCACTTCCTGGGAAGTAATCACTTGCCCCAGCGTGGCATTCGTTGATTCCACGGCCACCTGGGTGGCGTTTACTTCAACCGTCGCGGCAACGGCAGCCGGCGCAAGCGTGAAATTTACTTCGCGATGCTCGTCCACTTGCAGGCGCAGGTCCTTCTGCTCGACCGCGCCAAAACCCGCAGATTCCACTCGAATGGTGAAGTCTGCGACGGGGAGCAAAGGGATAAGGTAATGCCCGGACTCGTCGGTCTTGGCCACGCGAGAGACCGCTGTGCCTTGCGTCGTCGCAGTTACCGTTGCCCCAGAGACTACGGACCCGGTTTTGTCGGAAACGGTGCCCGAAAAACTTCCGGTCGCCTGGCCGTAGAGGAGTGGGCAGATGGGAAAAACAAAAGAAACGAACACCACGAGCAGCGTTCTTCTGGTCAGCATCGATCTCTCCTTAAGCGACGCCCATCGAGTGGCAAACGGGATCGCACTTTCCCGGCTAAAGTTTTTCTGGAGGTCCCCAATAATGCGAACCATCTAACTGTAGGAGCGGTCTAAAAGTCAAGATTTTTGTGGCGCAAGGGTGATCAGTTTTGGGGATAGGATCATCAATGCAATCGTAAGCGTGCAACGCAGCGCCGATATCTACGGCAATCCGAGCGATGAAGCGACTTTCTGTTTGTACTCCCGCGCTTTCGCCATAGCTTCTGCTTCTTGCACGGTCAGCACTTTTCGATCGCGCATGACCACGCGCCCGCCAATCACTACCGTCTCCACGTCGCTTCCCTTGAGCGCATAGGCCAGTTGCGCAGAGACGTCGTACATGGGGACAGCGTTGGGTTCGTCCAGGCTGATGACAATCAAGTCGGCCTTCTTTCCGGCTTCTAACGAACCAATCTCTTTCTCCATGTGAAGCGCTCTCGCGCCCTCGATGGTCGCCATTTCTACCACTGCCTTCGCATTCAGTGCCAGCGGATCCATCTTTGTAATTTTGGCGAGCTTGGCTGCCAGATCCATCTCCTCCATCAGATCTAAATCGTTGTTGCTGCCCGCCGGTCCGTCGGTTCCGAGACCAACGGCGACGCCCGCTGCGCGCATCTCAGCAACCGGAGCGACGCCGCTGGCCAGCATCATGTTGCTAGAAGGATTGTGAACGCATCCCACTTGCCGTTGCGCGAGAGTCTTACGGTCGGCCTCGTCCACATAAATACAGTGCGCCGAGACAACGTCGGAACCGAGCACACCGATCTTATCGAGGTATTGCACCGGCGACATCCCATTCAGCTTCTGACTGTCATCCCACTCTTTTTTCATTTCCGCAGTGTGAATCAAAATGGGCGCGTGATACTTCCTCGCCAGCGCCGCGGCATCCTGAAGTGTCTTCTGGGAACACGTATAAATTGAATGCGGCGCAACGGCGGCGTGAATCAGCGGATCACCTTGCCACTTTCTCAAGAATTTCTCGGTATACGCGAGCATTTCGACTTCACTTTTGTTGTCGGGCGCGGGAAAATCGATAAACGTCTCGCCTAGCACGCCGCGCATCCCTGCCGCTTTAGTTTCTTCAGCCACGGCGTCCTCGAAGTAATACATGTCGGCGAAAGTGGTGACGCCTCCGCGAATCTGTTCTGCCGCAGCCAGCCGCGTTCCCCAGCGCACGAATTGTTCGTCGACGTTCTTCTTTTCGGCGGGAAAGATGTATTTGTAGAGCCAATCGTTAAGCGTTACATCATCGTGAAGCCCGCGGAACAGGGTCATCGGGACGTGAGTGTGGCCGTTGATGAATCCGGGCAGAACCAGTTTCCCTCTGGCGTCGATCGTTTGTGTGCCCACAAACTTGGCTTCCAGTTCGCGGCGCGGACCAACCGCGACAATCGTGTCCGCGTTAACGACAACGGCTCCGTCGTCGTAGATGGTTCGAGGGCCGTCCATTGTGACGACGGTTCCGCCGGTGACGATGAGATCGGCTTGCTGCCTTGTCGCTTGAGACCAAAGGGATGCGGGGACAAAAAAGAAAACACTGAAAGCTAGAAACAAACATCGGTACAAGCTCATTCGGTCCCTCAAGATTTGCATCGGTTAGGCTTTGCGAGCCGCCCACTCCGCATCATAACGCGCGCGATCGTAGAACGATTTCTGAGTGCCTACGCCGGTCGTCGAGAGTCCAGCGTAGAGATTTGCGCGACGGACGGCTTCCCTTTCGCACAGACCTTCGCCAAGAAACACGGCAAAGCTGCCAATGAATGCGTCGCCTGCACCGGTGCTGTCGATACTGTTCACGGTGAATGCGGGAATATGCTCCATGCTCTCGCGGCCAGCCAATAGTGAGCCATTCGCGCCTAGCGTAAGGATGACCCGATTGACCCCGCCCGAGAGCAGCTTTTCCGCACACTGCTTCGCATCTTCAACGTTGCGTACCGGCATTCCGGTGATGGTCTCTGCTTCACTTTCGTTGGGAACGAAGTAGTCGAGTCCAGCTAAAGCATTGAGATCGACCGGTTGAGCGGGGGCAGGATTGACGATACAGCGAATGCGGTTCTTACGTGCAAAATCGACGCTGTAGTAAACGGTTTCGAGCGGAATTTCGAACTGCAAGACCATGCAATCAACAGTCTTCAGCAAGTCGGACGCAGCGTCAACGTCGGCGGGTTTCAGCAGATCGTTCGCGCCTTTCACCACGAATATGCGATTCTGCCCGTTGGGCTCAACAAAAATCGGCGCGACGCCGCTGGAGACTCCTTCGATCTGCTTCACATGGGTGGTATCGATCCCAAGCTTCTTGAAGTTCTCGATCGTCGCAGGACCGAACAAATCGCTGCCGACTCTTGCGACCATAAAAACCTCAGCCCCGCAAAGCCGCGACGCAACCGCCTGATTTGCACCCTTGCCTCCAAAGCCAAGATCGAACTTCTGGCCAAAAATTGTTTCTCCGGCTTTAGGGAAACGATCGGAAAAGGTAGTCAAGTCAATGTTCGCGCTGCCGATCACCGCGATGCGAGGACGTTTCGCCATAAGAAGGCCGAGTCTAGTCAGCCCTGGCGATCCTTGTCAATGAATTTCAGGTCAAGAACATTCACCACGCAGACACAGAGGCACAGAGAAAACCTTTCTGAGTTTTTCTTTCTCTGTGTCTCTGTGTCTCTGTGGTGAACAATCACTCGCCGTAGGGAACCCAGATGTTTTTCACCTGCGTGGCGTGTTGCAGGAACCATCGGCCTTCGGCTTGCTTCGCGTCGAACCAATCGATGGCGCGGCCTTCGTTGGTGAAGACCTGCTTCAGGTTTCCGATTGAGTACGACTTAGCCGCAGCGGCGTTGGCTTCATCTCCAAAACACCAGATAGCATCGATATCATCGTGCTCGGCGAGAGTCTTGAGAAGTTGCGACGAGTATCCGGTGACGATGTTCACCGCGCCGCCCGGCAGATCGCTGGTATCGAAAAGTTGGTACAGGTCTCCGGTGATGAGCGGGTAAGTTTCCGAGGGAACAACGATTGCGGTATTGCCCATGGCGATCACGGGCATAACCAGAGAAAGGAAGCCGAGCAACGGAGCTTCCGAAGGGCAGATGATGCCGACCGTTCCGATCGGCTCGTTCGTCGCGATCGCAATATTGCGGAACGGTGGGTTGTGCACCGCACCATCGAACTTGTCTGCCCACGCAGCGTAAGAGAAGATGCGCTCAATACCTGAACTCACTTCAGCGGCGGCTTGCCGCTCTCCGACGGCTGCCGCGAGCCGATGAGCAATCTCGTCGCGGCGCTGCGACAGGTTTTCCGCCATGTAGTAAAGAACCTGTGCACGATTGTGCGCGGTGGTCTTCGCCCAGCCAGCCGCTTTGCGGGCAGCCTCGACGGCATTGCGAATGTCTTTGCGATTGCCCAGCCCTACTTCGCCCAGCAGTTGGCCATTCTTACTCCGCACCTCCATGCTGTAGCCGGAATCCGGCCGCGTCTGTTTGCCTCCGATGTAGAGCTTCACGGTCCGATCGATGTCGACAGCGAAAGTTGCGGGTGGCTCTGTTTCGTCATCCGAGGTTTCCGCTGGAGCTGGCTTTGCGGGCGGCAGTTGAGGTGCACGCTTGAACCACGCCGGTTCCAGATATTCGAGCAAGCCTTCCCTGCCACCCTCGCGGCCGTATCCGCTTTCGCGGTAGCCGCCGAAACCGCAAGAGGCGTCAAACAGGTTCGTGCAATTCACCCAGACCACACCGGCTTTGACCTGCGCCGCAACGTGCAGCGCAACATTGATGCTCTCGCTCCACACGCAGGCCGCCAGACCGTACACAGAGTTATTGGCAAGCTCGACCGCTTCAGCGGGAGTACGGAAAGTCATCGCGGCCAGCACGGGACCGAAGATCTCCTGCTGCGCCACGATGGAAGCGGGATGAACGTTGCTGAGCAAGGTCGGAGGAAAGAAGAGGCCGCGCGATGGCATTTCCATCGCGGGTTGCCAGCAGGTTGCGCCGTCCGCTATGCCCTGATCCACCAGCCGCTGAATGCGATCCAGTTGAACACGGGCGACGATCGCACCAATGTCGATGGCCTTGTCCAGCGGCGGTCCCACGCGTAGGGTGCTCATGCGATCGCGTATTTTTGCAATCAGCAGTTCGGCAATACTCTCCTGCATGAGCAGGCGCGAACCGGCGCAGCAGACTTGTCCTTGATTGAGCCAGATTCCATCCACCAATCCTTCGACGGCGCTGTCGAGATCGGCATCTTCAAAAACAATGAAAGGAGATTTGCCGCCAAGTTCGAGCGAAAGCCGCTTGTGACTTTTCGCGGTCGCGCTGCGAATGGCGCGGCCCACTTCCGTTGACCCGGTGAATGCGATCTTGTCTACATCGGGATGCTTAACCAAAGCTTCGCCGGTGGAACCATCGCCGGTCACGATGTTCACTACGCCCGCGGGCAGTTTGATTTCATGGCAGATTTCCGCAAATGCAAGCGCAGTCAACGGCGTGAACTCGGCGGGCTTCAGAACGACGGTGTTTCCCGTCGCCAGAGCGGGCGCGATCTTCCATGCCAGCATGAGCAGCGGAAAGTTCCACGGAATAATCTGCCCCACAACACCGCAAGCAACATAATCGGGAAATTCTTGCTGCAGCAGTTGCGCCCAGCCCGCGTGATAATAAAAATGCCGCGCGACCAGCGGAATATCGAGGTCGCGGCTCTCGCGAATCGGTTTTCCGTTGTCCATGGTTTCGAGCACGGCCAGGCGGCGAGAATGCTTTTGTACTTGTCTCGCGAGGGCGTAGAGGTAACGAGCCCGGGCGTGCGGAGTAAGCGATTGCCAGCCGGGAAAGGCGGCGTGGGCGGCTTTGACTGCAGCGTCAATGTCGGCGGCCGATCCTTCTGCAACACTGGCAAGCTTTTCTCCCGTTGAGGGGTCGGTGGTGTCAAAGTATTTTCCGGTAGAGGGGCCAACCCACGCGCCATTGATGAAGTGGCTGAGGCGGCGTTTGTGGTGGTCGAGCCAGGAGAGCGCCTCTTTCGCGTCTTCCGGCGCTGGGCCGTATTCCATAGTGACGAATTTTTCAGCGATGCTCATCTTGATTTTATGTATTCTTGCGTCGCTACGGCATCCGGGAATAACCGCATAAGTCCCGCCCGGAGATCCTCTCTGTTAGAAACGTAGCTAGCTACGTCTCTACAGCCACTCTAGGCGATGGGATGGCGATAATCCGCCGAATAGCGCCCGGTCGCGTGGTGCTCGAGTTGCCGCTCAATATCATTTAACAAGCCGCTCGCTCCAAGGCGAAAGAGTTCTGCCTTCATCCAGGGAAGGCCGAGTTCTTCTTTCATTAGCGCCAGCCATTCCATCGATTGTTTCGCGGTACGAATGGCGCCTGCCGCTTTGAAGCCAACCGCCATGCCGGTTTCCTGCGCGTATTCGCGGATGGCACGGCTCATGACGAAGCCGACTGGCAGCGTGGCGTTGGTCGGCTCTTTTCCGGTCGAGGTCTTGATGAAGTCCGCGCCTGCCATCATCGCGACGACGCTTGCACGGGCTACATTGCGAAGAGTCAGCAGGTCGCCCGTCCCCAGAATGACTTTCATGTGTACGGGACCGCACGCCTGTTTGAAGGCAGCAATCTCGTCGTAAAGTTCTTGCCACCTGCCTCCAAAAACGTGCGCGCGGGTGATTACTACGTCAATTTCTTGAGCGCCAGCCTCGATGGAGCGGCGAATTTCGGCGATGCGCTCGGGCAATGGAGAGAGTCCTGCGGGGAACCCCGTGGAAACGGCAGCAACTTGCACGCCGCTGCCTTCGAGGGCTCTTCGCGCGGTTTCGACGAACCGGTGATACACGCAAATAGCCGCAACCTGAATGTTAAGACCTTCCACTCCCAGTTGCATTGTTAGCTGCGGACGAATCGGTTGCCGGCCCTTGGCGCACAACCGGCGAACGCGCTCGTCGGTGTCGTCTCCCGAAAGAGTTGTCAGATCCATACAGGTAACTGCGCGCAGCAGCCACGCCGCCTGCCAGTCTTTTTTCACCGTACGACGCGCCACATGAGTTTGCGCCCTGCGTTCCACTGCGCTGGTATTTACGCGAACCTGCTTTACCCAATCCAGATTGATCGGAATGCCCCGATTGGAGAGAAGCAGCCGCCCGTTTAGGGTTGCCAAGGGAGCGTTGGAATCTCGCGGCGCTCCGTCAGCAGAGATGCTGCTTACGTTGTCGGTGATCCCGGGACGATTGTTGTACTCCACCGGCATTTAGATGTTCTCCGTCAGAACCGCGATTCTTAGGTTCCCCGGCGAGAATCTGCAGGCCCGCCACGATGTTGCGAGCTAATTGTACGGCAGAATGCAGGAAAAGCTAGCAGGTTGATCTGGAAACGCGTCGCCTCTGCTCCCAACTCCCCCGCACTTTGACCTTGACACTCACAAATCTCGACGCTAGGCTTCGCTGATCTTCCCGCAAACGAATGTTTACACCGCACAGTCTGAGCATCGCGCTGCTGATGATGATCACCAGCGCCATCTGTTGGGGTTCATGGGCCAATACTTACAAAGGCGTCAAGAATTATCGCTTCGAACTGTTCTATTGGGATTACGCGGTTGGCATTTTTCTTGTCTCGGTGATTTTCGCCTTCACCATGGGAAGCTCTGGGAATGATGCCAACAGCTTCCTCAACAACGTTCATTCAGCGGACACTTCGAACATCCTTTATACGATGTTGGGCGGAGCGATATTCAATCTCGCGAACCTCCTGCTGGTTGCCGCGATTGATATGGCGGGCCTGGCAATTGCCTTCCCGGTCGCTATCGGCATTGCTCTCGTAGTCGGCGTGGTTTCGAGCTATATCCTCCAACCCAGAGGCAACGGCGCTTTGCTCGCCGCGGGAGTAGTTTGCGCGGTCATTGCGGTTATTATGGACGGCAAAGCTTACGGGAGTCTGGCCAGCGCGGGCCGCTCCACCTCGAAGAAAAGCATTATCGTGTGCATCGTTTCCGGAGTCTTGATGGGGCTTTGGGCGCCATTCGTGGCCCGCGCGATGACCAAGGGCAACACGCTCGGTCCCTACAGCGTCGCTGTGTTTTTGACTCTCGGCGCGCTGTTCTCTTGCTTTATCTGGAATGTTTATTTCATGAAGAAGCCGCTGGTGGGAGAGCCTGTAAACTTCGGCGGATTCTTTCGTGGGCCCACTTCCGGACATATGCTGGGAGTGATCGGCGGCGTGATCTGGGGTACGGGGATGGTCTTCAATCTCGTAGCCGCGAACTTCACGGGGGTGGCGATTTCGTACGCGATTGGGCAATCCGCCCCGATGGTCGCGGCATTGTGGGGGGTGCTGGTGTGGAAAGAATTTGAAGGCGCGGGAAGCCGCGCCAAGTTGTACCTGGGCCTCATGTTTGTGTTTTATTGCCTGGCGATTTTGCTGGTCGCGAAGGCTAACGGGTAAATCCTGCGTCAATGGATACAAACGGAGTGCGCTACTAGCTGGCGACAGTCTTGATTTTGAGAATCGGACTTACATCCCTGTTGATTCGTGACGCGTTCAACTCTATGCATCGGTAGCAATCACACGCGAAGCTCGTACCATCTGCAAGCGCGACGTGGCCGCACTTTTCGCAGACGAACCGTCCGTCCAGATGAGGTGCCATGGGTCTGAACTGGACGCCCAAAACGCAATAAGGACATCGAACAACTGATTGCTTCATAGGAATTCTGGATCGGACGGCGAAAGCTAAGACCAGCGTTCAATCAAGAACCCTTGTCACCGCAGCTCTCGCCGTCCTTTGGGGATAAATCTATCGTCGAGTGCATCCGTTCGTAATGGCCCACCTGTGCCGTGTGATGGCACAGGAGTGCCATCACGCTGCTCGCGGACTAAAGTTCAAGGAAGAGATGCCGATAAGACTCAGATGGAGGAACGTTCCCATGAGGCTTCGAACTTTATTCGTCTCTCTGCTGGTGCTTGCCGCTCTGGGCTGCAACTCCACGAATGTGGCCCCGGTTTCGACGGGTTCGTCGAAACGTTCATATAACGGAAGCGCATCCATCGGTGATTTCCTTGCCATCACCCTCGACCCGGTCGCCCTGACTCTGACCTATACCAATCTTTCGAACGGGGACACCGGGGTAGTTCCCTACACGGTAAACGCCGACGGCACGTACGCGCTCAATGATCCCAACCACAATCTTCTGGCCGCCTATGAAGTCCCTAACTACGCTCTGCTTTTGCAAGCGGCGAAGGCTGGCCCCAACCACGATACCCTGGCCCTGGTTACTGCCGTTCAGAAGAGCACCATTTCCGTCGCCACGTGGGCTGATCACGATTACAACTACATGCAGTTCCGGACTTCTTCCGGAGGTATTGAGGTAGGTTCCATATCTCTCGACGCGCACGCAAATATCAGCCTGACATCTTACTCGCCCTTTGGAGCCGGACAGGGCAACGCTTTTCATGTGGGTGGTTTCCCGGGTAGCAGCTTTCAAACCGATCCTTCGGGAAGTTTCCTAATCATGTCCGAGGGCAGCGGTGCGTCCGATTACGTTTTTGGCACGGCCAATGGCATCTTTGCCGTGGACAACCCGAACGGCACGATTCTGGGCCTGAAGAAGGCTGCCACTAAGGATTTCGATCCAGCCTTTGCCGGAAACTACAAGGTGATTTACTACCAGAAGACGGGCGCACACACTGGCCAGGGAAATGTTGAGACGGGCGCTCCCGGGTTGGGCAACGCGACCATGGTCATCAGCGCCGATGCTCAGATTACGGTCACGGACACCAACGGTGCGACGCTGGTCCAGGCAAGTCTGAGGCCGGTCGCTGACACTCCTTACCTCTACGGCTCGAACGAACTTCAAGATCCCTGCTTCGGGCTTTTTACTTTCCGTGTGACCACGGCGACGTCACAGCGCGATGTGTTCGTGAGTTTCATGGATCGCGCGATCTTATTCTCTTCTTTCAAGGCAAACTTGCCTTGGAGTCAGGCCAACACGTACGACTATCTGTACGGGGTTGGGCTCAAGTGATGCCTGGGATTGCGTAGTCTTCAGTTCTGCTTGCCCGCCACTTCAAGGCGAGTGTCTGCGCGCTTCAAGTCTCCTGCGATCCGCTTGAAATCTTCTTCTGTGTTGCAGGTGCCGAGGTGCGATTCCGCGCGCTGTTTGGCTTCCTGAGCGCGTTTCGGGTCGATCTCTTCGGCACGCTCCGCGGTTTCAGCCAAGATAGTCACTTTGTCGGGCAGTACCTCCGCGAATCCCCACGCCACGGAAAGGCGGCGCGTCTGATTGTCCTTGCGGTACGTGATCTCCCCGACAGCCAGTTCGGTGATCAGCGGGGCGTGTCCGGGCAGGATGCCAAGATATCCGTCCTTGGCTGGAATCTGCATTTCTTCCGCCACATCGCGGACGACCATCTTGTCCGGAGTGACGATCTCGAGTTGGAAAGTGTCGGCCATAAGAACAGCTGTCAGCTTTCAGCCGTCAGCTCTCAGCTTTTCTCAAGCGGTTTCAGTTCTGAGCTGAAAGCTGATAGCTGATAGCTTGTTACGCTACTGCCTTCAATTTTTCTGCCGCTTCCAGCACTTCATCAATCTGGCCCTTCATGTAGAAGGCTTGTTCTGGAATGTCGTCGTACTTGCCTTCGTTGATTTCCTTGAAGCCTTTCACGGTATCGGCGACCTTCACGTAGCGCCCCGGGGCGCCGGTAAATTGTTCGGCCACGTGGAACGGCTGCGAGAGGAATTTTTGAATCTTGCGGGCTCGAGCCACCGTGACTTTCTGGTCTTCACTCAATTCATCGATGCCGAGAATCGCGATGATATCCTGCAAGTCTTTGTAGCTCTGCAGAGTCTTCTTGACGCCTTGCGCCACGTCATAATGTTCCTGGCCGACGATACGGGGATCGAGAATGCGCGAGGTCGACGCTAGCGGATCAACCGCAGGATAAATTCCGATCTCGGTCAAAGCACGTGAAAGCACCGTGGTCGCATCCAGGTGGGCAAAGGTGGTTGCTGGCGCCGGATCGGTCAAATCGTCGGCAGGAACGTAAATCGCCTGCACCGACGTAACCGATCCCTTCTTCGTCGAGGTAATCCGTTCCTGCAGTTCGCCCATCTCCGTCGCAAGATTAGGCTGGTAGCCCACGGCGCTGGGCATGCGGCCGAGGAGAGCGGACACCTCGGATCCGGCCTGGGTAAAGCGGAAAATGTTATCGATGAACAACAGCGTGTCGGCGCCCTCGACGTCGCGGAAATATTCGGCGACAGTTAGACCGGTCAGAGCTACACGCAAACGGGCTCCGGGTGGCTCGGTCATCTGGCCATAGATGAGAGCGGCTTTCGAATGCTCGGGGTCTCCCGGCTTGATAACACCAGACTCACTCATCTCCAACCACAGGTCATTGCCTTCACGCGTGCGCTCGCCGACTCCGGCAAACACAGAGAATCCGCCGTGTTGCTTGGCCACGTTGTTGATGAGTTCCTGAATGAAAACGGTTTTGCCTACGCCAGCGCCGCCAAACAGGCCGATTTTTCCACCCTTCAGAAAGGGCTGGATGAGATCAACGACCTTGACGCCGGTCTCAAACATTTCTGCGGTTGTCGCCTGGTCTTCAAACAAAGGTGCTGGACGATGGATCGGCATGGTCATGGTGTGTGCGATGGGGCCGAGCTGGTCGACGGGCTGGCCGATCACGTTCATCACGCGTCCGAGAGTGCCACGACCCACGGGCACGGAGATCGGTCCACCCTGGTCAATAGCTTTCATGCCGCGCACCATGCCCTCGGTGGCTTCCATGGCGACGCAGCGGACGCGGCCCTCGCCCAGATGCTGCTGCACCTCGACGATGACGTTGATGGGAAAGGGGACGGTGAAGCCATCGCTCACAATGCGAAGTGCCTGATAAATCGGCGGCATTGTCGCTTCGGCAAACTGCACGTCCACGGCGGGGCCGGCGATTTGAATCACGTGTCCAATGTTTTCTGGCATAAAACCTCGGCTGTTGGCTTTTAGCTCTTAGCTTAGGGCCTCTTAATTGAATAATGCAAAATCTGCTGATAGCGCATCGTTGCGGCAAGCTAAAAGCTAACGGCCAAAAGCTAATAGCTGGTTTGTTAGCCCGCTGCCGCTGCTCCGCTCACAATCTCGATGATCTCTTTCGTAATCTTCGCCTGACGGGCGCGATTCATGGCCAGCGTGAGTGAATCGATCATGTCGGTTGCGTTGCTGGTTGCCGCGTCCATCGCGGTCATGCGCGCCGCGTGTTCGGCTGCCACGGATTCGAGCAGCGAACGAAATACCTGGATGACTACGAACTTCGGCAACAACGATCGGAACAACTCTTCGGGAGGCTGTTCGTAAATATAGTCAACGGGAGCGGCGGCAAACTTGGCAGCGGCCGCGTCAGCTTCCCGCGTGTCGGCGGGACGAATGCCGACGCCCGCCCCCTTGGCCGCTTCTAGGGCCCGCTCCTTCTCTTTCAGCGTCATTTCCTCGGCTTGCGCTACGCTCATCTCACCGACCTGCTCAATCGGCAAAACCCGCCCCACGAGCAGCCGCTGCGCAATCACTGATTTGAATTCGTTGAAGAGGACGTAGACAGAATCGATTTCTCCTCTACAATAGCGATCGATCGCGCGCTCGGCCAACTCGGAAGCCATTTCGTATTGCACTTTGCCCAACACTCCGACGTGCTCACCGACGAGCGTGGTTCGCGGCGATTCCTGAGAGTCCGTCGTTCGGGGGGGAGCAACTGGAAATCGCCGACGTAGAAAGTCGCGGCCCTTGCGCCCGATGGCCTCGATTTCGACGTTCTTCCCCGCCTTCGCTTCCAAAAAACGCGATGCCGCTTTCAGGATATTCGTGTTGAAAGCGCCGGCCAGGCCTTTATCGCCTGTGACCACGATCAGCAGGATGTTTTTTTCCGGGCGCTGCGCTAACAGAGGATGCTTCGGCTCACCCGTATCCGGATCATAGATTTCCGCGCGCGACACCAGCGACTTCAAGACGTTGGTCAACATCTGCGCATAAGGACGCGCAGCCAGAGCGCGCTCCTGAGCGCGCCGTAGTTTTGCCGCCGAGACCATTTTCATGGCCTTGGTGATCTGCCGCGTGTTGGTCACGCTGCGGATACGGCGCCGGATGTCGAGAATGTTGGCCATTGTTCAGTCGTTGGTCATTAGTCGTCGGTCGTTCGCTTCTAGCTGCTGGCTAGGAGCCAGGAGCTAGTGGCCTATTTCGCTACCGCTTGCCTCTCGGCTACGAACGTTTCTTTGCATTCCTTGATTGTTTTGGTCATCTGGGCTTTCAAGGTGTCGTCGAGAGTCTTTTTCTCCATGATAGTGCGCAGGAGGCTGGGGTTGGTCGCGTCCACATACTCGTAGAGTTCGGCTTCGAAGTCCCGCACCTGGTCTACCGGAAGGTCATCGAGGAAACCGCTCGTGCCGGCAAAGATGATCAGAATCTGTTTGGAAAATGGCAAGGGTGAGAACTGCTTCTGCTTGAGGACTTCGACCAGGCGTTGTCCGCGATTGAGCTGGTTCTGCGTGGCTTTATCGAGATCGCTGCCAAACTGTGCAAACGCAGCCAGTTCTCGATATTGCGCGAGCTCAAGCTTCATACTTCCGGCCACCTGCCGCATGGCCTTGATCTGGGCGCTGCCGCCCACGCGGCTTACGGAGATGCCAACGTTCACCGCTGGCCTCACGCCGCTATTGAACAAATCCGTTTCCAGGAAGATCTGGCCATCGGTGATCGAAATAACGTTGGTCGGGATGTATGCCGAGACGTCTCCCGCTTGAGTTTCAATAATCGGCAACGCAGTGAGTGATCCTCCACCCATCTTGTCGCTCAGTTTCGACGCGCGCTCCAGTAAGCGAGAGTGAAGGTAGAAAACATCTCCGGGGTAAGCTTCGCGACCTGGCGGACGCCGCAACAGCAGCGAGATTTCGCGATACGACGCCGCGTGCTTCGAGAGGTCGTCATAAATAACCAGGGCGTGCTTTCCGTTGTCCCGGAAATACTCACCCATCGCACAAGCCGCGTAAGGCGAGATGTACTGCATGGGTGCAGGCTCAGAAGCGGAGGCCGCGACGACGATCGTGTAATCCATCGCGCCGTAGTCGGTGAGGATCTTCACCACCTGCGCGATCGAAGACCTTTTCTGTCCGACAGCGTTGTAGATGCAAATCAGGTCGTTCCCTTTGTTGTTGATGATGGTGTCGAGCGCCACCGCGGTCTTGCCGGTTTGGCGGTCGCCGATGATCAACTCGCGCTGGCCTCGGCCAATCGGAATCATGCTATCGATGGCTTTCAAACCTGTGGCCATGGGTTCGCGGACCGGTTGGCGATCAATGACTCCTGGCGCCAGACGTTCCAACGCGATGAACTTGTCGGTGGCGATGGGCCCTTTGTCGTCGATGGGCTGCCCCAGCGAATTCACCACGCGGCCGACCAAGGCGTCGCCGACCGGCACGCTCATGATGCGTCCCGTGCGCTTGACCTCGTCGCCCTCTTTGATCTCGGTGTACTCGCCAAGGAGCACGACGCCGACCTGATCTTCCTCCAGGTTCATGGCGATGCCGGCGACGTTATGGGGAAACTCCAGCAACTCTCCAGCCATGACCTTGTCGAGGCCGTACACGCGGGCAATGCCGTCGCCCAAGGTAATGACCGTGCCTACTTCATCCACCGCAATCTTGGATTCGTAGTTCTCGATTTGTTGCCGGATCAGTTGTGTGATCTCGTTTGCTCTGATTTGTGCCATAGAGTTCGTTTCAATTTCTTAGTCGTGACCGAGCATTTAGCACTTAGCACTCAGCATTCAGCCCGTCAGTTTCTCCGCCGCAATGCACGGCGGCTAAATGCTGACTGCTAATTGCTGAGTGCTTGTTTTATCCTCTCCAACTGTCCCCTCACCGAACCGTCGTAAATCGTGCTGCCGATCTTTAGGATGGCGCCGCCGAGCATGGACTCATCGCGCGAGTAGCGTGCCCGCACTTTTTTCCCGGTCAACTTTTCCATCTGCACTTCTAGAGATTGCCGGTCGGTTTGGTTCAGCTCGTGGGCGCTGGTAATTTCGGCCTCGGTGAATCCCAGACGCTGATTCAGTTCCTGCTCAAACTCTTTCACGATCGGTCCCAGGAAGGTTATGCGCCGATGGTCGATCAGCACCGCAACGAAATTCCGCACCGTACGCGAGATTCCCTGACGGGCCACAATCGCATCGAGCACAGCCCTCTTCTGCTCCGCCGTGATCGACGGAGCCTCCCACACTGCTCGCAGTTCGCTGCTCCCGGCAACCAATTCGGCTACGGCTTGGGCCTCTTGCAAAGTCTTGTCAGGATCATGATGGCCGTCAAAGACAGCGTCGGCGAAGGCGCGCGCGTAGGTGTTGGTCACCGAAGCCATTCTCTATTGCCCGCCTTTCCGGGTATCGCCGCCGTTGACCGAGAGTTGTTGGGCAAAGCTGCGGAGCAGCGCCTGATCGGTAGCAACATCCACATGGATCTGCTTTTTCGCTAGCGATACCGCCAGGTCAGCCGCGTAGGCCGTCAGTTCGCGACGGGCTGTCTTGGCCGCAGTCGCGATTTCTTGTTCTGCCGACTCCACGATTTTGCGCGCGTCTTCGGCTGCGGCGGCTTTGATCCTTTGTTCCTCGGCTGCGGCTTCCTGCTCCGCAGCAGCGCGCATTCCAGAGATCTCCACATCAAGCCTGGAAAGCCTCGCTTCGATCTCGGCCAGTCGGCGGTTGGCATCTTCACTGGCCCTTCGCGCCTCTTCCATCGCCTTCTGGATGGAAGCGGTGCGATTGCGGAACACTCCTGGCAGATTTTTCTTCGAGAGCCAGAAAATGACTGCCGCAATCACCACAAAATTCAGCAGCACACAAACCCAGTAGGCATGCTCCAAATCCAAGCCGGTGAGTTTTGCGACCCATTG